>JAKOSN010000167.1 GCA_029777335.1 Planctomycetota bacterium
ACAGGGGACGGTTGTTGTACGTCACGGTTCCCTTCACCTCGGTCAGCGCGGGTCTGTCCGGCTTGCAGCCGAGAACCAGGATACTCATCAGCAAACCAGAAACGAGGCGCGCGATCGTCTTCATGAGAAGGCTCCCAGGGAAGTCGCTGAGTTCCTCGACAGGAATCGCCCCGGGACGTGGCCGAACGAACCCGGGGCGGAGAAAGACCTGCTTGTGCGATCAGGGGAGGGCGACAACCTGACCATCGTTGCGGGCGCCGAGCAGTTGCAACTGGAGCAGGGGTGTGGAATCCGGGAGGAAGCGCACCGAGCCATCGGCAAAGCAGAAGTTGGCTCCCCCGGTATGAAAACTCCCGTAGGCACAGACGCGATCGTCGGTGTAAGCGTAACGGGCCGAGGTGCCAGCGGTGCTATGGGCGCTGTCCGGAATCATGTAGTTGATCGGCACCGCGGTGTGGCCGAGATGGTCTGCCACCGAATTGGCACTCGAGGTCCAGGCCCAGCCACTCCAACCCTTGATCGGATAGGTGGGATACAGATAGTCGAAGTTGGCATCCAGATGTTTGCGTTCGCCGAAGAGCAAGGTGTTGCTCGTGCCGTCGATCACATCGCCAATCTTCACGTTGCTGTTGGCGTAAAACATTCCATCGATCGTGGCGCTGGAGTAGTAATACTGGCGCGATCCGCCATTGCCGACGTAGCTGTTGGCACCGAAAAGGTACGTGGTTCCGCTCGAGGAACCCACGCTGATCACGGGCTCAGAAGCGAGAATCGACGAGGGGCACACAAAGAGCTTGATGGGTTGAGCAGCGATCGCGGAGTTCGGGTTGGTAAAATTGCCGGTCGCCGTCGTGCGGTTGAAGTTCTTCTGCACGTTATCCTGCTCCACGAACGGGAGCATCTCGATGAACAGATTGGTCCAGTTACCGTTCGTTCCGCGTTGCAATCCGGTGGGGAACTTCTGGTAGGACGACTCGAAGTTGAACGCGGCCAGGCCCAGTTGTTTCAGGTTGTTGCTGCAGCTCATGCGCGCGGCTGCCTCGCGGACCTTCTGGACGGCGGGGAGCAGCAGGCCGATGAGGATGGCGATGATGGCGATGACCACCAGCAGCTCGATCAGCGTGAAACCCTTCCTTTTCATGACGGGTCCTCGACGATGTAGACCATGAGGGAATCCCAGCACCACGGACATATTTAGTGGCAAGGAGAGGATGAACGGTGAGGAAGGGATGAAACTCTCGTTAAGCGTTTCATCGTTGCGAACCGCCTGCTTTTCCGCGAGGGAGCACCGCTTTGACGCGCTGCTTCTCCGTTCCAAATTCTCGCGCCGGACGCAACAGGTCGGTGCACCTCCGCGAACGAACGGAGAACGAGCAAACGCCCAGGGAATGGCTTGCGGGGTGACAGCGCAAGGACTATGTTTGGGCAAGGGCTGGGAGAAGAGACGATGCATCTGAGCCATTTGCGCCTGGCGAATTTCCGTGGCATTCAACATCTTGGTCTGGACTTCGATCCAACCACGATCCTGATCGGCGAGAACAATCTGGGCAAAACCAGTATTCTCGATGTGCTCCATCTCTGCCTTGATCCCCGTCAGAGCGAGCCGTTGTTTGCCTTTCGTCCCGGGGATTTTCACTTTCCCCCCGCGATGACGTTGCCCTACGAACCCCCGCCTATTCGGGTGGAGTTAACGTTTCAGGAACGCGATGCTACGGACTGGACCACCGCCGAACACGAGGCGTTTCTTCCCGTCATGGTGCCGGGCAACGATGGCCTGCGCCGCTTGCGGCTGCGCGTGGAAGCGCTCCTGCAGGGATTGAGTGACATCCAGGTGTCGTGGACTTTCCTTGATCTGCACAATGAACCGATCGCGGGGCAGAACGACGTTCGTCTCATCTACCAACTTCGGCGACTGAAGCCCTGTCTGATTCTGCGTGCAAATCGCTATTTTCTTGAACATCACTCCTCGCCGATCTCCGACGGTCCGTCCGGAATAAACAACGGTTCCCGGCGCGAACTGGAGGAAGCGATTGATCGTGTCTATCGGCGATTGTTGTCCGCACGCAGCGCGGTTAGTCCAGAGGAAATTCATCAGGGGATGGAGGCTGTCGGCAAATTGCTGAAGTTAGCGCCCATGGAATCGGAGGGAGTGGTCAACGGTCGGCTGAGTCGACGGACTCTGAAGGATCTGGTCCAGGTGCCGGTGCGTTTGTCTCTGGATGGTCCACGGCTGCACGCACGTCTGGAGGGGACGGGGGTGCAGAGCATTGGCCTGCTCATGTTGCTCGGAGGGATTCTGGAGGCGCGCGGTCCGCAGGAGATGGTGCCGGAGGCGCATCCGATTGTTGCGATCGAGGATCCGGAAATTCACCTCCATCCCATTCTCCAGGCGTCGATCTGGGGCGTGATTGAGAGTTTGTCCGCGCAAAAGATTGTCACCACCAACTCGGGCGATGTGCTGGCCGCTACCGCGCTCGAATCTTTGCGGCGCATGTGTCGCCGGGATGAGCGGATCTGTATTTTCCATATGAAGCACGATGCGCTCACGCTCGATGAAACCCGTCGGATCAGTTACCATGTTCGCACCCGCCGCGGCGATGCGTTCTTTGCGCGCTGCTGGCTGCTCGTCGAGGGGGAGACGGAATTCTGGTTGCTCCCCGAACTGGCCCGGCAATGCGGTTACGACTTTCCCGCCGAGGGGATTCGCTGTGTGGAATTTGCCCAGTGTGGGGTCGAGCCACTGGTGAAACTCGCGAACGGACTGGGGATCGAGTGGCATCTGCTGGCCGACGGCGACCGCGCGGGGCGGAACTATGTCGATACCGCGCGTGCCTTTCTGGGCAAGGCGAAGGCGGGCGATCGTATCACCTTGCTCAAGGATCGTGACATTGAGCATTGCGTGTGGCGGCACGGGTACGAGCATGTTTTTCGTTCCCCACGCGCCAAACCGGACAAGCACAAGAAAGGGCATCTCGGGGAGCCCTCGCCCCATGCCTCGCGCTCGATTCGTCATGCACAACGGGCACGGTCCAAGCCAGCCCTTGCACTGGCAGTGGCGGAGGCCGTGGCGACTCCCGGTTCACCCGGGGTTCCGCCCCCGTTGCGCCAGGTGATTGAGACCGTGGTGCGTCTGGCGCGCACCCAATCGCTCTGAAAACATGGGATGAACCCGATGCGTCTCTCAAATGTGGTTGACTCACTCCGGGGGGCCATTTACGCTGGATTCTTGTTTTTTCGCTGCAGGAGCGTGTTATGAAGATCCAGATGTCCTGCCCCTCGTGCGGGAAAATCGCCCGGGTGGCGGACGAATATGCGGGTCGCCAGGTTCGCTGCCCTGGCTGTCAACACAAGTTCAAGGTTGTCAGCGGGCAGACTTCCCAGCCGCGCGACACGCTCCCGTCAGCACCCGCCACCCTTCCCGAGAGCCATCCACACGAGCAGGTCGCGGCCAGTGGTTCCACGGTGGGAACCCAGCTGGGACGTTTTGTGATCCGGGAAAAGGTTGGCGTGGGAGCCTTTGGCGCGGTCTTTCGCGCCTTCGATTCGCAGCTGCAACGCGAGGTCGCTCTCAAGGTCCCGCAGGATCATCTGCTCAACGAACCGCGCGTCATCGAGCGCTTTTTGCGCGAGGCCAAGGCGGCGGCACGCCTGCAGCATCCGAATATTGTGCCGATCTACGACACCGGCCAGGAAGGGGCCCATCACTACATTGCCTCGGCGTTTATTCACGGGCGTACCCTGGCTGCCGTCCTGGAGTCCGAGGTCCTCACCTATCGCCAGATCGCGGAACTGGTCCAGCAACTTGCCAGTGCCATGGCCCACGCCCACGAACTGGGAATCGTTCACCGCGATATCAAGCCTGCCAATGTCATGGTGGATACCGAGGGGCGGGCCCATCTGATGGATTTTGGCCTGGCGTTCCGCGCCGAGGGCGCCGATCAGCGCACGCACGTGGGTGCGGTGATTGGCACTCCGGCCTACATGGCGCCCGAGCAGGCGCAGGGGCAGGGAGACGAACCGCTCCCGGAGAGCGACCAATACAGCCTGGGGGTGGTCCTTTATGAACTGCTCACGGGGGAGGTGCCCTTTCACGGGCCGGCCGCCATTGTTCTCTACAACGTCCTGAACAAGCAACCAGCCCCCCCGCGTCAGGTGCAACCGGCGGTTCCCGCCGATCTCGAGACGATCTGTCTGAAGGCGATGGCAAAAAAGCCTGAGGAACGCTACGCCAGCTGTCAGGACCTTGCCGATGATCTGCGTCGCTGGCTGGACGGCGAACCGATCCATGCGCGTCGCCATGGGCTTCTGGAACGCACCTGGCGCTGGGGGCGCCGCAATCCGGTCGTCGCAGGGCTTTCGGCGATGACGGTGATCTGTCTGGTGATTGTCGGAGTGGTCGCCACGGCCAGCCTGGGGCGTTTGCAGGAATCGCGCGCGCAGGCGCTCCTGGAACGCCAGCGCGGCGAGGAGAAGGCGAACGAGGCCAAGGCCAATGCGCAGCGTGCCAGGGAGTCCGCCCAGCAGGCGTTGCTCAACGCCGAGAAACTGCACAAGGCGGAGAAGGAAGCGGACGAGAAAGCGAAGCTGGTGGAGCGGCTCAAGCTGGAGGCGGACCACAAGGCCGCCACGAAGATCAAGACACGCGAGGAATCGCGCCTGCGTGAACAGGAGGCTCGGCTGGGGCTGTATCGCGGCCATCTGCGCCTGGCGACCGCCGCCCTGGAGGAGAATCGTCCGAAGCTTGCAAGCAGCTGGCTGGAACGTGCGTGCACCCATGCTCCCGAGGAGAATGATGCCCGCGACTGGAACTGGGAACTGCTCTGGCGACGTTGTGGCAAGGGAGCGCAGGTCCTCCCTGCGCATACGGGGGGAGTGACGGCTGTCGCCGTGGCTCCCATCGGTCTGCACCTCGCCAGCGCGGGAGCCGACAAAGCGGTGAAACTCTGGGAACTGGCCACAGGAAAGCCGCGGCTGACTCTTGTGGGACATACCGATGTCATCACGGCGCTGGTCTTTACTCCGGATGGCCAACGACTCATCAGCGCCAGCAAGGATAGCACCGTGCGCTACTGGGAGGTCGCCAGCGGAGCGATGATCCGGGTCTTACGCGGCCATACTGCACCAGTGCTGTGCCTGGCCCTGAGCAGCGATGGCAAAACGCTGGCTACCGGCAGTGAAGACCACACCATCAAGTTGTGGGATGTCGCAGAGGCGAGCGAGGAGGCCACACTCTCCGGACACACGGGATCGGTTCGCGCCGTCGCCTTTCGTGGCGATGGCAAGACGTTGGCGACCGGCAGTAGCGATAACACGGTAAAACTGTGGGATGTGCGTCTGGCGAAGGAACGGATCACTCTCAAGGGGCACACCAGGCCAGTCACGGCCCTTGCATTCTCCAGTGTCAAACGCGGGCTGCTGGTGAGTGGCAGCGAGGATCAGTCGATCCGCATCTGGACCGTCGAGCCCGCCGCGCAGAACAACCAGCTGCGCGGACACCTGGGAACCATTCACGCCCTGGCCTTCAGTCGCGATGATCTCCACCTGGTTTCAGCGAGCGACGACCATACCGTGCGGCTCTGGTCGATGCCGAAGTTTGGCACTACCGATGCCATCTTCGTTCGCCACACGGGGAGTGTCACTGGAGTGGCATTTTGCCCAGGCGATCGGATGGTGGTGACCGGGAGTGCGGATGGCACCATGCGGTTGTGGGCGACGAGCGTTGTGGCGGAGCGTCGAATCACCACCCCCCCGGATCAGACGTTTGTCCCTGGGCAAATTGCCGAACTGCGGCTTCAAGGCGAGGCGGTCACCACCGTGGAGGTCGGCCCGCGCCAGGGTATGCAACAGCTTGATCTGGCCACTGGACAGATTCGGCGCTCTCTGAGACTTCCGCCGGCTCCGCGCTGGTCCCGGCTCCTGCTGACCCCGGACGGCAAACGGCTGGTTGCAGCCACGGAGACCAGCATTCGTCTGCTCGATGCCAGCAGCGGCAAGGAGCTGCTGATGGTGGCAAAAACCGGGGAACCCGTTGTGGCCTTGCAAGTCAATCCCGAGGGCAACCTGCTGAGCTGGGCCGAGCAATCAACCTTTCCGCGCATCTGGAATGTCCTCCAGGAGCGAGAAACAGGGCGGATGCAAGGGGCGCTTGTTCCCGGGATTACTTACACGCTGGCGTTCAACTCCGGGAACAAGATGCTCGCGAGCGGAGGGAGCGATCGGATCGTTTACGTGTGGAACCTCGCCACCCAGCGAGAACTCTTCAAATTTCCAGGACATACCGAGCAGATCTTTCAGGTACTCTTTACTCCGGATAACAAGCGTGTGATGTCGGTCAGCGAAAAAGGGATATGGAAGATCTGGGATCTGGGGACGAAGAAGGACGCCACCCCGCCCGGTCTTCCCGTGCTCTCTGCGCGGATCGCTCCGCAGCTGAGTCGCGATGGGAAAATGCTGTTGACGGTGAGTGCGGATCAAACGGTGACACTGTGGGATCTTGCCACCATGGTTCCCTGTGTGCGGATCCCCACGATCGATAAGGCAATGGTCTGTGCGCTCTGTTTCAGCGACGACCAGAAGCGGGTGCTGGTCGCTTACAAGGGAGTGGGGTTACGCCTGCTCCAGTTGGTGAACGAGTGAGAGTCTGTTCTGCCAGGGTTTCGTGGTGCTCGCGTGGCTCGTTGAAACAGGGGGGAGAGCGTGCGCTTCCCCCGGGCGTGCTGGTCCATGACTCGCTCCTCCGTTCGTTTGTGGCTCGGAAGTGGACCTGACCATGAAACGCTCTTCCTCGTCTGACATGATCCCTCCGCACCTGGGGCGGTTCACGATCCGGGGGCAGCTGGGAGCGGGCGCCTTCGGGACGGTTCACCGCGCCTACGATCCCCAGCTGGATCGCGAGATCGCCCTGAAAATCGCCCACCGTCAGCGCATCGATCAGCCAGGCATGCGCGAGCGCTTCTTCCGCGAAGCCCGAACCGCGGCCCGTCTCCGTCACCCCAATATTGTTCCCGTCTACGATGCGGGCTGCGAGGAAGGTCGCTATTACATCGCGGCCTGCCTCATCGACGGTCGGACCCTGGAAGCCACCTTGCAGGATGTGCAGCTCGACGTGCGCACCGTGGTCCGCATCGTGCAACAACTGGCAAGCGCGCTCGACTACGCGCATCGTCAGGGGATTGTCCATCGCGATGTCAAGCCCGCCAACGTGATGCTGGATCGCTCGGGGCGGCCGTATCTGATGGATTTTGGTCTGGCCCGATTGCAAGACGATGTCGATCGGGTTACTCACGATGGCACGATTCTCGGCACCCCGGCCTACATGGCCCCGGAACAGGCCGCGGGCGCCAGAGGCGATCCGCTCGCCGCCAGCGATCAGTACAGCCTGGGGGTGATGCTCTACGAACTGCTGTGCGGACGATTGCCGTTTAGCGGGTCGGTGCAAACGGTGATGCGCCAGTTGCTCCACGAGGAGCCAGTCTCGCCCCGACAGATCGTGCCGAAATTACCCCATGATCTGGAGACAATCTGTCTCAAGGCGATGGCGAAGACGCCGGAGAAGCGCTATGCCAGCTGTCAGGAATTGGCGGATGACTTGCGTCGCTGGCTGGAAGGCGAACCGATTCGAGCGCGACGCCTTCGGCTGGGCGAACGGGTGGTTCGCTGGGTGCGCAAGGAGCCGACCCTGGCACTGGCCAGTCTTGCGGCGGGAGTGACGTTTCTCGCCGCAGTGCTTATTCCCGTGGTGATGGCACTGCTGCTGTCCGCCACGGTGCGACAGGAAGAAGCAGCGCGGCGTCTGGCGGAGGAACAGGAGCAACTCGCCGAAACGAGCGCTGCCGAGGCCGATGCCAAGGGTTTGCTCGCCCGCCAGGCAGGAGAGCGAGCCCAGGCCGCGATCAAGGTTGCCCAGGCGCGGGCCAAAGAGGCGAGCGTGGCTCTTTCCAGGGCGGAAAAGGAGGCGGCCGAGGCCCAGCAGGCGCTCGACGACCTCCAGCATCGCCGCGGCCTCTTGCGGCGTTACGAGTACACCGTGGGGATTCAGCTGGCGCAACAGGCACTCGAAGCGGGCCGAGCTAACGAGGCCGCCGAGGAGTTGAATAACCTTAAACCGGCACAGGGGGAGGAGTCGCTGCTGGGGTTCGAGTGGGGATACCTGCAAGCACAGGTTGCGATCCCTCCGCGGCGGACGCTGGGCTCGGGTTCGGGGTGGATTGAACGAGTCGCGTTAAACCAGAACGATCTCTTTGTGGTGCGAATGCAGGAGCCAGGCACCGGGGTGAAAAACAGCTGGAAAGCTGCGGTTGAGCAATGGGAACTGCAGCGTGGGGTGTTGCGGCAGCGGATCCTCCTCGAGGACCTGGTTTTCGGAGCCAGTGTGCCGGAGTTGACTCGTGGGCGACGCCTGGATCGCCTGGAGCGATTTCCGCATCTGACCCTGGTGGCTCGTTTGCGGCGGTTCCTGGAGCGTCGCTTCAATCGCTCCACGATTCTGCGGCAGAGTGAGGGCGGGGCCATCTTGCAGGTGTGCGCCTCCGGCATCCCCGTTCACACCGATGGCACCTGGCTCTGGTTTATCACTCCCAGCGATGGGCGGCTGCATGTCTGGGATTTCACGGGGAAGGAACAGTCAGCGCTCAAACTTTCTGGCGAAGGCTTTCCCCTGGCGTTTTCGCCCAATCGAACTCGTGCCGTGGTGGCAACCGGAGAGACAATCACCCTCTTCGATACGAGTACGGGGAAGGCGGCCCTGGAATTGCAGGGGGCACGCAAGAAGCCGACCAAGGCGGTCTTCGATTTGCTGGGAGAAAGGCTCGCCGTGCAGGTCGAGGGGGGCGTCCAACTGTGGACCCTGGCCAACCCCCGAGAACCAATCCATATTCTTTCGGGATCTCCTGAGTGCTTTTATCTCGATCCCCGAGGAACGGTCCTGGCGACCTTGAGCACGCCAGAGGAAGGACGGAGCAATTTGCGTCTGTGGGATTGTCTCACGGGGAAGGAACGGGCGCTGGAAGCGGATGCCATCACGGCTCCGTTTCGGGAGGTTTGTTTTTCTCCGGATGGGAGATGGCTGGCGGCCGGAGGACTTGACAGTAATCGGGTGACTCTCTGGGATCTTGCCACGGGCCGACGTCTGGTCCACCCACTGAGCGCGGATGGCAAGGGACCGGTGTCGATAACCGTTTCCGAGGATGGGGCGTGGCTGTTCGCCGCTCGGACGGGGAAAGCGATTGAATTGATTTCCACCGCCCTGATTCAACCGCCGATCACGGGGCAGCCGCTTCGGCGCGGGGCGATTACTCTGGCCTATTCAGGGGCCACGCGGACCCTGCTTGTGGCTGATGAGGCACAGATTCAGCTCTGGCGCCACCAGGACCGACGACCGGCCGGTGCGTTTCCTGCGCTTGCCTCTCCGGTTCGGACCGTTGTTGCCGCCGCCAAATCCGACCACCTGGCGATCCTGCACCAGGATGGCAAGGTCACTCTGTGGACGCTCAAGGACGGGCAACCCCCCCGGGAACTTCGCTCCTTCAGCATCGTCGGCAAGACGCTGTCCGCCCTGGCGCTCAGCGAAGATGGCAAGACGCTGGCGCTGGGAACGCACCAGGGCGGATTGCATCTGTTTAACTCCCAATCCGGCAAGGCCGAGGTGATTGTGACCAACGCTCACAACGGTGCGATCGCCGCCATCTCGTTGAATGACGACGGCAAACGAATCGCCACCGCAGGCAGCGACGGCCTGGTAAAGTTATGGGACGCCGAGAGTGGGAAGGAACTGCAACAATTCAAGGGGCACAAGGGAGCCGTCAGTGCCATGGCACTTTCTCCCGATGCAGAGCATGTGGTCTCGGTGGGAGCAGACCGTACCGTGCGTCTCTGGGATACGAACCAGGGCGGTTTTCTGCTGCTGGAAGGACATGGCGGAGGAGTTACGCAGGTGGGGTTCGCGCCAGACGGGCGAACCGTCGTCACGGGGGGGATGGACAAGGTGATTCGCCTGTGGCAGACAGCAACCGGACAGGAACTCCTTACGCTCCAGGGACACGAATCCCCGCTCGTGTCCGTCGTTTTCAGTGCGGACAGATTGCTCCTGGCCAGTGCGGACGCGACGGGCGGACTGCGTGTCTGGGAGGCGGCCGAGTCGCGCAAGTGATCGCGCTGGCTGGAATTGACTCCAACCGTGCGGTGTGGGACACTGACGGTTGATCAATCCTCCAGGGGAGAGGATCGAGGGCCGGGGACATCGAGGAAAAGGGACGCTCATGGCGCACAGTCACGGAGAGGATTCAGGGGCAGAAGTTAACCTCGAAACGGCACGGGGGCGCGACTGGCCCAGCGTGCGCCAGTTTAACGTCTTTGTCGCCAACCGGGTCGGCGGGTTGATGGATGTGGTGCGCCCCTTTGAGCGCAGCGATAATCGCATTGTCTCCATCAGCGTGGTCAATACTGCCGATTGTGCCATCATCCGTCTGGTTCTGGCTGATCCCGAACGCGCCTACGAGACGTTGAAGCAGGCCAAGCTCTCCTTCACCGAGAGCGATTTGCTGGTGGTGCAATTACCGACCGGAGCCCAACCCTTACTTCAGATCTGCAAGGCGCTGCTGGAAACCGAGAGCAATATCAACTACGCCTATCCACTCTGGATTGGACCGATGGGGGGAGCCACCGTCGCTCTCCATGTGGAGGATATCGAATCGGCCGCGAGCACCCTGGTTCGCCGGGGCTTTGTTCTGGTAAGTGAAAATGATCTGCGCATCGATGACCAGTGAGCGCTCTTGCCGTCTGCGCTGCCCGGTGAGAACCAGGGGTGGTACAATGATGTCATGAGCACCCCAGAGAAGTATCTCCGACCCGAGGTGATCCGCAACGTCGCTCGGCTGGATTTGCGCGCCAAGTTTATCGTGGAAGGCTTTCTGGCCGGGTTGCACGCCAGCCCCTTTCATGGCTTCTCGGTCGAGTTCTCCGAACACCGCAAATATGTCCCCGGCGACGATCTCAAGGATCTGGACTGGGGCGTGTATGCCAAGACCGACAAATACTACATCAAGAAATTCCAGGCGGAAACCAATGTCACCGGCTATCTGGTGATGGATCTCAGCGCCTCGATGGGGTACACCTATCGCCAGGAGTTGACCAAGTTCGATTATGGCATTTGCCTGGCGGCGGCGCTGGGCTATCTGATGATCCATCAGCAGGACCCCGTGGGGCTGGTCACCTTCGATACGCGCATCCAGGCCTGCCTTCCCCCGCGGAGCAAACGGACTCAACTGGGAACGATGCTCTCGGTGCTGAGCAATCTGAAACCCACCGGGCAGACGGATATCGCCGCGTGTCTGCATCAGTTTGTGTCGATGATGCGAAGCAAGAGCCTGGTGATGATCTTCAGCGACCTGCTCACCGATCCCGCCCCGGTGCTGGAGAGCCTCTACCATCTGCGTCATCGCGGCCACGAGGTGATCCTGTTCCACATTCTGGACGAGGCAGAGGTCCACTTCCCCTTTGAAGGGCTGATCGAGTTCGAGGATGTGGAAGCCCCCGATCGTCTCACCATTGACGCCCAGGGAATGCGGGGCGAGTATCTGCAGGCGATCAAGGAATTTCAGGAATCCTACCGCAACGATTGTTTTCGCGCCGGCATCGATTACGTTCCCATCGACACCAGCATTAGCTTCGACAAAGCGCTGATGGAATATCTGCTGCAGCGGCAACGGCGCTTCTGACCCGTCGACTTCGCAGGGACCCCCTCCTAGAATGGGGATGGATGGTTGCACTAACCCCCAGGCGGATCGATCGCCTGTTGAACCCTCATTCCCCATCAGCGAGAAGGACTCATGCTTACCGTCGGCAATCACTTCCCTGAATTTCGTGTGCAGGCTTGTGTCGGCAACGACAAGACCGACATGAAAGAGCTGACAAACAAGACGTTTGCCGGGAAATGGCAGGTCTATCTCTTCTATCCCAAGGACTTCACCTTCGTCTGCCCGACGGAGTTGGTGGAGTTCGGTAAGAAGGTGAAGGAATTCCGCGAACGGGGCGCGGAGTTGATTGGCGGCAGCACGGACAACGAATACTGCCACCTCGCCTGGCGCAACAATCACCCCGATCTAAAGAGTTTGCCCTATCCCCTCATCGCAGCGCAGAAACTCGCTGCCGATCTGGGCATCATTGATCCCGCCGCCAACGTCTGCCTGCGCGCGACGTTCATCGTCGATCCCAACGGGGTCATCCAGTGGGCGAACGTGTGCAATCTCAACGTCGGCCGCAGTGTGGCGGAAACCTTGCGGGTTCTCGACGCCATCCAGTCCGATGAATTGTGCCCGTGCAACTGGAAGCCGGGAGATGCCCACCTGAAAGTGTGATTCTCGCCCAGACGCGGTGTTCGGCCGCAGAAACACCTCTTCGATGCGAACGAGACGCCTGGGTGTTGTACTCGGGCGTCTGCGCTCCTCCATTGCCGCACAGACATTTCAGGAGGATGGCGATGTCTAGTCCCATGAATCTGGAAGCGCTCAAGGAACTTCTTCCCGCACCAGCGCGGGATGTCAAGCTCAATCTCGGCAGTGTGCTGACCAACGAAACGCTCAGTTCGGAACAGACCTGGGGGGTGGCACTCACCTCTGCTTTCTACATCGGGCATCCTGCCTTGCTGGAAGCGGTCCTCACCGATGCCCGAGCCGCCGGATTGCGCGCGGAGGCGATCGAGGACGCCCAGGCCGCTGCCACCCTGATGGGGATGAACACTGTTTACTATCGCTTTCGGCACCTGGTGGGGAAAGAAACTTACAGTCAGCGCCCGGCCCGGCTGCGCATGCAGTGGATGGCCTCGCCCAGGACCGACAAGCCGACCTTTGAACTCTTTAGCATGGCGGTCGCCGTCCTCGCGGGGTGCGAAATGTGCATCAAAACCCACGAGGCCAGCATCCTCAAGGGAGGGCTTTCGGAAGAGCATGTGCACGAGTCGGTGCGCATTGCCTCGGTGCTGAACGGGGTGGCGGTCGGTCTGCGCACGACGGTTGCCTCAAGTTGAACCTCCGCGTCAGGGGAGCGCCCGAGGACAACCGCCTGAGTGTGCTGGCCGCGCGGGGATCAAGGGGTTCTCGTGCGGCGCGCCCCTGACGTGGTTCCGCCCATTAATTCCTCCGTGCCTGAGCCTGCCGGGCGGTACTGGCCATCTCCTTGTACACTCGTTCAAACATTTTCTTGTCCATCAGGGAGCCGTGATCGCGGTCAGGAAAAAGCTCGACCACCGCATCGCTCTCCAGCCGTTTGAGGGAGTCACGCAGGAGGCGGGTGGCTCCATCGAGATAGAAAGTGTCCTGATCGCCCATGTACACGTGAATCTTGCCGCGCAGTTTCGGCCCAAGTATCTTCCAGTTGCGTTCCAGGATCAGGCGAATGTCGTAGGCTTCCCAGGCGCGAGCGACTTCCAGATCGATCGCACCGGTCTTGCGATCCCAGAGTTTTCGGGGTTTACCATCCTTGCCGCGCGGGCTGAAGACCGCCTCGAAGGATTCCAGCTGTCCGCCATGCCCCATCACGACCTCCATGTCTGAGAAGGGCTTGAAGTGGGTGAGCACCTTCCCCTGGCGGCGAGCAATCGGTCGCGGTTGGCCCTTCTCGTCGGTGAAAAAATTGGTCCCGCGCTGATAGAGGTTAATGCGTTGAAAATCGCGGAAATCGACCGGATCAGGCGCAGTAGACCAGCAACCTCCGAAGAAATCGGGATAGGTGATCTGGAGCCATAAACTGCTCCAGCCCCCCGAGGAATGTCCTGCCACCAGGCGCGCTTCGGGTTTGCCCAGGGCGCGATATTCCTTCTCGATATGCGGGATCAACTCCTCGGTGAGCGCTTTTCCCCAGGGACCATTGTTGGCCGAATCGGCGAACACATGATGGCCGAGCGAACAATTGGGATCGAGCAGAACGTAAAGGAAGTCCACGCCGTCCAGCCGAGTTGGGTTGCGTTGCTTATGGATGTTGGCGGCTGCTTCATGATTTCCGCCAAACCCAGGGATTTCATAAAGGATGGGGTAGTGTCGAGTCGGCTGCGTCTTGAATGACTCCGGAAGGACGACCGCGGCGCGCATCATCGTGGGCTTGCCCTGGAAACTGCTGAGCAATTTGCTGGGGATTTCCACGAGCTTCACCCGCTCGCTCTCCTTGAATTCCCGTTTGGGCACCACCTGATCGATGGTGAGAAAGACGGGGCCACTGTTCGCCGCATCGAGATCAAGTTGTTTCGCCTTGCTGTACCCGTTGCCAGGAGCGAAGTTGAAGCGACGATCGCCCTGGTTGAAATCGATGAGTGCCTGAACGTGATACTTCCCCTTCTTCAGCTGCGGCAGGGGCTGGGGGCAGGCGAGAGCGCTGGCCGAGACAATTGCCACCGTGCCGGGCTTCCAGTTCTTGACATCGAGGGCGAAGAAGGGTTCGGGATTGAACCAGTTCGGCCCACGCATCGGCTCGTTATTCTTGCTGCTTAACATGACGTAAACCCTTCCAGTGAAGGGTTTATCGCTCACGCTTTTGTCGAAGGTGACGTGGAACTCCAGAGGTGTGGCCTCTCGGGACTGGACCGGCGCCGCCAGGAGCAACAGGCAGAGGAAACCCAGTCGCGCGAAGAGGGAATACGGCAGGGGCATGGACATCTCCCGAGGACACAATACGAGCGAGGCTCAAGTCTAAAGCGATTGGGTGGTAAGCTCAAGGATCAATTTGCCGCCAGGGGGTTCCTTGTTGGTGCGTCTGAGAAGATCTACCATAGCAAAAGCGATATTGCACCCCTGAGGATCCGCACCATGACTCCCGGCAAGTTCCATGCTCAAATCCTAGAACTCATCCGGCGCACCTCCGCCTATTTACCGCCCGATATCAACCAGGTGTTGGAGTTGAAACGCGCGCTGGAACAGAGCGAATCAAAGGCTGATCTCGCGCTGGAACTGGTGAGCCAGAACATCGGCCTCGCCAAACGATTCAGTGCCCCCATCTGTCAAGACACCGGCACCATTACCTTCTACGTCAAAACGCCGATTGGGTTCGACCAGCTGGAATTGCAGGATATCTGTTGCGACGCCGTGGCGGAAGCGACGGAGAAGGGCTATTTGCGGCAAAACTCGGTCGATAGCGTCACGGGGCGGAACACGGGAAACAATCTGGGCGCGGGCAGTCCCGTCTTTCACTGGCATCAGCACCACAAGGATACTGTGGAGGTGCGTTTGATCCTCAAGGGGGGCGGGTGCGAGAACATGAGCGCGCAGTATTCGCTCCCCGTCACCCTGAATGGTAAACGCTGTGATCGTGATCTGGAAGGGGTACGCGCCTGCGTGCTCGATGCGATCTGGCAGGCGCAGGGGAAAGGGTGTGGTCCGGGGTTTCTCGGCGTGTGCATCGGAGGCGATCGCGCCACTGGCTACGAGCATGCCAAGGAACAGCTGCTCCGCACCCTCGACGATACCAATCCGGTTCCCGAGTTGGCGACCCTGGAGGCGCGCATCCTCCATGATGCCAATCAACTGAACATCGGCCCGATGGGATTTGGCGGCAATCTCACCGTTGGCAGCTGCAAGATCGGCGCCCGGAATCGGCTGCCCGCCTCGTACTTTGTCAGCATCGCGTACATGTGCTGGGCCTTTCGTCGACGTGGAGTCGTGCTCGATCCCGAGGGCAACGTGCAGAACTGGCTGTATCAGTCCCCCGGAGAGTTCGATCGCGACTACACCCAGGGGGAGGCTCTGATTGGGCTCGGAACTCGGGGCGCGAACGCCATTCCTTTGCAGACCCCGCTGACCGAGGAGGCAGTGCGTCAACTCAAGGCGGGCGACATGGTACTTCTCAGTGGAACGGTTTTCACCGGGCGCGACGAGGTGCACAAGTACTTGCACAAGGGGGGCGACCTGGAGGTTATCCGCAACGGAGTGATCTATCATTGCGGACCCGTGGTGCTTGAGGAAGAGAGTGGCTATCGGGTGATGGCAGCGGGTCCGACAACCTCCATTCGCGAGGAACCGTACCAGGCCGAGGTCATCAAGCGTTTTGGGATCAAGGCGGTCATCGGCAAGGGCGGCATGGGACCCAAAACGCTACAGGCGTGTGCCGAACAGGGGTGTGTTTATCTCCATGCGATCGGGGGAGCCGCTCAGATCTATGCCAGGTGTGTTACCGGCGTGCCTGCGGTCTACCTCAAACAGTTCGGCAGTCCCGAGGCGGTCTGGGTCATGGAGGTCAAGGAATTCCCCGCCGTGGTGACCATGGATTCGCACGGTCGTTCCTTGCACCAGGAAGTCGCCGACGCATCGAAGTCACATCTGCAGGAAGTGCTCAGCTGACCGTGTGAAACAATCGCGCTGGTGCGACAGCGATCTCACCAGCGCGACGTGCTCGGGTGTCACTCACGGTACGGGTGTGGCAGTGGCAGGCTCGGACCGCTTGCCCACACCGTTGACGACAATTACCTGGTATTTGGCGCCTGGGGCCGGTTTGCTATCCAGAAAACGCATCACCGGAAGTGGTTTCTCCGGGGTATCGTGATAGGACATTACCTGAAAGAGCGGGCGGCCAAAGCGGCCCACGGGCTTCTCCGGCAGCTGCGCCAGCTCCTTCCCCTCGCGCTGAACGATAAAGCCCTTGATTCCGCTCTCGAAATCCGCGTGCGCATCCCAGGTGATCTCGATCGTCCTGTCTGGCCTCGTCGTCGCCTTGACGTTGAACGCAGGGGAGGGGGGTGTGTTATCCGGGGTGGCCCCCGTCTTGACATATTCCTCCCAGGCGTGCGCGACGGCCGCGGTGGGGAGCCACACCGCTTCCTCGGGTTTTTCGCGATAGGACGCCGCTGCCATGGCTCTGTCACCCAGGAGCGGAGCGAGGTAACCTGCCTTCGTGTTGAGCGCTTTGAGCTTCTGAGTGGCACTGCCCACCTCGGGCAAGCGCAGTGCGAGACAGGCATCGAAGAAGGGGATCGCCAGGTAGCGTGAATCGCCGCATTCGTGAGCTGTGCGTGGATCGGGGGCAAAGCCGATTGGTGCTCCCCGGGCGCGGTAAGCCTTGAACATTGCCATCGATCCTGTCCAGGCGCCGTTGAAGCGCTTGTCGCCATTCTCCTTCGCGCCGGGATTGCACATCATGGGGATACCGTAGGCCGACTCGGGAATGGTCGGCTTGGGAATCTCGCCCTTTTCCCAGCTGCTGAACGCGGTTCCCGAGCGGAACCAGATGGCGACGATCCTCTCCGGGTACAGCGTCTGCATCAGACTGGCCCAGAAGCCTCCCCCCGAGTGTCCCCACAAACACCAGGGGACGGTCTCCAACTCGGGATGTTTGGACTTCTCCGCGAATTCGCTGATGGCCCGGAGAAAGGTTTTGTGCGACCCATTGCGGGGATCGCACCACAGCCGACAATTTTGCTTGTCGTCCTGGTGGTAGGACGGTCCGAGTAAGGCACAGTCCCACTTCCGCGCAAGAGCTTGCCAGTGCAGATCATAGGCTGCCGTGGCCCCACCCTTGCAGGCGCCGCTCCCACACCCATGTTGATGCACAATGATCCCCCGGAGCTTCGTCACCTTCTCGGGGATCCACAGAGTATAAGTCACTCCCAGGGAGAGTTCGCCCTTGTTCATCGAGGGCGGATAGGTGACTTCGAGGTAGGAGCCCGCCCGCGCTGACATCCCTGTGGCAGTGAGGCAGAGACTGGTGGCGAGCAACCCAAGAAATCGCGATCGCATAATGAGAACACTCCTGGTCGGGCTGGGAGGGGCTTCTCTCCCGGCCGAAACAAGGTCCTGAAAAGGGGGTAGGGTTACTTCTCCAGACGGTAGAGATGGGTCTTGGTGCGGACATAAAGCGCCTTCCCCGCAACGGCGGGAGAGGCCATGCACCCAGCGGACAGCTCATTGGTCGCCAGGAGGGTGAGATTGCGATTTGCTTCAAGCACATAGCCCGGACCGTCCTGGCTGAAGCAATAAATCCGCCCCTCGGCGTAAAGCGGCGAGGCCGAGAAATCGCCATTCAGACGCAGTTTCTTGATCTCGGTGCCGGTCCGGGCCTCCACGCAGCTGGCAAAACCCTTGTCGCTGACCATGAAGAGATAGTCGCCGGCCTGCAAGAGCGAAGGACGGCTTGGGACGGTCTTGGTGTAAATCCAGTCCACGTGGCTCTTGGTGATGTTCCCTTTTCCACCCAGGCGCACCGAGAGCAAACGTCCGGTGTGCCCGCTGGTCAGATAAACATGTCCCTGGGCGATCACCGGGCGAGCGGAAGCATTCATGCCCCCATGGATCACGCGCCAGATCTCCTCGCCAGTGAGAGGATTGTAGGCGACGGTGGCCTCGGCTGAGGGACAAATCATCTGCGGTTTGCCTTCCACCTCGACCACGCGCGGGGTGGCATACGCCTTCTTGAGGTCGCCATCAGCCATGTGGTAATCGATGTCGCGATCCTTCTTCCAGACGGTCTTGCCGTCTTTCTTGTTCAGCGCGACCAGATACTGGTAGTCGTACCCATCGAAGGTGAGAATCAGCAGGTCGCCGTACAGAATGGGCGACGACCCCGCTCCGCGCCAGTGATCGCAGGGGAGATCGCGCCGCTCCCAGAGGACCTTCCCGGTGGCGGTGTCCACACACGCGGTTCCCGCGCTGCCAAAGTGGACGTAGACGCGCCCGGCCTCAATCGCCGGAGTCGGCGAGGCGTAGCTATTAAAGGCATGGCAGAACGCCGGCTTGGGAACGTCGAACACCTTGATGTCGTGGAGCATCTTGCCAGAATCCCGATCCACACAGACTGCGTAAAGTTCCTTGCCGTCGGTGGGGGCCGTCGTCAACCAGATCTGACGCTCCCAGATGACCGGGGAGGACCAGCCTTTGCCATGAATCGCCGTCTTCCAGCGGACATTCTCTTTTTCGCTCCATTTCGTGGGGAGATCGCGTGCATCGCTGTGCCCATCGCCGGTCGGACCACGGAACTCGGGCCAGTTTTCGCCAGCGAAGAGGGGGGAGAGGAGGCAGGTGTGCAGAACAAAAGCGGCCAGGAGTGACGTACAGCGCATTGGATTCCTCGTGGGTGTCGGACCAGACATCTGCGCCCCAGTGTACCCGTCCGCGAGCGACTCGCAAGAGGCTGTCCGAACCAGGGGGTTCCCGGTCAGGGCAGGGGTGGGGAATCGTCTCGCGTCGGCACACCCTGACCCAGGTGCTGCCGACGAGAGAAGATCGGGAATCGTGCGGGAAATGTTACAAGAAATATCGTTTGCTCAGGTCCCCGGGTGGGCTATCATGATCTCTTGATACTCCCAGGGTTTACTGCCTCGATCAGGAGTCCGCTCCATGCCACGTACTGTCCTGACAGCGGTGCTGTTCAGTTTCTTGCCCGCATGGGCGGCCGCTCAGCCTTCCTCGCCGCCGCGCACCAGTGGCGAGGTTGCTGCCGATGAGCAGATGCTCAAGGCGATTCCCCTGTCGACCTCCAGCGAATCCCTGCTCGATTTCTTCCACAAACGGGCCCAGCAAAATGTGGAAGAGAGCAAGGTGAACGAGGCTCTCAAACAGCTCTCAGACAAGGCGCCCGAAACGCATAACAAGGCGATCGAGGAACTGGTCAAGATCGGCCATCCCGCCGTGCCCTCGTTGCGGCGAACGATGAATAGCTTGGAGGATGCCAACCTGGCCGCCCGCGCCAAGAAGTGTCTACAGGCAATCGAGGGCGAATCCGGAAGCGCAGTCGCTCTGGCTGCGGCGCGCTTGCTGGTCCATCACCACCCTGCCGGAGCCGCGGAAGCGCTGCTGGGCTTCGTCCCCTTCGCCGAGGACCGCGAGGATGTCACGCGCGAACTCGAAGGGGCTCTGTTCGAGGTGGCTGTTGTCAAGGGGGAGATCGACAAGGCGATCCTCCAGGCTCTCAAGGATGAATCTCCGGCACGCCGTGCCTTTGCCGCGCGCATTCTCTGTCAGGTAGGGAATGCCGAGCAACGCAAAGCAGTGGTTGCCTTGCTCAAGGACCCCAAACCCACGGTTCGCTTTGAAGCAGCGCTGGGGTTGGCACGCCAACAAGAAGGCTTCGCCCTCCCCGTTCTCATCGAACTGCTCGCGGAACTCCCCCCGGCGCAACGCCAGGCGGGCGAAGATTTTCTCCTCGATCTGGCGGGGGACTGGGCGGTGGTTCTGCCCAAGGGGAACGATCGCTTCAATCAGCGCCTGCGCCGGGAAGTGTGGCTGGCGTGGTGGAAAGCCACCGAGGGCCCCAGTTTGCTTGAGGAATTGAAGGATCGCACCGTGAGCGAACCGGACCGCCACAAATTGGTGGAGCTCTTGAAGCAACTCACTTCCGACAAGGCCGAGGAACGTCAGGCGGCGTCGGTCGCGATCATCAAGTTCGGGAAGAAGGCGATCCCCGTGCTGCGGCGTGCTCAGCAGGATGCGAACGCCAAGTTGAGCGAGGCAGCAACGAAATGTCTTCAAACTCTGGAATCGGAAGATCCCGGCCCGCTCTCGGTGACCGCCATCAAATTGCTGGCCCTGCGCAAACCGGCTGGTGCCGCCGAGGCCATGCTCGCCTATCTCCCCTTTGCTGATAGCGAGGAACTCAGCGACGACATTCTTCACTGTTTGCCGGCGCTGGCCCTCCAGGACGGGAAGCCCGACCCCGCCCTGGTCAAGGCTCTGCACGATCCGCTCAAGGTGCGCCGTCTGGCCGCGATCGAGGCCCTGGCTGCTGTCACCAGCGAACGTGAGACGATCCGCAAGTTGCTGAAGGAGAGCGATGGCGACGTGCGTCTCAAGGCGGCGCTGGGGCTGGCGAGCGCGGGCGATCGGGAAGCGGTCCCCGTCCTCATTGATTTGCTTGCCGATGGCCCGGTGGATCAACTCTGGCAGATCGAGGATTATCTCGCCCGCGTGGCCGCCGAAAAGAAACCCACCGTCACTCTGGGCACCGAGGAGGCAGCACGCAAAAAAGCACGCGAGGTCTGGGCCGAGTGGTGGAAGACCAATGGCGACAAGGTGGAACTGGTGAAGCTCGCCCCGGGCAACCGCCTTCTCGGTTACACCCTGGTGGTCGAGCAATACAACAATCGCACCGGCATGGGCCGAGTGCTGGAACTGGACCCGAATGGCAAACCGCGCTGGGAGATCAACCAGCTCAACTATCCCATGGATGCCCAGGTGGTCTCCGGGGATCGCGTGCTGATCGCTGAGCAGAATTTCAACCGCGTCAGCGAACGCGACTTCAAGGGCAAGATGATCTGGCAGAAACAGGTCAATCAACCCTTTGTGGTGCAGCGCCTCCGGAACGGCAACACTTTTATCTCCAATCGCAATCAACTGTTCGAGGTCGATCGCAATGGCAAGGATGTCGTCACCATCAATCGGATGCAAGACTATCTCTATGCGGCATCAAGGCTGCGCGATGGCGGCTTTGCCTTCGTCAACAGTAACTGGAATTACATTCGTCTGGATCGTACCGGGAAACAGCTGAAGACGTGGCGTTTACCGCTGGATCCGACGGGGGGCAGCCGCTACATGAATGTCCTGGAGAATGGCAATGTGCTCCTCAGCGAATACAGCGCCAACAAGGTCAAGGAACTGGACAACGACGGCAAGGTGATCTGGGAAGCGACCGTCACCTGGCCCAACCTGGCCAACAAGCTGCCCAACGGCAACGTGCTGGTGACTGTGACGAACCAGATGAAAATTGTTGAAATTGATCGGGCCGGTAAGGTGGTTCGCGAATTCAAGGATCCCAATCTCCGCCCGTGGAAGGCGAGTCGGCGCTAAGCCCTCCCTCCAGCCGTTCGGAAGCCATTCGCCCTTTCCACCGTCGGAGGGGGCTTCGAACGCGAGCAGGTGTCCCTTCAACCCAGGTCAGGCAACGGGAGTATACATCGTGATCCGTGCTCGTCTGTTAGTTCTCCTGGCCGGTCTGCTCCTGGTGGGCGCTCGTCCGGCCTGTGCGGATGACAACGACCTCAACGGGGACGAGCTGAAGTTGCAGGCGCTTGGTCTGAACACGGATGGTCCCTCTCTCCTCGCCTTATTCAAGCAACGCTCGCGCTCCTTTGTGCCCTCCGCCACGATCAGTGCCCTGGTGAAAGAGCTGGGCAATCCCTCGGCAGAGGCCCGGCGAAAGGCGATGGGCGAATTGATTTCCCTGGGGCCAGTGGCCATCCCTGCTCTTCGTCTGGCCAGCAGCGATCCCGACGCCATGACTCTTGCCAGGGCCGCTCGGCGCTGTCTTCAGGCGGTGGAAGGGGAAGAGGCCAGGCAAATCTCGGTCAATGCCGTGCGCCTGCTGGGGGAGCGTCGCCCCGAGGGGACAGTGGATGCCTTGCTTGATTATCTGCCGTTTGTCGAGGACGACGACACCCGAACGGAAATCCTGAATACGTTGACCGATCTGGCCTACGACAGGAACGAAAAACCCAACCCGGCTCTGCTCCAGGCACTGCAGGATTCCAGCGCCCTGAAACGAGCGACCGCCGTCGAGGTCCTCTGCGCCAGCGGGATCATCGAACCGCGCGCGCTCCTTGGCAAGTTGATGCTTGATCCCAAGCCGATTGTGCGCTTGCAGGCTGCCCTGGCCCTGGCGCAGGTGAAGGATCCCAAGGCCATCTCCACCCTGATCCTCTTGCTGGCAGAACTCCCCGAGGAACAGGCACGCAAGGCAGAGGAATTTCTCGGCAACCTTGCAGGAGAACAGGCGCCGGCGGTCTCCCTGCGCGGAGATGATTCGTCACGCCAGAAAGCGCGGGATGCGTGGGCGCACTGGTGGATGGCAAGCGAGCAGCCCAACACGCTGCTGGATGAGTTCCGTAAGCGGACCATGAGCGAGGAGGATCGGCTCAAGAGTGCGCAGCTGATCGCCGATCTCGGTGCCGACGATTTTGAACGACGCGAAAGCTCCGAGAAGACTCTGAAAACGATGGGGGTGATGGTCCTGCCCCTCCTGCGCAAGGCCCTCAAGGGCGACGAGGATCCCGAGGTGCGTGATCGCGCGCGACGCTGTCTGGAAACAATTGAAAAGAACCAGGCGGGGCCGCTCTCGATTGTCTACCCGCGGCTGGTGGCCTATCGTCGTCCTGCCGGTGCCGTGGAAGTCCTGTTGCGTTTCCTCCCCTTCGCAGAAGACGAATCGACCATTCTTGAGATCCAGCACGCGTTGAATGTGAACGCGTTCAAGGAGGGGAAGTGTGACCCGGCCTTGCTCGCTGCTCTGAAGGACAAGCTCCCGATCCGTCGAGCGGCGGCTGCCGAGGCGCTCGCCGCCGACCTGGGTAAACACCGCGACGAACTCCACAAGTTGCTCAATGACCCCGTGCTGTCCGTCCGAGCGCAGGTCGCGCTGGCTCTCGCCCGGCATCAGGATCGCACCGCCGTGCCGGTCCTGATCAACCTGCTCGCCGAGCTTCCCTCGGAAGAATCCGCTCACGCAGAAGAATTCCTCGCCCAGCTGGCACGCACCCCACCCACGCTCCCTGGCGGAACCGATGAAGCGGCTCGCAAAAAACGCGGTGAGATCTGGGCCGCCTGGTGGAAAGAAAATGGCGAAAAAGTCGCCATGGCGTTGCCACGGATCCAGCAAAATCGCAGTCGCTACCTTGGCTACACCCTGGTTGTCAGCACCAGCTTCAACCAGGTACAGGAAATTGGCCTGGATGGAAAGGTTCGCTGGCAGATCAATGGTCTGAACGGTCCGCTCGATGCCGTGGTGAGTGGGAGCAATCGTGTGCTGATCGTCGAGGCGAACACGCGCCAGCTCACCGAACGTGATTTCAAGGGAAATGTGCTGTGGCGTGTTGACCTGGGGCAGAATATCTACCCCATTGGGGTCCAGAAACTACCCAACAATAATGTCCTGGTGGTCGGGAATAACCAGGTGGTGATCTACAATCGCCAGGGACGGCAGGTCTTTCTCCACAACCGGCCCAATAGCGACATCATGAACGCGATGCGCACCCGCGATGGCCACATCGTCTGTGTCACCAGTTCGGGGATCATCTATCGGCTGGATGCAAGCGGGAAAGAAGTGAAGAGCTACCGGTACAGCGGCTCGTCCAACTACGGAATCGATGTCCTGTCCAACGGGAATGTGCTCTATCCGGTGCAACATCAAAACCACATTTACGAGGTCGATGGGAACGGCCAGCAGGTCTGGCAAGCCTCGGTGGTGCGACCTCTCGACGTGCAGCGTTTGCCCAGCGGCAACACCCTGGTGGCGAGTTACTCTCCCAATCAGGTGGTTGAACTTGATCCGAAGGGGAAGGAAGTCTGGAAGCAGACACTCACGGTCCAGCCGCAGCGGATTCATCGACGGTAGATCGCCATTCGATCGCTGCCGCCCAGCCCGATGGTTTCTTTGTACGAGGGTTATCCATCATGCGTCGCGGACTATCCCTCTGGGGGCTCGGCATCCTCGTTTTGCTCAGTAGTGGATTGTTTCTCACCGGGGCGGACAACGCCACGGAGGACGAGAAGGTGCTGAAACAGGCTGGGGTCGCCACCGACGGTCCGAGCCTGCTCGCCTATGTGAAAAATCAGACCCTGACGGAGACAGATACCACCCGCATCAAGCAACTGATCAAGCAACTCGGGGACGATGATTTCGAGGTTCGTGAGAAAGCCAGCGCCCAACTGGCTGCCATCGGCGCCAAGGCCATCCCTCAGTTACAACAGGCGCGCGGCAGTTCCGATATCGAGGTGGTGCGCCGCGCCGAGGCGTGCCTGGCTCGCATCGAGGATGGTTCCTCGGCCAGTGTGCTTGCCGCAGTGATGCGCTTGCTGGCCGTGCGCAAACCAGCGGGGACGGCGGAACTCCTTCTGGATTACCTCCCCGCCAGTGAGTCGGAGGAAGTGAAAGAAGCGATCCAGAACGCACTGACGCAGCTGGCGCTGCTGGACAGCAAACCCGCCCCCGCCTTGCTGGCTGCCCTGACCAACGAGAATGCGCTCCGTCGTCGGTTTGCAGCGGTGGCCCTGGTGCGCGGGAAGGCCGCCGAGGCACGCCCCGCTGTTCGCAAATTGCTTCAGGATAGCGATGCGCACGTTCGCCTGGAAGTCGCGCTGGCCCTGGTGCGCGCCGGCGAGAAAGACGCTCTGCCGCCGCTGATCGCGCTGCTCGACAAACTCCCCGCGACTGATATTGGCGATATTGAAGATGTTCTTTATCGGCTGGCGCTGGAGAAGGCTCCCAGCCTGGTACTCGCCAATGATGCGGAGGGGAGACGCAAATACCGCGAAGCCTGGGACAAATGGTACAAGGAGGAGGGCGACCACCTTGACCTCGCGCGGCTGACTGCTGTCCCCAAACTCGAAGGGCATACGTTTGTGGTCCTGCTCGATGCCAATAAACTGGTCGATCTGGATGCGCAGAAGAAACCCCGCTGGGAGATTGGCGGGGTGATGTTCCCTCTCGATGCCCAGTTGCTCCCCGGAGATCGCGTGCTGGTGGCGGAGCATGGTGCGAGCCGGGTAACCGAACGCAACCTCAAGGGGGAAGTGGTCTGGGAAAAGAAGGTGGAACAGCCCCTAGTTGCGCAACGACTCCTCAATGGCAACACCTTCATCGCCACCCCCTATCAGATGCTTGAGGTGAACAAGGAAGGGCGCGAGGTGGCGACCTTCACTCCGCCGGGGCGCGGCCGGGTGATGAAGGCCACCCGTCTGCCCAATGGTGACATCGCCTGCATTACTCAGTTGGGTGGGGTTCGTTTCTCGGTGATCGATCGCACGGGGAAGGAACTTCGTGGCTTTGCCGTCAACCTCTTCTCCTCTGGGGGGCGGATCGAGATACTCCCCAACGGGAATATCCTCATCCCCGAGAAGGAAAATAATCGGGTCGTCGAACTGAATCGCCAGGGAAAGAAGGTCTGGGAAGCCACGGTGGTGGAACCCATCAATGCGATCCGCCTCCCTGATGGACATACGCTGGTCACCACCTTCAGTCAACATCGCGCGGTGGAACTCGATGCTCGCGGCAAGGAGGTCTGGGAATATCGGACCGACACCCGCGTGACGCGCGCCTGGCGCCATTGAGGGAGAACGGCCAGCGGATACCCCATTGACGCACCGCGAGGAGAAACACTGCCATGTTCTTGCGTTCCTTCTGCACCAGCCTGGGTGTCTTGCTGCTCCTTTCGCCCCGGGTTCTCTCGGCAGATCCCGCCCGGGTGAAGGCTGACGAGGAACTCCTCCACCGGGCCAGCCTCGCCACCGATGGGCCCTCCTTGATCGACTTCTTCAAGCGCCGCACCCCGGACGCCGGCTTGCAAGCCGATGTGGCGGCCCTGGTGAAAAAGCTCGGCGCGCAGAGGTTTGCGGTTCGCGAAAAAGCCTCGGAGGAACTGTTGAAGATCGGTCCGCCTGCTCTTCCCTTGCTGGAAAAAGCGCGCAGGGATCCCGACCTGGAAGTGGCGCGTCGCGCCGAGAACCTGGTCACTATCATCAGCACCTCGCTCACCCCGGAATTGATCACCGCTGCCGTTCGCCTGCTGGCAGTGCGCAAGCCGGAGGGGGGACTGGAAGCGCTGCTGAACTTCGTACCCACCATCAGCGAGGAATATGTCCTTGAAGAAGCGCGTGATGCGCTGGTGGCACTGGGCGGAACCAAGGGCAAGCCGGCCGGAATACTCCTCAAGGCGTTGGCAGACCGCGAACCGTCGAAGCGGGCCATGGCCGCCGAGGCCGTCGCCCGGTTGAGCGGTTCCGAGCAGCGCGCCGCGCTCAAGGAGATGCTCAAGGACAGCCATCTGTCAACGCGGGTGCGGGTGGCCATCGCCCTGGTTGAGTTGAATGAAAAAGAGGCGATCGGAGTGTTGATTGAATCGATGCCGCAGGTGGATCGAGAACAACTCGGACGGATTGAAGAGGTGCTTTACCAGCTTGCCGGAGAGAAGGCGCCCAAGGTTTCCCTCGGGTCCACCGAGCGCGAGCGCGAGAAATACAATGCCGCCTGGGCTGAATGGTGGAAGGTGGAAGGGCCCCGGGTCACAGTGGCCAATCTGGAGAAGCGTGAGCGTGTCCTGGGCCATACGATTCTGTGTTTGATGGAACCGCGTGCGGTCGTGGGAGCCGCCGCCACCACCTACAAGGTCGTGCAACTGGACCGCAGTAACAAACCGCGCTGGCAGATTTCCGGGCTCACCTATCTGCTGGACGCTCGGATGGTGGGGGTGAACAAGGTCGCCATTCTCAGCGAAAGTGGACGTTCGCTCAGCCTGCGTACCTCGGCGGGGGAGGTGATCTGGCAAAAGAACCTCCCGACCATCGCCTACGGAATGCACACGCTCCCCAATGGGAACACCTTCACCTTTACGCGTAGCCAGTTTCTGGAATACGATCGCCAGGGAAAAGAAGTATTCAACAAGACGATCGCCCACGGCGCCCCTGCCCTGCAAAACTACGTCTACGCCGCAGCGCACGCGCCCAACGGAGACATTATCTATCTCACGCGCGGGGGGGATTGTGTGCGTCTCGACGCGACTGGCAAGGAACTGAAACGATTCAGTCTGGGCCAGAACATCACGATCCTGCGCCAGCATATCGAAGCGCTGCCCAACGGGAACGTGCTCATTCCCATGTACACCACGAACAAGGTGGTGGAGTACGATCCCAGTGGGAAGCAGGTGTGGTCAGCGACGGTGCAACGACCGACCTCGGTGCAGCGCCTGCCCAATGGAAACACCGTTGTGGTTAGCAGACTCTCCCGGCAGATCGTGGAACTCGATCGCCAGGGAACCACGCGCTGGAGTTACACGCCAACCGGAACCTTCGTCAACGCGGAACGACGCTAACGTGCCGGGTACGGCAGAGATGTCACCCGGTTGTCATGGCCAGTCGCTGCAGGATCAGCGCGCGGCTGCGTGCGCTTCCCCACCTTTTTTGCTCCCGCTTCTCCACAATGGTGAAATCGCTCAGGATAACCGCCGCCTCCTCGGTCCCGATGCCATAAAGCCACAGACAGGCGGCATCAAGATCACAACGAAGTCTGAGGCGCTGCTCCTCGTCCAGCATACACGGGGAGCGCGTAAAACCGCATTCCTGAGCGAACTCGCAGAGTTCCCGGCTCGTATGGGTCAGTTCGACCACGCGCGCTACCATCCAATCTGCGAGCGATTCCGTGACAAGCCAGGGACAGGGCTGCTCGAAGAGAAGCGGCGGCGGAACGGGAAGTTGGCGCAGGATGTGGAAGTTCAGGTTGCTTCCGTTTGCTTTTTGCCGCAGCACATGATCGAGCACATAGCTATTGAGCAACGCCAGGAGCAGACAGGCGCGCCGAGGATCGGGGAGAGACACCAGCACGAGGCTGTTGCCCACACCCGCCCACGGAAGAATGGACGCGACCAGACTGCGGGCATCGGCCACGGCACTGATCGCATTGCGCAAGGCAAGAAACCAGCGTCGCTTTCCACTTCGGCGGAGGACTTCCTGCTCGTCAATCCAGTAGCGCGGCCAGACCCATTCGCTCGCCGGGGGCAGTCGCTTTACCCCCGCATGCATCCGGTAACGTCCCGCTTCTGAGACGTCGGCGAAGGTTCCCGCGCGGTGCGTGTATTGCTGCACCAGCTTCGCTTCATACAGGGGCAGATAAACGGTCGTGGTATTCACGAAGCGATTGGCGACGGGACGACACCCCTCGGCGCGGAGCGTTTTCTCGGTGCGGAAATGGTGAGCATCGGCGGTCATGTGAAACATGGTGCTCAGGCACACTCCCCAGGGGTTGGTCTGTTCTGGGAGCAAGACAGGAAACCGTTCATGGAGCCGAAGCAGGCGCCGAAGATCGGTGGTGCGACGAAAAGAAGGACAGTGGCCTGTCAAGGGGTTGATTTTCTGCAGTGCCGCGGCGGTCAAGGTTTCGATCCGGTCGGGTTCAGTGAGTTGATCGGGATGCTCCAGCTGAGCCGCAAGTCGGAGGGTCGCTTGCCGCCGCAGGGTGAGGGTGAGCAGGCCAAACTTGACATTGCCCTCGACGTGGGGGAAGAGGCGACGGCGATTGCTGAAATCGTACCAGCACACCAGTTGTCCCTGGGCGAGAAGGTCATGAAAGAGATCTTTCATGGCGTGATGACAGGCGAGACCGGCAGGGACAATCATTCCGAGCCGTCCCTCCGCGCTAAGCAGCATCCTTCCGGTTTCCACAAACAGCCCGTAGGTGTTGAGATCGCCTCGTGCTGAAAGGGGAAAACGACCAGAGCAACGAATGAATCGAGCGAGCGCGGTGGCTTTATCGCGCGCGTCATGGAAAGCTGCCAGCGCACGGGGATCGAGCTGGGCCAGGCGGGCGATGCGCCGACGGCGCGTTGCTGCCTCGGGAGCCTCGACGACAGCCGGAGCCCGTGCTGCGAACCATTCGCGTTCCTGGATCTTGAGGCGACCCCAGGGCGGATTGCCGATCACCACCGCGAATCCGCAGGTCGCATCCTTGAAGAGATCCGGCCACGTCTGGCGCCAGTGGAGGAACGGGCGGAATGCCGTCTCATCGGCCACCCCAAGAGACCTGGCACACCAGACGTCGGCACCCTCTGTCGGCGCATCCTGACGCGGTGAGAGTCCGACAAGGCTATCACCCTGGCGAATCTGACCCTGAAGATCTTCCCAACTTGCCTCGTCGGCTCCGCACTCCAGCCAGAGCCGGATCTTGCAGAGTTCCACGGCCAGGGGATCGTGATCGACGCCAAAGAGCGAACTCCGCACCACCTGTCGCCAGATGTCCCGGAGCACCGAGGGATGTGCTGCTTCTGTGCCGGCTTCTTGCTGTGCCAGGCGCTGGACCAGGCGTGCTCCGGCGGCGTGCAACAAATGCCCGGTTCCACAGGCGGGGTCGCACACGGGGAGTGCCGCAATCGCGGTGCTCTCCGCAAGGAGCGGATCGAGGGTGGTGGACAGTAAACACTCGCTCAGACAGCCAGGGGTGTAGTAACTGCCTGTTAACTTGCGGCGATGGCCGGCAGCATGCACCAGGGTCAACCGTTGGTGCTCGCCCTCGAACAAGGGGTGCCAGCTGAGAAGGAGCGGATAGCGCTCGATCAACTCACCCAGTGGTGCTGGGGTTTCGAGGGTGGTGACGCAGTGTGGCAGGGAAGTATCGGGAAACGGTGGGGTTTGCCACAGCCAGCTGGAACGAAGAATCTCCAGGGGAAGGTGGTGCGCTCGGCAATGGGTTTCGAGCGCGGAACGATAGAGCAAACGCAGAAGCTGCTGATAGAGCGCAGCCGCAGGATCGAGTGCCGCGGACCCCTCCTCAGGGCGGAGCTGCTGTGCCCAGGAGCAAAGGGTTTTCGCCAGGGGATCACGAACTAGATCCAAGAGCCGGGTCCCCCCTGGCGGGGTTGCCTGGAGAGGGGGCTGCTGAGGATCTGGCCGAGCAGGAGGGCCGCCTGTGTGGAATGCCGCGACCGGAGCAAGCGGGCCAATGCAACGACCGCCGGGGAACGGGGTTGAGAAGGCGAAACGGAGTGATCCGGGGTTAACGCGCGGGGTACGGTTGGAGCGGTGGCCTTCGGGGCGGGCGTCGCTTCCTGCAGGGAGGGGCGAACTTCCTGGGGTTGGCCGGGGCGACGCTCTTCGCGGGGACGCCGTGGTGCTGGCGGTTCCACGGGAGCAGGGGGAGACGCCACCTCCAAGAGGATCGGTTCTTCAAATTGAGGGGAGCCCACGCGACGTTTCTCCGGGGTATTGTCGCGCTGGCGCAGGGGGGGGCGATCAATCGTACTTGGTCGTGCTGGCGTGGGAGATGCCGTGGGTCGGCGCTTCTCCGGCGCTTTTCGCTGTACCGGCGTGGTCCCCACCACCTCGGCGAGCATGATCGGTTCGTCCTCTTGCCGGTCGCGGCGCGTGTCCTCCAGATAGCGATCGAGATCCGACGCGGGCTTGCGGGGACGTGATGAACCCGAGGGGCGACTGCTCCCCCGTGCTCGTTCGCGCGTCTTGTTCTCATCGGCGGTGCGGAACAGCCATTGCAGGAACCACACCACCAGACCGATGATGACGATGATAAAGATTGGGTTCATCGACGGTTTCCTCTGAAAGCCCCGAGGTACGCGGCGCGGTGCGGGTGGCAACACACGAAAAAACGCCACCCGCACGGCGAGGTGCTTCTTTAGCTGTTTTGCCGATTGCGATCCTCGGTGCCGGAGGTTCCGCCCAGACCAGCGATGGCATTGCGCATCTGGGTGTCGGATTGAAGATTACGCAGATTATAATAGTCCATCACTCCCAGGCGTCCCTCATGGAGCGCCGAGGCAATCGCCTTGGGAACCTCTGCCTCAGCCAGCACCAGTTGGGCACGGTTTTCCTCGACCTTGGCCCGCATTTCCTGTTCGAGGGCGACGGCGAGGGCACGACGTTTCTCGGCGTTGGCCTGGGCCACACGCAGGTCGGCGGCGGCCTGGTCGGCCTGGAGGTTGGCACCGATGTTGGCACCGACGTCGATCTCCGCCACATCGATGGAGACGATCTCGAAGGCGGTCTGTGCATCGAGCGAATTCTTGAGCACTGCCTGGGAAATCAGGTTGGGGTTGGCCAGCACGTCGGTGTGATGCTCGGCCGTCCCAATCGCCTTGACGATACCCTCGCCGACGCGCGCGATGATCGTTTCTTCCGTGGCCCCACCGATGAGCCGATCGAGCTTGGTGCGGACGGTCACCCGCGCTCGAGCCCGTAACTGGATGCCATTGCGACAGACCCCATCGAGGGTGGGGCGACCCTTGGCCGGATCGGGGCAATCGATGACCTTGGGATTGACGCTCACCATCACGGCGTCGAGCACATTGCGGCCGGCCAGGTCGATGGCGGCCGCCACGCGCCACTGCAGATCCATCCCGGCCTTGTAAGCGGCGATCACCGCGGCCACCACCTTCTGCAAGTTGCCGCGGGCGAGCACATGGGCTTCCAACTCCTTGGTGGACACCTTCACCCCTGCCTGCACCAGGGCGATTTTTTGCCGCACGATGACGGCATAATCAATCTTGAGCAATTTCATGCGGATCATGTCGATGATGCGAATGCCTGCTCCGGCAAGCAAGCTCTGAATCCACAATTGCACAAAACTGAAGAAGATGATCAGGATGATCAGGCCCACAATGAACCCAACCCCACCCAGGATCAACGGCCAGTGTTCGAGGATTCCTGTATCAGAAGCAGGTTGAGCAGCAAGCAGTGCCATCACGGGAGAATCTCCTGGGAGAAGGGGTGATCCGGACCTGCTGGGGACTCCTCGGAGCAGGGGAGCTGGCGCCAGGCCAGACCGCACAGTGCAGATCACCAGATTCAGCTAAAATCCACGTTTTCCAGATCGTGAAGCTGAGGTTTGTCGATGGCGCGAACGATGACCTTGCCACCCTGCACATCGACACACCGAACCCACTGGTCCGGTTCGACCATCATCCCTTCCGAGATACAGTCGATGCGACGTCCCTCAAAATCCACGATCCCGGAGGGGCGCAGGGTGGACATCGTCTTGCCAACCCGGCCGCGCAGTTCTTCCATTTCCTTGAACATCGGCAGCGACACTGTGGCATCTTCCTCGGGAGGCGTCAAGAATAAACGCCGTCCCATGGCCGTTTTGGGCCAGTAGTGCAGCAGAATCGACCCAAGGACAGGCAAGGCGATGAACACTCCCACCAGCGTCCACAAACCGAAGTAGGTATCGTAGAGGAAGGTCATGATCAGGCCAGCGCAGACGGCGCTGAGAGCGACCACGGAAAGAATGCCGCCGCTGGGCAGGAACAATTCAGCGACCATCAAGAGGAAGCCAAGCGCAATCAGGGCCAGGCCGAGCGTGAGGGTGGTCATAGCTTTCGTTTTTGCACCTTAGACTTCCTTGACGACCACGCGATTACCTTCGATCTCGATCACCTGCACCCGTGTGCCCGGAGGAACATAGCTCCCCTCGGCGACCACATCCACAAACTGTTCGCCAAACTGAACCTTGCCCGCAGGGCGAAGCGGTGTTGCCGACACGCCGATCGCTCCCAGGAGATTGGCCAGTTCTGGATTCACCACCGCCGACAACTCCTCGCCCTGCACGCCGGCTTCTCCTCCCGGTTGCAGGAGGAGGCGGTTGACGAAGGGGATACTTGGCAGGTAGCGGACCAGGATCATGGCAAGGATGATGGCGCCCATCAGGCTCAGACCGAAGGGGGCCACCGCCTGGCCAAAGCCGATCCATTCCAGTCGCGAGCGGGGCCATTGCCCATACGCGACCAGACCCAGCGATCCAAAGGTGAGAATCAGTCCGCTCACGCCGCACACCCCGAACCCCGGCAAGACGAAGATCTCAATGGCGAGCAGAATCAGCCCCAGAATGAACAGGAGAATGGCGAGCCAGGTGATTTGCCCTGCCAGACTCGAATGCGACCAGAAGAAAAGCACAAAACAGACGGCGGCAATCACCCCGGGGAGGCTCACCCCTGGCATCTTCAGTTCCAGGATCAGACAGGTGATGCCAATCATGACCAGAAAGAAGCTCGTCCAGGGGTTGCAGAGGAACTTCTTCAGATCGTTGATCCAGTCGTCGCCATACTCTCGCACCTTGTTCCGGGTGAGGCCATAACTACGGTACAGGGCGTCGAGATCCTCTGCCTCCCCGTGTGCCAGACCGAGTTCCCTGGCGCGCGCAGCGTTGAGAGAGAGACAATGGCCGGTGGCGCTTTCAGGGATTTCCCCGGCGATCACCCAGCGCGGATGTTCCAGTTGTCGATCCTGATCGACCTCCTGCCCCGTGAGGATGTCCCATTCGCGAGTGCCCCGCGCACTTGTCACCTTGAAGAGATTCTTGATGCCAGGATCGATCATCGCTCGAACCAGGCGCGGCGGATAACTGCAGTCGCGCGCCAGTTGTTCCAGATCTCGGGCGGCTGCCTGGATCTGGTCGGGGCTTTTGCCCGTGAGCACCTCGTGCAGATCGCCGAGCCGCGCTTCAGGGTGCATCACAAAGAGATCACACCCCAGGGCGAGGTAGAGGGCCAGATCGCGCGCATCTCGGGTGACGTAGGCAACCGTCATCATCGGGCTGTCGAGGCGTTCCTTGTTCAAGGTGCGCAGATAGTTGGCGACGGACAGCGCCTCGGCAGTGTCTCCCCCACCGCAACGCAACTCCAGGAAGAGAAGGTTCACGCCATCGCCCGCGGCATCCTTGATGCGCCGGGCCAGGTCGTCCTTCATCCCCGCCGTAACAGCTCCCTGAAGGGTGACATGGCCAGCCTTGATCGTGTTGCTGAGCAGAGGGTGTTCCTGCAAGGCGGAGCGCGGCAGATCGTACAGGCGAGCCAGATCTTCGCGGGTGCGCCGCGGGTCCTGTTCACACAACCCAACCTGGCTGGCGAGCTTGAAGCTGTAGATGGCGGTGTTATCGCCCTTGAACAGGATCGCCTTGGGGTCCGGATCGGCGTTGCGATCGCCGGCCTCCACATAGCCTCCCTTGAGGCTCTTCACGACGACCAGATTCTTCTCAAACAGCTTGCGCACCAGAACAGGCGAGGGGCGATGGCTGCTAAACTTCAGATACGCGAGCTTCTCGTCTTCCTCCAGAGCAGGGGCCTCGCTGGTGACCACCGGGCCAAGTTCGCCGTTTTCCGACATCACAATCCATTGGCAGGCCAGGACGGGCAACACCGTGTGCCCCGAGACACGACTGTGCACAAAGGCAGTCGTTTTTACCCCTTCGTTGCGGAGTTCCTGAATCACCCGGGCCAGGTCACGGCAGGAGCCGTAACTGTTACGATCGCCGTGATTTACCTTGTTTTCGGGGTTGAAATCGAAGATGACCTTGAATTCATGCCGTTGTTGCGGTTGTTTTTCGCGCTGCGCGGTTTTGAAGCGTTCCAGATCGAAGGTGGTGATTTCGCGAATGCGCTGGACAAGTTCACTGGTCACGGCCGGGACGGCAATCACGCGGCCCTCGACGACTCCAGGGTCATTGCCGTGCGCGGCGGGTTCACCTCCGCAGGCGAGGAGCGCCGCCAGACAGGCGAAATAGGTGCCAGTGCGCACCGCTCGGTTCACTGCTGGAGACGCCATCACCATCGAGGAGTTCGCGGTTCTGGCTGTTCGCATGGGTACCTCGTGGAAGTCGGGGAGTCGTGGTCCGGTCACAATCCCGAGGAGTCTGTTCTGATTATAAAGAGGTTGTGACTGCCTCGCAATCCGCCGAGCGAGTTCGAGACTCTCTATTCGTAGATTCGTTCCCGACCAAGGTCCATTGTTGCAAATCGCTTGCAGCTGTCGAACGGTGGCGTGCGTTGGACAGCGGGCAGAGTGTATCCCATACTTGGGCGGTTGCCATTTCATGGAGGCTGCTCATGTTGATCCCCTTGCTCCTCTGCTGCGCGGTAGGGATATCCCCCTCCTCGCTTCCTTCTTCGCTCCCCAATCTCGATTTTCGGCAGCAGTTCACGGGCTGGGAAGGCGAGGGATTTCATCTTACCAGCGCGAGCGGCCACGGCCCCTCGGGTGCACTGGCCGTTTGTTCGAGCGCGTGTGGGCAGAGAGGGAAGCCGGGACTGCTGCACCGCACTCTGGTGGTGCCGTCGGGGGTCGGGCACATCCGGTTCCGGGCCATGGCGATGGGCGCTCAAGGCAAGGCAGATCCCAAACTCGATGTGTTGCTGGAAACTCCAGGGCGCCAGTTTGTTCCCAAGTTGCTGGTGACCGCTGACGGGTGGAGGCCCACAACCGGGTTGCTCCCCGGCGAAAAAGGACGGCCGCGCGAGTATCTCTGGCCCGTCGCTGATCTGGCCGGGCAGACGGTGCGGATCATTGTGATGGATCGCCGGGCCGAGCGAGGACGATACCTTGTCTGCACGGGCTTTTCGCTGGTGCCTGTCGGGGAGCTTGACGTTCGCGAGTTTGCGCGGTTTATGCGCACCCTGGGGCGGCAGCATCGGCTGGGGCCTCTCTTCAGTCTGGAGAGCGAACACTTCACTGCCATCGGCAATGCCGATCCGGATTTCGCGCGGCGACGGCTGATGAATTGCGAACTCCTGTACGATTTCTTTCTCCCGCACTTTCAGGAGGTCGGCTTTCGGATTCGCCGTCCGCCGGGACGACTGCTGGTGGCGATCTTTGATCGGCCCGACGGGATGGAAGCCTATCTCAATAGCAAGCTCTCCACGGGGATCACGGGGCTGTATCACCCTGAATCGAATCGGCTGGTGATCTACGACTACGGCACCAATCGGGCCTTGCTCGCTGCTCGCCGCGAGGCGCTGAAAAGCGGCGAGGCGATCGAATCGGACCTGATCCGGCAAGCCTTTGTCGGCTCGATCGATCGTCAGGCAGACGAGATTCGCCGCGATGTTAACATTGAAACAGTCATGCACGAGGCGGCCCACCAGATGTCGTTTAACTGTGGCCTTCTCAATCGCGACGGCGATGTGCCGTTGTGGGTTGCCGAGGGGCTGGCCTGTTACTGCGAGCCCACAGAGGCCGGCTTCTGGAAAGGAATTGGAGAGTTAAACACTCGTCATTGTAAGTTTTTCGCGGGTCAGCTTCGCGATCGTGTGAAACCCCTGTCCTTGCGGCAACTGATCGAAAATGACGACTGGTTACGGCGCGGGAATTCGCTCTCGATTCAGCAGGGGTATGCCCAGAGCTGGGCGTTCTTCCGCATGTTGATGGAAGAACAACCGAAGACGTTGCGTGCCTATCTGGAGGCGATTTACTCTCGCCGAACCCCGGACCAGCGCCTCCACGATTTCATCGCCTACTTCGGTCCGGATCTGCGCAGGATGGAGGAACGCCACCAGGACTACATCGCACGACTGGCCGAGGCGGCCAAATAGCCAGCGACCTGGGTTCGATCGAGGGTTAGAACAGCTGTTCCACCACGCGGCCACTGCTGGCACGAATCGAGAAGCCATCGGGGCTGATGGGGGTATGCGGAGGGATGCCCAGAGCATGCAGGAGGGTGGCGGCAAAATCCTCGGGTGACACGGGATTGTCCTTCACATAGGCAGCCTGGGCATCCGAGGCTCCGTAAATCGCTCCGCCCCGCACCCCTGCGCCGGCCAACATCGCCGAGTAACAATGCGGCCAGTGATCGCGGCCAATCGCGGAGCCCCCCTTGCTAATCTTCGGAGTGCGCCCAAACTCACCCACCAGGACCACCAGGGTGCTCTCCAGCAACCCGCGCTGCTCAAGATCTGCGAGCAGAGCCGACACCCCCTGATCGCAACAGGGCAAGGCCCAGCCAAGGCCGTTCCAGCCCTTGCCGAAGATGGGGATCCCCGCATTGCCGTGCATGTCCCAGGTTTCCACGCTCAGAAACTTGTCGCCAGGGGCAAGTCCACACCATCCCACCACGCTGACCAGGCGAACGCCGGCTTCAATCAAGCGCCGCGCGAGCAGGAGGTTCTGCCCCAGCGGATGCCGGCCATAGCGATCCCGCACCGTGGTGGGCTCCAGGTTGATGTCGAAGGCACGCCGCGCCGAGGAATTGCTGAGCAAATCAAATGCTCGGTCACGGAATGGAGCGAGAGGATCCCTGGTGTTCTCGCGTGCAGCCTGGCTTTCATGCTCTTTGAGGAGATTCAGACGGCTGCGCATGCGCTCTGGAGTGAGTTCGAGGGCGGGATCAAATGCCTTCACCCGAAAGTTCGGCTCGGCAGGGTTGTCGTCGTGCTTGCTGCCAATGAGCAAGGGGGCGTGGTTCATGCCCAGGAACCCGCCCGTTAGATAGGTGGATTCCGGAGGCATGGCGCCGCCACCAAACTTCTGTAACCACACCTGCGTGGGCATCCCCGGGTCTGCCGGGCGGAGTTTGGACACAATCGCCCCAAAAGAGGGCGCGTTGAGCGCGGGGAGCGACTGCCCTGCGAGCAACATACGGTTGGCGACATCGTGGACCGGGACCTTGTGGCTCAGCGAGCGAATTACACAGTAACGATGCGCCAGGCGCGCCAGACGTGGCATCAACTCCCCCACCTGGAACCCGGGGACCGAGGTGGCGATGGGGCGATACGGTCCGCGTATTTCGGACGGTCCGTGAGGTTTCGGATCCCACGAATCAAGTTGGCTCAATCCGCCATACTGAAAGATGAAGATGCATGACCTCTCGCGACGGGGCTCTTTCGGTCGGACGGTGTCGGCGTGCAAAAGCCCTGGCAAAGAGAGCCCCAGAGCAGGGAGAGTGCCGGCCTGAAGAAGCTGGCGACGCGTGAGTTTTGATCGATGAAACATCGTCGAGGTCCCGGAGGCACACCGCATCTTGGAACAATCGAAGTATACCCGGGATCGTGCGCGCCAGCTAGCAAAACCTCGTCCGTCATCCACCAGGCCCATCCTGTCCGAGGGACGATAAGCCGTCAGGGAACCCATTACATCGGTTTTCACCCATTCCCGGAATGGATTCTCCAGATTAACATCCGATGTCTCCCGAGATTAACACACGTTTCCTCGCCGATAGGTCGCGCACGCCCTGATCGAGAGAAATGACCCAGGAAAAATAGGCGATTCCTCGTCCATCACTGGATGCCCAGGCATTGGCACGTGAGTTGCATAAAGTAATTAGTATTCGATGATCGTCCCAAGATCGCCTCTGGAGAAACGATCCGGAGAAGTGGTTCTCACCGTATCACCCACATCAGGAAGATTCGGGCAAACCCGGACTGAATGAAGTATTCGCTTCCCTGGCGTTTCGGAACAACCAAGGAGCGAGGTTGGGAGTGTTTCTGAATCCCAACAAGCCAGACACGCGTTTTCCCCCGCACCTGGCTGTTTGCTCATGGGCACAAGTTGAGATTGGTAACAGTCGCAGTCTTGAAGTCACCCAACGAGGGAGAGGCACATGATACATCTTCGCTCAGCCAATTCGCTGAAGATGGCTCTGCTTCTGGGATTTTTATGCGTTGCGGGCAGTCCAGCCCTCGGTTCACCGGTCACCGTCGTGGGTGATACTGCGAACTCAACCGAAGGACTGGGGAACTTCTCGGCAACTCTTAGTTACAGTTCGTTTGGGGCCACATCGGGCTCGCTGTCAATTCAAATGACGAACACAAGCCCGCCGGCCAATGGTGGGTACATCACCGCTTTCGCGTTCAACGCTCCCAGCGCGTGGGGCGCGAATGTGGTAACCTTCGGGAGTACCCCCAACACCAATTTCAACGTGATTGGTGGGCCATCCTTCAACAACAGCATCAACGGTCAGCCGTTTGGCAATTTCGACATCGGCGCGAGCACCAGTAGTGATTTTCAGGGCGGGGGGTCGCCTAATGTCGGAATCGGCGTGGGCAATCCGCCCGTGACCTTTACCTTCGGCATCACAGGATCGGGCCTGCCCACAACGGAAGACTCGTTTCTGGCCGCGTTGCTTGCGGAACTCTCCTCTCCGCGAGGTGGCGATTCCGCGCTGGCCTCCTTCGTGGTGCGTTTCCGCGGCTTCAAGAACGACGGCAGTGATAAGGTGCCAGGAGGTGGTGATGGCGGGGGTGGTGGCGTGGTGGTGGTTCCCGAGCCAGCGTCGTTGCTGATCTGGGGTCTGGGGACGCTGGGAGTGGCCGGGGCTGCCTGGAGACGTCGCCGGATGGCACAACTGGCGGGCTGATCCTTCCTCGAACGCAAAACCAAATGAGGCCAGGTAGTTGAATACCTGGCCTCTGTGTGTTCACGTTGCCTCACCCGAGCCGCCCTTAATGTCCTTTCCGAGCAAATCCCGGTGTGGCGTCCCATTCCACGTAGGAGAGAAGTGCGTTGAGGGTTTCGGGAGCAGACTGAAATGTGTAGCGAAGGAGATCCAAGCGTCCTGATTCCGAAAGGGGCGTTCCGTCTCCCTCCACAAGTGCTCCCGCTGCTTTTCCCCCCTTGCCGCCCTTGGTCCCCGTTCCTCCGCTCCCCAGTTTGGCGATTCCCAGATCGTAGGTATTCTCGGCGCCGGTTGAGCTAAACACCTTCACGTAATACTGTTGTCCTGCGACCAGCCCCACGGTGACTGACTCATTATCAGTCTGGGTTGTACTGCTGCTGATCAACGTGCCGCTCGAGTTGTAAACCGCCAGATCGATGTTCCCCTGGGCGTACGTGTAGAGAACGGTGATCTGGTAGTTCGCACTCGATCGGGCGACAAATTTGAAGTAATCCACGTCGGTCGAACTGTCCAGATTGAGCCCGGTCTGAGTGACGCTGTTGATCTTCCCGAGGTTGGTCGCAGTTTGCAGCGTGTTGTTGCTCTCGAAGCGATCCGGCGAGGGGGAACTCGGGGGAGGCGTTCCCGTGCCGCCAAAGCTGATCTGGAGGCTGTAGGCTCCCATGCCGAACGCGTCGCTGGTGGCGCCATCAGCCATCACATAGTAGGTCTGCCCAGCAGTCAATCCCGACAGTTGAACCGTGGCCGCGGTGGTGTAGGTCGTACCGCTCGCTGAGCCGAGAAGGTTGCCCATGGCATCGTAGACCGACAGCTTGGGAGTGAGCAAGCTGGTCAGGCGCGTGTCCATGGTAACCGTCAAGGTTCCATCGGTGGTGCTCGGGGCTGTCACCTTGTAATAATCCACGTCGGAAAGCGACGTGAGGTCGGCCTTGAACGAGATCGCTCCCGAGGTCAGGGAGATAGTCGAGGCAGAACTCAGGGTGTTATTCGGGGCGGCGGTGTCGTAGCTGTCCTGCTTGCGCGCCCCGTAAATCGCCTGGATCCCAGCGATGTCGTCGGCGGAAAGCCCGCTATAGACCCCCATGATGGTCGGGTACATCACCGCGGAACTCAGGGTGCTGTGGTCCAGTCCCAGCGAATGCCCGCTCTCGTGCAACAGCACCGAATACAGATCGATGTTACTCCCGATGTGGTAGGTGTAGGCAGGGCTGATGGTGATATCGCCACCCTTGGTGGAACTGCTGCTCGGATAATATGAGTAGCCCACGTACCCGTTGCTCAGATCATGTGCTCCAAGTCGAATATCGCCAAAGCGAGGATCGCCCTGCACCTGCCCGGAAGTTCCCGTGGGCGAGCCATCGTCACCCACAAAATAGAAGTTCAGGTTGCTGACGTTTGCCCAGGTCTGGAGTGCTCGGGCAAACTCACTCTGCCAGGTCACTCGTGGAGCGTCAGAGTCGAGCGTGGAAAAGAGGCTACTGGTGTAACCCTCCGAGGAGGTTCCATCGGGCAGAAAACTGGCTGTAACCGTGGTGTTCGCCCAGCTGGTGCCCGCCAGTGCGTAGGGAACCGTTCGATCTTCGAGAAGCTCCAGGTTCGGTCGAAAGCTGCGTTTGGATGTGTACACGAGAACTCTCCTCCCCGATAGGTGCATGCGGTCCGCGTCGAGCAACCCGCCTTGAGCCGGTCGCGCAAGGAGGACCTGCGTTGCGATCCGAACAGACCATCAGCAGGAGCGAATCAACAGCCGGTGTCCGCGAGTCCACCAATGCCGGTTCGCTTCAGCCACTGGGCAATTCCACGGAAGAGTGGAAGATGGCGACAACCAAGAATGAGGATTCCCGAAAGGGGGAAACGGTCGCGTGCTGATTTGCAGTTCACGACCGTTCGGGATGGGGTTTCTCTCTGATGGGACAGGACATGAGGACCCCTCGGCTCAAACCTAATACAAATTTGCAGGTTGTCAAGAATTTGCAAATAACCTGTGTGGTGCCTTCTCAGGCAAGCGGGAATCGTCTTTCGCAGGGTGACTTTTTCGTTGCTCTCATCGGACTGGTCGATGAAACTCACCCTGTTGATTGATCACGGGCTTGCGAGTATCAGGAGAGCCAACGATGCCGAGGGCACTTCGTATAACCACCGCGATTCTGGGCATGGGGCTGCTGGCCGTCGTCCCCTCCTTCGGGCGCGCGGCGGAACCTGCGCGAGCTCCCAATATTGTCTTTGTCCTCGCCGACGACCTGGGCTATGGCGAACTGGGATGTTTTGGGCAGAAGAAGATCAAAACTCCGAATATCGATCGGTTGGCCAGCGAGGGGATGCGGCTAACTCAGCACTACGCAGGGAACGCTGTCTGTGCGCCTTCGCGCTGTGTGCTTCTGACCGGCAAACACCCGGGGCATGCCTACATCCGCGATAACAAGGCCACCCCTCCCGAAGGGCAGTATCCCCTTCCGTCGGGGACAACGACGCTCGGCGTGCTCCTGAAAAAGCATGGCTACACCACCGGCGCTTTTGGGAAATGGGGGCTGGGTGGACCGGAGTCGACCGGGGTGCCCGGCAAGCAGGGGATCGATCGCTTTTATGGCTATCTCTGCCAGGCGAAGGCGCATAATTTTTATCCGCCTTATCTCTGGGAGAATGATCAGAAGGTAGTGCTCAAGAATGCAGCGATGAAGTTGCCGGATAAACTGCCCCCGGAGGCCGATCCTCGTGATCCTGCCAATTACAAGAAATATGTGGGGAAGGAATACTCGGGGGATCTCATCTTCGAGCAAGCGCGGCGTTTTGTGAAGGACAACAAGAGCAAACCGTTCTTTCTCTATGTCCCCACAACCATCCCGCATCTAGCCTTACAGGTGCCCGACGATTCGCTTGCGGAGTACAAGGGGAAGTGGGATGATCCGCCTTACGTGGGAGGCAAGGGATACCTGCCCCATCACTCGCCCCGGGCCGCCTATGCTGCCATGGTGACCCGACTGGATCGTGAGGTGGGTCGCATCATGGATCTGATCAAGGAGCTGGGACTCGACGAACAAACGATCTTCGTCTTCACCTCCGACAATGGCCCACTCAACGATCGGTTTGCGGGGACGGATTCGGAATTCTTTCACTCCACCGCGGGGTTACGAGGCTACAAGGGGTCGCTCTATGAGGGGGGCTTTCGCGAACCGTGTGTGGTGCGGTGGAAAGGACACATCCAAGCCGGGACCGTCTCGGATCGCGTCACGGGTTTTGAAGACTGGTTGCCCACCTTGCTCGACCTGATTGGGGAAGGAAAATCGATTCCCAGGGATCTGGATGGGATCAGTTTTGCGCCCACGCTCCTCGGTAGGAAGCAAGAGCCGCGTCCCTTCCTCTATCGGGAGTTCCCCGGTTATGGCGGACAGCAAGCAGTACGCATGGGCGACTGGAAGGGGGTGCGACAGAAACTTCTGGCGCGGGGGATGAACAAGCCCAATCTCCACACCGAACTCTACAACCTCCGGGACGATCCGCACGAAACAACCGATGTGTCGGCGAAGCATCCGGAGATCGTGGCTCAGATCGAACGGCTTTTCAAGGAACAGCACACGCCATCGGCGATTTTCCCGATACCCATTCTCGATAAAAAGTAAGGTGGGCCAACAACGCGGTCGCCACGAGAGAGACTCTCATTTTTTTCGAGTCCATCCCTGGCAATCACGTCGCGGGACGGGTAGACTGGAGCTTGAAGGAAACGTGCTCTCCAAAGTCAGACCGCTCGCCACCGCGACGTGCAAGGACCGAGCCCTCCCTTGAACTCTCCTCTGCGGCTGTGTCTCCTCCCTTGCTCCGTTGCTCGGTACGGCCCGCGACGACCGAGGTGATTTGATGAGCGATCGTCACGGACTCTCCATCCTCTGCCTTGTTTCTCTGCTGGTTCCTGGCCTCGAACCGGCGCCGCTCCAGGCCGCCGAGCCGACCACGGCCCAGGTTGATTTTTTCGAGAAGAAAATTCGTCCTATTCTGGTCGAGCAGTGTTACCGGTGCCACTCCGAGGCTGCCGCCAGGAACAAGAAACTCAAGGGAGGATTGCTCCTCGACGCACGCGAAGGGTTGAAGGCCGGGGGAGATAGTGGTCCGGCGCTGGTGCCTGGCAATCCGGAGGCCAGCCTGCTCATCAAGACACTGCGTTACGAGAACGATGTGAAGATGCCCCCGAAGGGCAAACTCCCCGACGCGGTGATCGCCGACTTTGCTGCCTGGGTGAAGATGGGCGCTCCGGACCCACGTGGCGGAACGGTGGTGAAAAAGCAGGTGGGGTTGTCGTTCGCGGAGGGGAGGCAATTCTGGTCGTATCGTCCGGTGAGCAATCCGACGATTCCAGCCGTTGCCGCCCGCGATTGGCCGGTCAACGACCTGGATCGATTTATCCTGGCAGCCCTGGAGGCGAAACGACTTCAGCCGAGTGCAGACGCGGACCGGCCGACGCTGGCGCGCCGGCTCTATTACGATCTCCTGGGGATGCCTCCCACTCCCGCCGAGGTTGATGCCTTTGTGCAGGATCGCGATCCTGCGGCCTATGAAAAACTTGTGGACCGATTGCTTGCCTCGCCCGCGTTCGGCGAACGCTGGGGGCGTCACTGGCTGGACATTGCCCGTTTTGCGGAATCGGTCACGCTGCGGGGCTTTATCTTTCAGGAAAGCTGGCGCTATCGCGATTATGTGATTGACTGTTTCAACCGCGATGTGCCCTTCGATCGCTTTGTGAAGGAACAACTCGCCGGGGATCTCCTCCCCGCTGCCACGCCGGAGGAACGCCAAAGGCAGATCGTGGCCACCGCTTTCCTGGTCATGGGTAATACCAACCTGGAAGAGCAGGACAAGAAGCAACTGCGCATGGACGTCGTTGATGAGATGCTTGACGTCATCAGCAAGGGCTTCCTGGCCCAGACGGTCACCTGCGCGCGTTGCCATGACCACAAATTTGACCCGATTCCCACACGCGATTATTACGCCCTCGCCGGCATTCTGCGTAACGCGCGGGCAATGGAGCATGCCAACGTGTCGCGCTGGATCGAGGTTCCCCTCCCCCTCGACCCAGTGCGTGAGGCCGAGGTGAAAAAGCACGAGGCAAAGGTGGCGGCGTTGCAGGCGAAGATCAAGGCTGCTCGAAGTCTGGCGGGGAAGGGGAAACCCACGCAGCGCGTGCTGGCGGTCAAGGATCTTCCGGGCATTGTGGTGGATGATGCGCAGGCGAAGAAGGTTGGCGAATGGATGAACTCGGTGTTCTCGGGGTCGTACATCGGCACAGGCTATGCTCACGATAAAAACGAGGGCAAGGGCCAGAAGACAATTACCTTCCAGCCGGAGTTGACGGCGACCGGCCGCTATGAGGTGCGCCTGGCCTATTCCCCGGGGGGGAATCGCGCCAACGCCGTTCCGGTCACCGTCTTCAGTGCCGAGGGAGAGAAGACCATCCAGGTCGACATGACCACCCCGCCACCCCTGGACGGCCGGTTTCTTTCGCTGGGAGAGTTCCGGTTTGAACGCACCGGGCAGAGCTTTGTCCTGATCTCGAACGAGGGAACCAGGGGACATGTGACCGCCGATGCGGTGGTCTTTCTTCCCGTGGAACGCGAGGGGAGACCCCAGACCCCGGCGAGTAAACCAAAGCCGAGCAGCGCGGCAAAGAAACAGCCTGAAGGCGAGTTGAAGGCTCTGGAAGAGGAGCTGAAACGTCTGCAAAAAGCGGGTCCCCATCGGCCTGTGGCGATGTCGGTGCTGGAAGAGAAAACGATCGAGGACGCCAGAATCCACATTCGCGGACTGGTCGGCAATCAGGGCGAGGTGGTCCCGCGTGGCTTTCTCCAGGTGGCCTGTTACGGCACAATCCCTCATGTCCCGCCCAACCAGAGCGGGCGCAAGGAACTGGCGGAGTGGATCGCCTCCAGGGATAACCCATTGACCGCGCGCGTGATCGTGAACCGTACCTGGCACTGGTTATTTGGCGACGGGCTTGTGCGCACCGTGGACAACTTCGGGACCACGGGCGAACGTCCCTCAAATCCCGAACTGCTCGATCACCTTGCCACTCGCTTCATGCAAGACGGGTGGTCGATGAAGAAGCTGATCCGGGCGATCGTTCTGAGCCGTACGTATCGGCAAAGCTCCATGGTCGCTTCGCGTTCTCCGCTGCTCAGGGTCGATCCCGAGAACCGGCTCTTCGGGCGGACCAATCGGCGGCGACTGGAGGCAGAGTGTTTGCGCGACACCATTCTCTGCGTGAGCGGAAAGTTGAATCTGGAACGGGGCGGGCGGTCCTATCCGGCCACGCTGACCGCCGACTATGGGTACAGGCACACCGATCTGCGGCGCAGTGTCTATCTGCCGGTGTTTCGCAATGCGCTGCCGGAACTCTTTGAGGTGTTCGACTTCGCCGATCCAAGCATGGTGGTGGGTCGGCGCAATAGCAGCACGGTCGCCCCGCAGGCGCTCTACCTGCTCAACAACTCCTTCCCCATCGAGCAGGCTCGGTTTGCCGCCGAGCGCTTGCTGGGGGAAAAGCTACTCGACGACCAGACGCGGCTGACTCGTGCCTACCGACTCTGCCTGGGACGCACCCCGACGGCAGGGGAACAGGCTGTGGCAGAGAGGTTTCTGAAGAGGAATCGCGATCCCAAAGAGGCATGGGCAGCCCTCTTCCAGATGCTGTTCGCCTCGGCTGATTTTCGCCACGTGAACTGATGAACGGCGTTGTGGTGCCGCGCGGGCGCCAGCTTCCAAGAGGGATTTATGCTCTCCCCCATCACCCGGCGTGAGTGGCTTCTGCGGACCAGTTGCGGCTTTGGCGCGCTCGCCCTCTCCGGGTTGGCCGCCTCGGCAGCCTCACCCCCCAATCCGCTCGCGCCCCGGAAGCCGCATCACCCCGCGCGGGCGAAGCGCGTGATCTTTCTCTTCATGCAAGGTGGCGTGAGCCACGTCGACTCTTTCGATTACAAACCGCGCCTGGCGAAAGACGATGGCAAGATGCTGTCCTTTGAAGATGCGCGGGTGCTGGCCAATAGCGGCATGCGTGCCTCGACTCATCGTGTGATGAAACCGCTGTGGAAGTTTGCCCAGCATGGAAAGTGCGGGCGCTGGGCGTCGGATCTCTTCCCCGAGATCAACAAGCACGTGGATGATCTGTGCTTCATCCACTCCTTGCATACCGAGGGAGTCGCCCACGGGCCCGCGACCCTGTTTCTGCACTGCGGATCGACCACCTTCATTCGCCCGAGCATGGGGTCGTGGGTGCTTTACGGGCTGGGGACCGAGAATCAGAATCTCCCCGGGTTTGTCAGCATCGCTCCCTCGGCGGGGAATGGCGGACCGCGTAATTATGGCAATGCGTTTCTCCCTGCGGTCTACCAGGGGACGGCGCTGGGGAAAGCGGGGGGCCCGGTGAGCGAGGCAACGATTCGCAATCTCACCGGTCCTTTGTCGGCGGCCTCTCAGCAAGCTCGCATCGAACTGCTGCGTGAAATCCATGCCGAGCAATTGAAGCGTTCCCCGGGGGATGCCGAACTGGAGGCAGTCGCGAGTTCCTATGAACTGGCCTGGCGCATGCAAAACAATGCCCCGGATGTGCTCGATCTGGCGAGGGAGAACAAGGAAACGCTTGCGCTCTATGGGATCAACGAGAAACGCACCGATGCTTTTGGTCGGCAGTGTCTGATGGCCCGGAGGTTGTGTGAGGCCGGGGTGCGCTTTATCCAGGTGACCTATGGCGATAGCTCGGCCAATCCCGCCTGGGACCAGCACTCCAACCTCCCCAAGCATGGCGACCATGCTCTGGCGGTGGACCGCCCCATCGCCGGGTTGTTGACCGATCTGAAGCGACGAGGACTGCTCGAAGATACCATTGTCTGGTGGGGCGGAGAGTTTGGCCGAACCCCCTATGCCGAAAAGAACGGCACCGGGCGCGATCACAACCCCGGCGGTTTCACCGTCTGGCTCGCGGGAGGCGGATTCAAGCCCGGATACGCCCACGGCGCCACCGACGACTTTGGCGCCCTGGCGGTGACGGACAAGGTGCACATGCACGATTTGCACGCGTCGATTCTCGCGCTGCTGGGGTTGGATCATGAGAAGTTGACCTTCCGCTACTCTGGCCGTGATTTTCGTCTCACCGATGTCCATGGCCGGGTCGTGAAGCAGCTCTTCGCCTGAGGGACTGCGCTTTCTCTGCGAGAACAACGCTCATGTGCCAGTGGTGTCGCTTGCTCGCGTTTCTGGTCGGTGCATCCATCGCCTCGGTCGCACTGGCGGCTGATCCGGTAATCCCGATCAAGGAGGGCCAACTGCGCGGCGAGGAGCTGGACGTTAAGGGGCAATCGGTGAAGGTGTTTCGAGGCATCCCTTTCGCCGCTCCGCCGGTCAAGCAACTCCGCTGGCGTCCCCCTCAGCCAGTCACGCCATGGAAGGGGATTCGCGATGCACGCAAATTTGCTCCTGCCTGTCCTCAACCGCCCGATCTGGTCTATGCACTCGCCTTCAAGGAACAGTCCGAGGATTGCCTCTATCTGAATGTCTGGACCGCGGCAAAAGGGGACGCCGAAAAACGCCCGGTCATGGTGTGGATTCATGGTGGAGGAAACACCATTGGGGGAGCGGCCACGCCGTTCTATGACGGGCGGCACCTGGCTGTGGCGGGGGTGGTCCTGGTCACGATTCAGTATCGGCTGGGACCGTTTGGCTACCTGGCCCATCCAGCGTTGACCGCGGAGGCCAAACGGCTCGACGGCCATGCGACGAGTGGCAACTATGGCCTGCTCGATCAACTGGCCGCGCTCCGATGGGTGCAGACGAATATTCACGCCTTTGGCGGGGACCGGGATCGTGTGACGGTGTTCGGGGAATCCGCCGGGGCTGCGAACATCACCCATCTGATGGCAAGTCCATTGGCGAAGGGACTCTTCCACCGCGCCATCGCCGAATCGGGCTATTTTGGGGAGAATGTCCCGCATCTAACCACGAAGAGCGGAGCAACGCCGTCAGCTCACGAGACGGGAGTGAGTTTCGCCCAGAAACTCGATATCAAAGGTGACGACGCGGAGACATTAACGAAACTCCGTGACCTGTCCGCCGAGCGCATTCTCTCCGTTCCCCTGAGTATTACCGGAGCAGCCCGCGTGGGCAATCGCGCCTTCCGGTTTGGCCCAGTAGTGGAGGGACAGGTTCTGCCGCGTGACCCGGGTGAGGTCTGGGCTGCTGGACAGATGATGAAGATCCCGTTTATCGCGGGAAGTAACCTGGACGATGGGTCGGTTTTCAGCCGCGCGCTCCCGATCAAGCAACTTCCCGGCTATCGTCTCTCCCTGCGTACCATCTTCGGCCCGGACACCGAGCAGGCGCTGAAGGTCTTTCCGGTCGCCAGGAATGAGGACGTTCCGGCGATGGTGCATCGCGTGACCACCCTCCTTTCCTTTCGCGCTCCGGCGCGGCGACTGGTTCGCTGGATGGACGCTGCAGGAGGTCAGGCGTGGCTTTATCATTTCACGCGCAACCCAGGCAAGGGGCGGGCCGTGAAGGAAGGGGTTTTTCACGGTCTGGAGATCACCTATGTCTTCGGCACCTTTACCTCGCTTGGCGACGACACGGACCGAGCGCTCTCCGCGAACATGATGCACCGCTGGGTCCGGTTTGCCCGTGAGGGCGATCCTAACGGCAAGACGGGAGAAAAGAAGGACCAGCCCGTGCCGCTGTGGCCGGTTTATCGACGGGCCACCGACAGGCATCTGGAGTTTGGCAATAAGCCCATGGTGGGCGAAAAGCTGGATCGCGAGGGGTGCGATCTCCTGGATAAGGCCGCCGCGCGCCGTCGCACTGTTCGATAATCGAGTCGCGCGCGCGTCGGGTCTTGCCGTGATGACGACAGGGTGTCAGCGTTCGCTGCTTCGCTCGGATTGTTGCGCGACCTGGCAGCGATCGACCAGGCTCATCATCCGTTCGGGGGCGAGCTTCCACAGGGGAGCGAAGGCGCGATCCTGGCGCAGTCGGGCCACGTTGCGGTACCCGCCGTCGACCGCCATGCGCAGGCGCAGGAGCGCCTCATCGTTGTGAAGCCGGCGGGCCTTGTCGCCGTGGGCGTCTGTTCCGGCGAGGGTGGCCTCCAGTGCCTCCACGATCGCCATGCTAAATTGATCCTCGGGGTTTTCCGGGCGATGTTGCTTGCGATCCCTGGCGAGCAAGGCTTCGAGTTCGCCCCGGGCTTCCGCCAGCTCAGCGCGTGCCTTCTGAGGATTGCTCTCCTGAAGAAGCTTGGCGCGGCAGAGGTGGACCGCGGCCAGTTGGTCGGCCTGTGCCTGAGACCCCTCGTTGAGTTGGGTCAGCATCCTTTCGGCGCGATCGAGCATCTGACCGATCTCGGGTGTACCGCCGGCGACCTCGTCGAGGCTCAGTTCCGCGAGTTTCAGGTACGTCCAGCTGAGATCTCCCGTGTAATCGGCAACCCCCGGAGCGGCTCGAACCAGCTCCTCGTGCAGGGCTCGCGAGCGCTGATAACCCGCCAGTGCTTCCTTGCGTTTGCCTTGCCAGGTCATCAAGTTGCCGGTGTTGCCATAGCTGCGGGCCAGTTGCCAGCGTGCCTCCAGGTCGTCTCTGGCCTGCGCGGCCAGGCGTGCCCGAATTGCCTCCGCCTGTTGATAGACCGTCTGGGCCTCGGCGAAACGCCCCAGCTCAAGGTAGACATCGCCCAGGTAGCCATAGCTCCGAGCCAGGTCGCGTTGATAGGCGCGATTGGTCCGATCGAGCTCCGCCAGTCGCTTGCGCAACTCCAACGACGTCCGATACGAGGTGATGGCCTTGATCCGTTCCTGGCGGTTCACCTGCAAGGTGCCGAGCAGATGATGGGCTTCCGCCAACTGCAGTTGCACCGCGCGATCGTCCGGCTGAGCAGCAGCCAGATCGGAGAGTTCACGTAAGGCGAGGTGATACTCCTGGTCGGCTCGCTCATAGTCGCGGAAGTTGGCCAGAATTTCGCCGGCAAGGAGACGCACCTGGGCCTGGGCCTGGAGATTGGCCAGACGGTCCGGACTTTTCCTGAGTAACCCGGAGTAGATGTCGGTGGCCACCTGGCAGGCTTCCAGCGCCTCCCATTTCAACCCCTTGCGCGCCAGTTCGCGGGCCACGGCAACACAGGCCGATGCCCCTCGTTCAGCAGTGGCGTCGTTTACGGTAGGGAGACGAATCGTCTGGTAATCGGTGCGGATCTCGGTGAGCAACTGCTCCGCGTCGCGCGAAGAGGCCACGCTCATTCGGGTCAGCCGCTCCCGAGCCGCTTCGAGATGGTCCACCGCCGTTTGGTGAACCGCCTGTTCGCGCGCTCGCGCCCGGGAGTCAAGATGGGCGCGCACCAGGAACGAACCGAGCAGGATCAGGACGGTGAGCGTGGCCAGGGTGGCGGTTGCCACCTGCCAGCGACGGCGTTTGAGAAAACGCCCCAGCCGTTCGATACTTGAGGGCGGGCGAGCGTGAACCGACTCGCCATGGAGGAAGCGTTGCAAGTCATTCGCCAGTTCCCGCGCCGAAGGATAGCGATTGGCCGGGTCTTTCTGGAGACATTTCAGACAGATTGTCTCCAGATCACGCGGTGCGGTGGGGATCGGATCCGGATCGATCAGGCAGATGCGGGCGAGAATCTCGCGGGTCAGCACACCGGAAAAGGGCGGTTTGCCGGTCAACAGTTCATAGAGAATTGCGCCCAGTCCGTAGACGTCGGTGGCCGGGGTGCATTCCGCCGAGCGACCCTCCGCCTGTTCGGGCGCCATGTAGTGCACCGTCCCCATGACCGTCCCGGTCGCCGTCTGGCGCGTTGCATCGACGGACTTGGCGAGGCCGAAATCGGTGACCTTGGGGATGGCCTGAGTCAACTCATCGACCTGGGGCAAGGTGTCCGCGGTGGAGGTCAGGGTATCCGCCTCGGTGTCGACGGGGGGCGGTGCGATCTGGAGAAGGATATTCCCTGGCTTGAGGTCGCGGTGAATGATGCCTCGCTCATGGGCATGCTGCATCGCCTCCGCCACCTGCTTTACCAGAGAAGCGGCCACCCGGGGTGATAACGCCTGACCCTGGATGCGCGCCGCGAGGCTGCCCCCTGGCACATACTCAAGCACAAGATAGGGCGCGCCGTCGAGTTCGCCGACGGCGTAGATATTGACGATATTGGGATGTTCCAGGCGAGCCACTGCGGACGCTTCCGCCTTGAAGCGCGAGAGTTGCGTGGTGCTGGCCTCTTCCCCGGCAAGAATCATCTTGATCGCAACCAGGCGCGGCAAACTTTTCTGCCGCGCCTTGTACACCACCCCGTTCCCGCCTCGCCCGATGATCTCCAGGATCTCAAAGTCTTCAAACTGAGGGACCTCGCCGACATGCACCGGTGTTTTCGGCCCCGATTTGCGGCTGGGCGTAGAGGGAGGACGGCCCTCCGCCGTCTCTCCGCCTCCCACGAGCGCAGTCGGGAGAGGCAGGGTAGGAGGGAAACCAGCGGGGTCCTGCGTGGTGATAGGTGTGGCCAGTTTGTGCGCGTGCTCCTCTGCCATGCCAGAACTCCTTGAGATGCCCGCACAGTTCCTGGAAGACATTCGATCTCGCCCTGCTGTTATTTTATCCCCTGGAGCAAGTCACATACCAGCAACGGGTCAGAAAAGCGCTTCCCGCGCAGTGGGCGTGTTCCTGTCTGGTCCAGTGTTTTCTGCTTTGAGGGTAAATCCGATCGAAATCTGGTTCGGGGGCATCTTTTGGTGCGCCGCCTGTGTGGGGGAGTCGGATGTTTGCATCCGACCTTACCGATCAGGGAAATTGACCAGGGCGCCGGGTGTTTTTGCTCGCATGCTCAGGTTTCCCCGGTATAACAGGGCGAGGTATGGTCTCCCCGCGACTCTCCGGGAGGAGCGCTCGGATGAATCGGTGCGCACTGGTGATCTCGGTCGGTTTCCTTTGCTGTGCCCCGGGGCGGGGGCAGGAGCGTGTTCCGGACTGGGTCAAGGTAACGGAGCGAGCCGCCTGGCAGGCACGAGACTCCAGCGGAGAGGTGGTCTTCCAGAACCAACTCTGGCTGCTGGGAGGATGGTTCGACTCCTACTCGGCTCCGCCCCGCGATGTCTGGAGTTCTCCCGATGGCAAAAGCTGGAAGCTCCAAACGAAGGAAGCCCCCTGGAAGTACAGTGATCTGCCCATGACCGTGGTGTTCAAGAACCGCATGTGGCTGCTGGGAGGATGGTTCAACGGTCGGCTTCCCGGACACGGCGCAAGTAGTGAGGTCTGGTCGTCCGCGGATGGGGTGAAATGGGACAAGGTGACGGACCGACCCGGGTGGAGTCCGCGCCTGGCAGCGGGCCTGGTCGTGTTCAACGAGCGGATGTGGTTGCTGGGTGGGACGGAAAATTACTATTTTGGGGATAGTAAGAGTCTTAAAAATGATGTCTGGTCGTCAGCCGACGGGAAGGAATGGAAACGCGAAACGGCGAAAGCCCCGTGGGCGCCGCGCGCCTACCATGCCGCGGTGGTGCACGACGGCAAGATGTGGGTGCTGGGCGGAGGCAACTATGTGCCGGATTACCAGGCCTTCAACGATGTGTGGTGTTCCTCCGACGGCGTGAAATGGGAAGCGAGAACGACGAAGGCGCCCTGGGCACCGCGGCTGTGGTTTTCCTCGGTGGTGTATCGCGAGCGCCTGTGGGTGCTGGGCGGTTGGTCCAACAAACCCTCGAAAAACTGGGGCGATGTCTGGTACTCCCGTGACGGCAAGGAGTGGAAACCCCTTGCTTCCCGCGTCATCTGGAAGGCACGCCACGAGCATTCCAGCTATGTCTTCCAGGATCGTATCTGGGTGGTGGGCGGGCATGCGCAACCACTGAACAACGAGGTGTGGTCGCTGGAAATTCCGCGCGACTATTTCAAGGAGCGTTGAGGGGGGCAGATGGAACGAACACAGATTCACGCCACGGTGGATTGGACCCGTCCGGGTAAACAGCATGGCCACCTTTGCGTACCGTATTCCTATGACCTGGGCGGATGGGCGAATCTCCTCCTGCCGGTCACGTTGTTGAGCCACGGCGAGGGACCGACGGTGCTGGTCATGGCGGGCAACCATGGCGATGAATATCCCGGCCAGGTGGCCATCCTGAAACTGATGCGCGAACTGAAGACGGAGGACGTCAAGGGGCGCATCATCCTGCTGCCGACGTTGAACCAGCCCGCCTGCAAGGCGGCCACACGCCTCTCTCCCCTGGATGGGAAGAATCTGAACCGATCCTTTCCGGGGAAGCCGGATGGCACCGTGACGGAGATGATCGCGCACTATCTCACCACCGTGCTCTTTCCCCTCAGCCAGGTGGTAATTGATATTCACACCGGCGGAAGGAGCATGGATTTCTACCCCTGCGCTCACATGCATCTGGTGCCGGACCTGGAGCAGCGCCGTCAGATGATGGAGGCAACCCTCGCCTGGAATAGCGATTTCGCCTTTCTCTACACAGACATTGCGGGCAGCGGGCTGCTCCCCGTGGAGGCCGAGCGCCAGGGAAAGATTGTAGTCACGACCGAGATGGGCGGTGGCGAGACCGTGCCTGCGTCGGTTCACCGGCTGACGCAATCGGGGCTGCGCAATGTCCTGATCCACCTGGGGGTTCTTGCCGGAGTGAAACAGACTCGGGCAGCGCAGGGGCTTCCCCCGACACGATGGGTGCAGGCCCTCAGTCGTGACGATTATCGGTTTGCGCCCGAGTCGGGTATCTGGGAGAGCCTGGTGGAACTGGGCGCGGAGGTGGCAGGCGGGCAACCAGTCGGACAGATCCATTTTCTGGAGCGTCCGGATCGGGAGGCCCTCCCGGTTGTGACACCGAGCGCCGGCGTGCTGCTTGCCGCGCGTGCGCCGTCCCGTGTGTCCCAGGGTGATTGTGTCGCCTGTATCGCGCACGAGGTCGCTGCCAGTACTCTGCAATCCTGACGCCCAGGCGCGCCAGGGGACATTTTTCCGCTGGTGCTAGACACCAAGCCTGTCCCCGGGCATAATAGAGAGAACCTCCCGCCCCCGATTTCGCCTCCCTCCCGGATCACTCCATGAACCAGACACTCCGGCTTCTTGTTTTCGCGATGGGTGTGGTCGGTGTCGGCCTGGGTTTCCGGACCCAGGTCATGGCGGCAGACCCCTTGACTTTTGAGCAACACATCCGGCCGATCTTCAAGGTTTATTGCCTCGATTGCCACGGCGCGGAGGAGAAACTCAAGGGGAAACTGGACCTGCGCCTGCGGCGCTTTGTGGTGCATGGGGGCTCCAGCGGGCCGGCGGTTGTTCCTGGTCAGCCAGGCAAAAGCCTGCTCCTGGCGAGATTGAAGGCCGGTGAGATGCCTCCAGGCGAAAAGAAGGTGCCCGCCGAGCAGGTCGCGCTGCTCGAACGCTGGATTCTCGCTGGGGCTCGGACCGGCCGCGAGGAACCCGAGAAACTGGCTCCTGGGGTGGACATCACGGCCGAAGAACGCGCGTACTGGTTCTATCAGCCCCTGAAACGCCCCGACCCGCCTCGCTTCACCCCTGCCGATCGAGTGCGCACTCCGATTGATGCCCTGGTGCTGGCGCGCCTGCGAGACAAGGGACTGTCATTTAACCCTGAAGCCGATCGCCTTACTCTGATTCGTCGCGCCTCGCTTGATTTGACTGGGCTTCCTCCCACCCAGAAGGAGGTTGACTCCTTTCTGGCAGATCCTTCCGCGCAGGCTTATGAGAAGCTGATCGATCGATTGCTGGCCTCGCCCCGTTATGGCGAACGTTGGGGGCGACACTGGCTTGATGTGGCCGGGTATGCGGACTCAGACGGCGATGGGACCAACGACACCGTGCGGCCCAATGCCTGGAAATATCGGGATTATGTTATCCGTTCGCTGAATGCCGATAAACCGCTCGATCGCTTTATTGTGGAGCAACTCGCCGGGGATGAACTCGTCCCCCGACCGTGGAACAATCTCAAGCCCGAGCAGATCGAGTGGCTGACGGCGACCGGATTTCTGCGCATGGCGCCGGATGGAACTGCGAGCGGAGGCGGCGTGGAGCAGGCGCAGCAGGTCGTTGCCGACACGGTGAAAATCGTGAGTTCAACGCTGCTCGGGCTGAGTGTTGGGTGCGCGCAGTGCCACGATCACAAGTACGATCCCATCCCGCAGACGGACTATTTTCGGTTGCGTGCGGTGTTTGAACCGGCGTTGAATCCTGCCCGGTGGCGCTCGCCGGCGCAGCGACGAATTTCCCTTTACACCGAGGCTGATCGCGCCCGTGCCCGTGCCGTCGAGGCGGAGGCAGCCACGTTGCAACAAGAACACAACGACAAACAAAAAAAGTATGTGCGTGCCGCCTTCGAGAAGGAGTTGCTGAAGTTCCCCGCTGACCAGCGGGACGCGTTGCGAGGGGCGTTCGAGACTCCCGCAAACAAGCGCACCGAAGCCCAGAAAAAACTGGTTGCGAGTCACCCACGCCTCAATCTGACTCCCGGGGTGCTCTATCAGTACAACCAGGCGGCCGCGGATGAATTGAAGCAATTGCAGGACCGAATCAACAAGAAACGCGCAGAACGGCCTGTGGAGCAGTTTATCGACATTCTCAGCGAGAATCCCGGCGAGATTCCGACCACACATGTCTTTTATCGCGGCGATTACCGTCAGCCGACGCGCGAGGTGCAACCGGGCGATCTGACGATCGCGGCTCCCGATGGCAAGCGTCTGGAGATTGCGAGCAAGGATGCGAAGGCCCCGACCTCGGGACGTCGTCTGGCGCTGGCGAAACATCTCACCAGTGGCACCCATCCGCTGGTGGGCCGCGTGCTGGCCAATCGGATCTGGTTACATCATTTTGGTCGAGGAATTGTCGATACGCCGGGGGAGTTTGGTCTCCTCGGTCAGCGGCCGACGCACCCGGAGCTGCTCGATTTCCTGGCGACCGAGCTGCCGCGTCAGGGGTGGAGTCTGAAGGCGATCCATCGCCTGATCATGACCTCCACCGTCTACCGTCAATCTTCGCGCCGCACCCCGGCCCAGGATGCCGTCGATTCGAGCAATGCCCTTTATGCTCGTTATCCGCTGCATCGACTGGAAGCGGAGGCGATTCGCGATCGCATCCTGGCCGCGGCGGGGAATCTCGACCTCACGCCGTTTGGTCCGCCCGTGATGCTGACCGAGGATGCGGTTGGGCAGATGGCGGTCCCGCGCGACAAGCCGCGGCGCAGCGTTTACCTGCAGATGCGACGCTCCAAACCGCTCGCCTTTCTGACGCTTTTCGATGCCCCAGGGGGAGAACTCAACTGCGAACGGCGCAACTCCAGCACCGTTGCGACTCAGGCGTTGATGCTCATGAACAATGAGTTCGTTCTCAATGCCGCCAGTGATTTTGCCAGGCGTCTGCGCACTGAAACTGCCTCGCTCCAGCCAGCGCCGGAGTTGGCAACCTTCCTGGCGCGGTATCCGCGACACAGCGAGGCGTGGCGCCACGGCTTTGGGGAATACGACAACAGGACCCGTCGGGTGAAGCAGTTCACGCCTCTGCCTCACTGGACGGGCTCCGCCTGGCAAGGAGGTCCCGTCTTGCCCGATCCCAAACTCGGCTGGGTGCTCCTTCATGCCCGGGGCGGACACGCGGGGAACGATCAACACCATGCGGCCATTCGGCGCTGGGTGGCTCCCCACGAGGGCACCCTCCTGATCACCGGGACGCTGAAACATCCCGCGCCCAATGGAGACGGTGTGCGCGGGCGCATTGTTTCCAGTCGCACCGGGCTCCTTGGCGAGTGGTCGGTGAAGAAGGGCGAAAAGGCGATCACCTTGAAGGATGTGGCGGTGACAAGGGGCGACACAATCGACTTCGTGGTGGACTGTCAGGCCGATGTCAATTCCGATTCGTTTGAGTGGCCGGTGCGACTGGAACTGACCGGGGGCAAGGGGGCTGGCGATCTCTGGGATTCCAGTGCTGATTTCCGCGCCCCAGGCGGGGCGACGCTTCCGCAACTGGTCGCGCAGGCGTGGCTGATCGCCTATCAGCGCCCGGCGACGACCGCTGAACTGGAACTGGCCTGTCGCTTTGTCGACAAACAGATGCGACAGCTGCGGGCCACGGGCAAGCCCGATCCGGAACTGGCGGCCTTGACGAACCTCTGTCAACAACTTCTCGCCTCCAACGAGTTCCTCTATGTCGATTGATCTGCGCATACCGACCCGCAGGGAGTTCCTCTGGCACTCGGCCTTTGGCGTGGGAGGCTGCGCGCTGGCCCATTTACTCCAGCGCGATCAGCTACTCGCCGAAACGCCGAGCAAACCAGGCGAGAATTTGCCTTTGAATTTGAAAGCACGGCAACCGCATTTTGCCCCGAAAGCAAAGGCGATGATCTCGCTGTTCATGCATGGCGGACCGTCGCATGTGGATCTCCTCGATCCCAGGCCCGAACTGCAGCGCAACCACGGCAAGGAATACTCGGGGCAGGTGGTCTACAGCTTTGTCAATCGGGCCACGCGAAAACTTCTGGGAAGTCCGTGGAAGTTCACCAAACATGGGAAGTGCGGAAC
>JAKOSN010000168.1 GCA_029777335.1 Planctomycetota bacterium
GCCGCTCCGTTCGGCCGGGAAATGGAAAGCTTCCGTCTCTGTTTCACCCAACTGAGGCGAGGGTGCGAAGGGCTCGCTCTTCGGATGGGAATGACTCTGGCCGAGAATGGGAGCGATGCGGGGGCGGCGATCGCCCCTGGCAGGAAGGCCGTCTCTGGGGGGGCGGACGCAGCGGGATGACCATTCTCCAGTTGTCGACCAGCAGCGGTCCCGGTGGGGCCGAGCGCATGATCAGCAGCTTGGCCGAGGCATTGAACCGAGACGGCACTCGTGTCATGGTGGGACTGTTTCGGCCAGGCTGGCTGAAGACTGAGTGCGAACAACGAAAGGTCGAGACGAGGGTGCTCCCACTGGCAGGGCCGTTTCATGCGTCGTGGTTTCGAGAGTGTCTTCGGCTGGTGCGATCGGAGCGCGTCTCGCTCATTCACGCGCACGAATTCAGCGCGATCGTGTACGGCTGGGTCGTCGCGCGCCTCGCGGGGATTCCGCTCATCGCCACCATCCATGGGAAGAGCTACTTTTCCGACAAAGGGCGCCGTCGCGCAGCATACCGTATCGTCAGCCGGTCGGGGCAGTTTGTGGCGGTGTCTCAGGACCTGAAGCGCTTTGTGTCGGCACGCGTCGGGATACCTGTACAGCGGATCGAGGTGATCTATAACGGTGTAGCAAGCGCGCCTCACGTCTCCGAAGAAGACCGGCAAGCCTGTCGAGCGGAACTCGATCTACGGCCGGAATCTCCGATCCTCGGGGTGGTCGGAAGCCTCTACCCTGTCAAGGGCCACCAGTATGTGCTGGAGGCGATGCCGACTGTGCTTCGAGCATGCCCCGAGGCGGTGCTGCTGGTCGCTGGGCGAGGTGAACTCGACGTGGCGTTGAAGGAACAGGCGAAACGTCTGGGGATTGAACGGCACGTCCGGTTTCTCGGGATGCGCCACGATATCCCACGCCTCCTTGCGGTGATGGATCTCTTTGTGCTCCCCTCGCTATCCGAGGGGCTGTCCCTGGCCCTGCTGGAGGCAATGGCCGCTGGAAAGCCTGTGGTCGCCAGTCGCGTGGGAGGCAACCCAGAACTCATCGTCGAGGGAAGGACCGGGATCTTGGTAGAGGCGGGGGACGTCAGGGGCTTGGCGGACGGGATGGTCAGGCTGCTGGCCGATCGTCCGACGCTCCAACGGTTCGGGCGCGAAGGAGCTGTGCGGGTCAACGCCCAGTTCAGCATCGACGGCATGGTCGAGCAGTATCGTGCGCTCTACGCCAGACAGATCGCATCGTGACCGAAGCGGAGATGTGGCCTCACTGGCCTGTGGCGGATGCGCTGGGAACCGATTGAATGGAAACGTTGCGTCAGAACCAAATAGGGCCCGCACAACCTGAGACCAAAAGACAGGCGGGCAGGCTTCGTCCTGTGCCGGTGCAGGAGGATAAGACCGGCTTTTATCTCGTTCTGGCCTCGCTGCTGTTCGAGTTCGGGCGTCCGCAAGACATCATCCCCGGTCTGTCTCTGATTCCATTCGCCACGGGTCTGGATGCGCTGATTCTTTTCAGCGTGCTCACTTCCGGGAAACTCTCGCTGGCGCGACTTCAGACAAGACTATGGATTCCATTGTTTTTCGTTATGGCGATTCATGTGCCACTTGCGCGCAACAACTTCTGGGCCTTGATGACCTTGAAGGACATGGTTCTCATGTTCAGCCTGTACCTGGGCATCGTCACC
>JAKOSN010000169.1 GCA_029777335.1 Planctomycetota bacterium
GCGGTGAAGGTGGACCCGGGCAAGGACGCTGCGTCCAAAGGGAAGCGTCTCCCGCCAAAGTTGTGGGCCGCGTTCGTGATCTCTGGAATCGGACAATAGCCCTCTGCAAGGGAGAAAAAGCGATGAGCCGCACGGTGACGACATTCCTTCTCCTGGGGTTCAGCTGTCTGTGGCTGTCCACACCAGCCCGCGCGCAGACGAAAGCCCCTCCGCAGTTGACCAGGGAGCAACGCGAAGCACTGCGCAAGGAGTATGTGAAAGCGAATACCGTGGGAATCAAGTACTACGAGGCTGGTCGAGGTGTGGACGCGCTGAAGGCGTTTCGTAAAGGGCTGGAGATAGCGGAACAACTCTATCCCGAGGAGGATTACCCCAATGGACATCTCGAACTGGCTGCTAGCCTGAACAACCTGGGCAGTGTGCTACAGGAACTGGGGGAAGCACGGAAGGCACTCCCCTATTACGAACGCGCCCTGGCCATGAAAGAGCGCTTGTACAACAAGAAGGATCACCCTGATCTGGCCGCTAGCCTGAACAGCATGGGGGCCGCGCTGAGGTCTGTGGGGGAAGCAGGGAAGGCACTCCCCTACTACGAACGCGCTCTGGCCATGCGCGAGCGGTTATATCAGAGGAAAGATCACCCTGATCTGGCCGCTAGCTTGAACAACATGGGTGCAGTGCTGAGGTCTGTGGGGGAAGGGCGTAAGGCCCTTTCCTACTACGAACGCGCCCTCGCCATGCGCGAGCGGTTGTATGACAGGAAGGATCACCCCGAACTCGCTGCCAGCCTGAACAACATCGGCGGTGTGCTACTGGAACTGGGCGAAGGGCGCCAGGCCCTCTCCTACTACGAACGCGCCCTCGCCATGAAGGAGCGCTTGTACACCCGGAAGGATCACCCCGATCTGGCTGCCAGCCTGAGCGGAATGGGAAGTGTGCTCCTGCAACTGGGAGAAGGTCGCAAAGCACTGCCGTACTATGAACGCGCCCTGGCCATGTGTGAGCGCTTGTTCGATACCAGGGATCACCCTTATTTCGCCAGTAGCCTGAACAACCTGGGTGGTGTTCTACAGGAGCTGGGGGAAGCACGGAAGGCACTCCCCTATTACGAACGCGCCCTGGCCATGTGCGAGCGGATGTACAACAGGAAGGATCACCCCGATCTGGCCGGCAGTCTGAACAATCTGGGCCTTGTGTTGCAGGAACTGGGGGAAGGTCGCAAGGCACTCCCCTACGTTGAAAGCGCTTTGCTCATGCATGAGCGTTTGTGCCATAAGAAGGATCACCCTGCTCTGGCCACTAGCCTGAACAACGTGGGTTTTGTGCTGAGGTCTCTGGGGGAAGGGCGCAAGGCACTCCCCTATTACGAACGCGCCCTGGCCATGTACGAGCGCTTGTATGACAAGAAGGATCACTCTCATCTGGCTACCAGCCTGGCCAACATGGGCGTGATACTGCAGGAACTGGGAGAAGGGCGCAAGGCACTGCCCTACCTGGAGCGGGCTCTGGCGATGCAGCGTGCCCTGATCGCTGAGCGCGCCCTTTCCGCGGCCGAAGCTGAATTGCTGGCGTACACCACGACCTTTCCACGCACCCGGGATCTCTTTCTGAGTGCTTGCCTGGAGGTGGAGGGGAGCGACCAGCAAGCCTACGCACAGGTCTGGCAGGGGAAGGCAGCGCTGACACGTATCCTGCAGGCGCGTCATCTGGCGGCACGCTCGGCTCGTGATGCCAAGACCCAGGCGGCCTGGGAACAACTGGCACAGACGCGACGCGATCTGGCGCGTCTACTCAACACACCCGGAATGGACCGAGAGCAGCGCGACAAGCAACTGCGTCAACTCAACGATGCCAAGGAGGGCCTGGAACGCCAACTGGTTGCCTTGTTGCCCGAGTATCAGCGTCTAACTCGGACTGACCAGCAGGGCGTCGATGACCTGCTCAAGGCGCTCCCCGCCAACGCCGTGTTTGTCGATCTGCTTCGCTATCACAAATTCGATAAAGAGGGTGGTAAACTCCACTATGTAGCGTTTGTGCTGCGTCAAGGGAAGCCCATCGTTCGCGTTGAATTGGGGGCAGCCAAAGACATCGACCAAACGCTGGCGGCGTGGTTGCGTCACCTGAACGCCTGGAAACCGGGTCTGCCTCCGAAGGATGCCCGCGATCTCCAGGCAGAGACCGATCGTTTGGGCCAGAAGCTGAGCAAACGGGTGTGGACTCCGCTGGCCCCACACCTCCCCGCCCATGCGGGGCTGTATCTCTCCCCCGATGGCGATCTGAGCCGCCTGCCCTGGGCGGCCCTCCCCTTCGACGACGAAAGCGTGCTGGTGCAGAAACATCTGCTCTGCCAGGTCCCGCACGGTCCCTTTCTCCTCGAACGGCTGACCACGAAGAAGAAAGCCGCTGACCGCAAGGGGAGCGTGCTGGCGGTCGGCGGTGTTGACTACGGCACGCCCACCAGGAAGCCGGGTGCGCCTCATTACCCCGAACTGCCAGGAACCAGGACCGAGTTGAAGCAGGTGCTGACACTGGCAGGTCAACGCGATCGCACCAGTCTGAGCGGCAAGGAAGCCTCGACGGCGCGCGTGCTGGCGGAACTGCTCAGGGCAAACTATGTGCATCTGGCCACTCATGGCGAGTTCAAGGAGGCCTTGTTAAGCGAGGAACGCCAGCGCATCCAGGAGCAGCTGCAACACTGGCAAGGACCCAGTGCGCTGGGGACCGACCGCCTCGGTCTGGGGATACGTAATCCGCTCAGTTATGTCGGCGTGGCACTGGCGCAGGCCAACGAACCAGCGCAGGCAGGTCCCGATGGGGGCATTCTGTCGGCCGAAACGATCGTGGAACAGCCGCTGGAGAAGGTGCGTCTGACGGTGCTCTCCGCCTGTGAAACGGGGCTGGGCGCTTACACGCAGGCGGAAGGAGTGCAGGGTCTGGTGCGCGCCTTTCACGTCGCGGGCTGTCCCAATGTTGTCGCCAGTTTGTGGAAGGTCAACGATGAGGCGACGGCGGCATTGATGGCCCGGTTCTATCGCGAGTTGTGGGAAGAGGGCAAAAGCCCGGCGGAGGCATTGCGTGCGGCGCAGTTGCTGCTGTACACGCATCCGGAAGTGGTGGGCCCTCTGGCGCGTGGAGTGCGTGGGGCACCGGACTTTGACCGTGCGGTGAAGGTGGACCCGGGCAAGGACGCTGCGTCCAAAGGGAAGCGTCTCCCGCCAAAGTTGTGGGCCGCGTTCGTGATCTCTGGAATCGGACAATAACCCTCTGCAAGGGAGAAAAAAGCGATGAGCCGCACGGTGACAACCCTCCTGCTGCTGGGGTTTGGCGGCGTGTAGTTGCCCGCACCAGCCCCGCGCAGATGGTAGACTCCCTGCCCACGGAAGAACCGGCTTGATTCGAGCTGGACTATTTACTCGACCTGGTGGCGAGTGCGATCTATAATCGATGAACAGGTTGTGAACGTTCCCACGACCAGCACTTGTCCTATCTATTATCTTTTCTGCTTCGAGGAGCGAGTCGCCATCATGAGTCACGAACCACATGGAGAACTGGTCCCGGAAGGGGGCGGCGATGCGATCCCGTTGATTCGGGCCACGCTCAGCATCGGCCGCCGCGAATCATGCGATATCTGCATGCGCTTTCCTAACATCTCCGGACTGCACTGCGAACTGAACTTTCGCAACGGCTACTGGTACATCAAGGATCTGAATAGTACCAATGGGGTGAAGGTGAATGGAACGCGCGTGCAGGAAAAACTGCTGCATCCGAAGGATCGGTTGACGATCGGCAAACGGCACTACACCATCAACTATGAACTGCCAGCGGGGCAGCGGGCCAAGGAGGAGGTCGAGGAGGACATCATGGCGCAATCGCTCCTTGAACGAGCGGGGTTGGAGCGACGCAAAAAGCCAAGTCCGGAGGCGCGCAGCCTTGGTTTTGATCCCGCCGACTACCTGCTCAACGACGACGAGGACGATTAACGCCAGAGAGCGGTATCTCCTCTCCCGGCCCCGTGCTCCGGTGCGGGGCCGCTTCCTATCCCCCCCTTTGCCAGCCTCCGAGTGGTTGAGGTTAGCGCACCGCTTCGAGCGGACGCAGGCGCATCGCCGAGAGCGCTGGAATAAATCCGCCCACACAGCCCATGCCGAGTGAAAAGAGCAATCCGGTGAGCAGAATGTCGGCATCGACAATCAACTTGAGCACCACGCTCTTGCCGCCACCCTGTCCCCCGCTGATGATGCTGCTCGCCGTCCAACCATTGGCCAGCGAACCAATCGCACAGCCGAGCAGTCCGCCGACGAGGGCGATCAGCAGCGATTCCAGAAAGAACGAGACGAGGATCTGCCAGCGGGCAAATCCAATGATGCGCATCACGCCGATGTCACGAGTACGCTGACTGATGGCGGCAAACATGGTGTTCATCACGCCAAAGACTCCGCCGACCGCCATGATGATGGCCACCACGATGATGGCTCCGAGAAACTGCTGATTGGTGGTGTTCAACTTCTCGTAGTAGTCGGTCTCTACCTGGGCCTGGACCGCCGATTTTTTGAAGTTTGCGGTCAGATCCTGGGCCGTCTCGCGGGCAGCGGTGGCATCGGCGGTTCGCAGGACCACGGTGGTGTAGTTCTCCTTGCCGAACATCGGCCCGACAATCTGCCGCTTGGCCCAGATTTCTGAATCAAAGGTCGATCCGCTCGATTGGAGAATGCCAACCACCACCCACTTGCGCGGCCCGACCTCGAAGAATTCGCCCACATGGAGCGAATCGCGGCCCTGATCCTTCCCTAACTCGCGTGCAATCCCTTCGCCAAGCACCGCCTGTATCGCCTGTTCACCGCCCACGTCGCCCCTGAGCGGCTGTACCCCGGCCGCCGAGAACCACGAGCCCCCCGGATGAAGCGGCAAGTTGTGCACTGCACCCGCGCGGGCCGGATCGTCCAGCCCACGAACCTGAAGGAAGCGGCGCTTGCGCTTGCCATCCCCGGCATTGGGGATCGGCTGATTAACGACAATGTAGACCTCCCAACTTGCCAGAGGACGTTCCTTGTCGTCGCGTAAGACCCCCGGATGCCGTTCCACATCGCTGGTGTCGCGATAGCCGAGATTGCTGAATAGTTCGTCGGTGGCGCCGTCAGCGAGAACGACAACATTGCCCGGTTGCCCACTCCCCAGCGTTAACCGATACATGCCATTGACAAAGGCGAGCATCACGGTCATGAGCGCCACCACCAGGGTGAACGCCAGCGCGGTCATCAAGGTAATGCGCCAGCGAACCAGGAGGTTGCGCACATTGTAACTGATGGGAACCTTGCCCACGATGGCCAGCAGAACCATCAGCCCGGCAAAGAAGCCGAGCGGACCAAACAGCCTGGGAGAGATGGAGAAGGTTTCCGTCATGGTCTGGCTTCTGCTCGCTCAGGAGATCTTGCTAAAGACGTCCGAAACCTTGACAGTGCGCGCCGACCAGGCCGGGAAGAAACTTCCGGCGACGGCGGTCCCAATGCCGATCATCGGTCCCCACCACAACGCGTCTTCCGGGATGAGAAAGGCGGGGAAGAAGGCGATCGGGAATTTCAAGCCACCCGCCACCTGGTTAATCAGCACATAGGTGGCCCCAGAACTGAACGCTCCGCTCAATCCGCCAATCAGGATCGCCTCTCCCAGAACGAGGGCCATGATCTGTCCGGGGCTGAAACCGAGCACCTTGAGAACCGCCATCTCCACCCGGCGTTCGCGCACGCTAATGCTGATGGCGTTGGCGATCACCAGCGACATCGTGACCAGAATGGAGGGCACAAGGAGCCAGCGCATCCCCCATAAGAGATCGCGATAGGCGTCCAGAAAGCTGGAGATTCCCGAGGACGCTGTTTCGCACTTGACCGCTGGACTGCTGTACAAACTCGACGACATGATCTGATCGGCGACGCGCTGGTAAGCGTCGGTGTCCGGCACCCGCAGCCACACCAGGTTGAGACTCTTCATCGTCAAGGGATGGGTGGGCAGTCCCTTGGCCTTCTGCTTGGCGTTGTAGTCGTCCATGGCATCGTTGAGATAGTCGCGGTTCATGATGGCGCTCTGGTTGTAGCGCCCATCGGGAAACTCGGCGATGATCTCGACTTCCAGATCGATGTCCTTGTAATTCAGGCTGGTGACCTTGATGCGTTCGCCCACGCGTTTCTTCATCGCGGCCAGGCGATCCTTGCCGATGACCACCTTGCGCTTGTCCTTGACCATGACATCGATGGCGTGGTCCAGGTCCGAGCGTTCCTGGAGAGTGAGCTCGTCCAGGCCATCCATCATGGTGAGCAGTTTGCGCGGGTCCATGCAGAAGAAGAAGACGGTGTTCTCCCGGGTGCGTTTGCCCGGATCAATGGTGCCGCCGTAGAACTGCCAGGTCATGTTGTCGTCCGGCCGGACATCGGTGGGCCGCGCGGCCGCGCCTTCCGAGAGACTGGCGGCATAGGCAAAGGGCATCTGGCTGGGGATTTGCCAGCGTTCGGTCACAATTGCCTTGAGATCCTTGGCCTTCTCCGAGGTCGCCTTGTCCAGGAAGTACAGGATCGACCAGACGAGAGTCACCACCAGGACCAGCACCACCGTGGCCAGGCTGGTGAGAATCGAGCGAAGCAGGTTGCGGCGCAGGCTCTTGAGCATGAACCACATCTGCTTGCGATACACCCCCATGGTGTAGACCACCAGGAGCGCCAGCATTGCCGCCAGGACGTACAGCGGCTGGCTGGTAAAACGCTCCCACCACAAAGCTCCACGTTCGAGCGGACTCATCGGCTCTCTCTCCTCGCCAGAGGCAGAGGCATACCCTCGCTACCAGGAAGCATGGGCAGTATCGTGCACCAGCTGCCCCTTCTCCAGGTGCAGCACCCGTTCGGCACGGCTGGCGGCGCGCGGATCGTGGGTTACCATGATGATCGTCTTCTTCAGGCCGTCTTTCAGTTCCACCAGCAAATTCAAAATATCCTCGGCGGAGCGGGCATCGAGGTCGCCGGTCGGCTCATCGGCGACGATCAGGGTGGGATCGGTCACGATGGCGCGGGCAATGCCCACGCGCTGTTGCTGACCCCCGGAAAGCTGCCCGGGACGATGACTGAGCCGATTCGAGAGCCCAACGAGGTCCAGCGCGGTGAGGACCTGGCGCTTGCGTTCGGCGCTGGAGAGTGGCAACAGCAGCAACGGCAGTTCCACGTTTTCATAGGCGGTCAGCACCGGCAGTAGATTGTAGAACTGGAAGACAAAGCCGACGTGGCGCGTTCGCCAGCGCGCCAGTTGCGCCTCACTCATTCCGCTGATGAGGTGTTCGCCGACCCAGATCTCTCCCTCGCTCGGTTGATCCAGCCCCGCGATGAGGTTGAGAAGCGTCGTTTTGCCGCTGCCGCTCGGTCCCATCAACGCGAGGAACTCCGCTTCAGGCACATTGAGACTGAGATCGTTGAGCACATCGATCTGTTCACTGCCGCGCAGAAAGTACTTGTGCAGATTGCGCACACGGACAATTGGTTCAAGCCCCATGGTTCTCCTCGCGGCAAGATCACTGATTGCCCGACTGGGGTTTGGCTCCCTCGGTAGCGGTGTTGACCTTCTTGAAGGATACAATCACGCCCATGTCGGGTTTGAGGTAAACGCCTTCCTCCTCGCGGGGGACGTTGGTCACCTTGACGCGGACTGGAATGGCCCCCTTGGCGCGATCGGCGATCGGCATCAGGCGCGAAACGACTCCCTCGTAGCCGTTCGGGTATTTCTTGCGAAAAGCGTTGTTGTTTTGAAACGCCTCGGGCATGATGTTGCACCGCTGGCCGACCACCACGTTGGCAATGTCGCGTTCCTGAATCGTCAGATCGACCTCAATGTCGGACAGGTCGGCGAGGTCACAAAGGCTGGCGGATACGTTGAAGGCCACGGGGTTGACAATGTTCCAGATTTCCGCCTTCTTGGTCAGCACCGTGCCGTCCAGCGGGGCACGAACGATGCAGTTATCCAGGCGCCACTTGGCCTTGTCCAGGTCCGCCTGGGCCTGAGATACCTCGGCGCGGATCGCCTCGGTACGTTGGCGCTGGGGGGTCACATCCAGCACGCGCAGCTGTTCTTTCTGGGAGACCACCTGAGCGCCTGCCGAGACCTTGTTGGCAACTGCCACGTCGAGATCCTGCTGCGTGACCGCGCCTCGACGAAAGAGTTTATCGGTACGATCAAGTTCCTGAACGCGCAGGTGAAGCATTGCCTCGGCGGCGGCCAGGTCGGCACGCGCCTTGTCTTTCTGGCGTTCCCACACCTGCTGCTCTGTTTTGATCGCCTCCGCAAGACGCTCCTGCGCATTCTTGAACGCAGCCAGGGCGCGATCATATTCGGCCCGGTAGTCAATATCCTCGATCCGAGCGAGGACATCGCCTTTCTTGACGCGTTTGCCTTCCTCGATGTTCAGTTCCACGACCATTCCGCCGACACGCGGGCTGATCATGATTTGATGCGCGGGGATAATGTAGCCCTTGGCTTCGAGAACCACATCGCCGGACCCGGCGGAGTTCTCCTCCAGGGTGGGAGTCACCGGCCGCCCGCCGCCCGTTTTGGGATCGCTTCCCTCCCGCCCCATCACAAACGCGCGATACCCAAAGGCAGCGGTACTCAGAAGGAAGACGGCGCACAGCACCCAGGGGAGCCACGAGCCCTTGCTGCCGCCTCGTTCGGGCAGTCGGAGCGACTGGACACGATCACTGAGGGTGCCCTGGCCACTGCGCCCATCCTGGTTGGCGGTGCCACTCGCCACAGTCCGCACCGGATTTTCACTGGGGGTCATCATGATTCACTCGTGCCTGAAGATTCCAGCGGGTGCCTCGGTGAACGCTCTGACCGGCGCCTTGCCGGCTTCCGGGCAGTCCGCTGGCGCGATTGTAGTTCAGACGGTCCCTTCAGATGCAGAAAGTTGCTCAGCAAATCCAGACAGAGGGCGAGCATCTCCTCGCCCTCGAAAGCCAGGGGATCGACGGCACGCTGCATCGCCAGCCCATGGAACAACGCCTGCACCAGCGAAGCCATGGCCCGTCCCGATGCCCGCGGGGCGTCCGCCACCCCCGCCAGATCACGCTCCAGATCGGCCGCCATGTGAGTGCGCCACAGGTCGTAGAGGCTGGCCAGCCGTTGCCGGAAATCCTCGCGGTGCCCCATCTCGGCCAGGAAAGTGTATTGCAACGACCCAAACTCAGGGTTGAGCGGCGGTTGGGTGAGGATTCGTTGCAATAACAGCCGGATCAAGGTCCATGCGTCCTGCTTCCCCGGGCGACAGCGCATCTGTTCCTGCGTGGCCGACACACTCTCGTGCATGCGCTGCACGACGCGGTCAAAAACCGCGAGCAGTATTTCTTCCTTCGTCTTGAAGTAATAGGTGAGCTGCCCGCGACTCATTCCAGCTTTTTTTTCGATGGCCGAGAGGGAGAGATTCTGAATCCCCTGGTCCGCGATGATGCTCATGGCGGCCGCAACAATTTGCTCACGGCGCAAAGTCCGGATATCAATGCGGCCATTCTTCATCGAGACACATCCCGTTAACCGTACTTCTTCCCAGGGAACGGTCGTCTCTCCACGAAACAACCCAGTTACAAGAAAGGCGATGTGCGCACCGCTAGACCGATCGATCTAATTGTAGTCTGATCGGTCTAGTTTCGTCAACCGTAAAGTGAAGTTGGGCAAAAGCGGAGGAACACAACCGTTCTCTGGGGAAGGCGAGTGGCCCCCAGGAACGACTGTGCAGGGCAAGTGGCGCTGGCGCCCCGTTGACGGCGCGGATCAGGGCTCTCCCGGACGGCGGATTACTGTCCGACTCGCACCAGCTCCCCACCGCCGGCGGAAAGATCGAGTTGCACCATTCCCTCGGTCGCTTTTAACTCCTCCCATTTTCCAGTCTTGCGATTGAAAAGGCTTACGGGACCCTGGTGCCTCAGTTTGAGCACCACCTTCTGCTCGGCGTAGGCATTGTGGTTGGCCAGGAAGAGGACATCCCGTTTGGCGTCGTCCTTGAACACCCCGACAACGAACTCTCCCGCGACGGGTTGTACCCAGAAGTCCTTCGGAAAGGCGTTATTGTCCAGTCCTGGCGGCAGCACTGCTTTTTTGCCTTCGGGAACCGGGGTGTTGTTTGGCGTTCGTGTGATGGCGGTGCTGTAAACCGCCGTGGGCACGCCGAGACGGGGGATTTCCTGGCTCAGAGGCATGATTTCCTTGTTGACCTTGAGGATGTCGCGGCCGCCGTCGGTCCACTCCTCATTCTTCATCATGTCGGTCGCCAGAAACCAGAGCACTCCCTTGAGTCCGCAGGCCATCCCAGTATTGGCCGAATAGAGACTGCAATTAAAATTCCCTTTGCCTGGCTGTCCCGAGGTACTCGAAAGCCAGGTGTAGAACCAGGCATCGCGTTCCAGCGCCCATTTGCGAAACGCCATCAGATGGCCAAAATGGGAGTTGATGCCGCGTGTCCAGTGGAAATCGTAATAGCCCATGATATCGGCGTTGACCAGGTGGCTCATCCCCGCGGTGCGATAGGTCCCCGAGAAGGCCGGATGGGTGGGGTCCCATTTGCGTACGGTGTTGATGTCGCGTCGTCGGCCTTCTCCGGTCTTGGCGAAGGTATCGTTCCAGATGTTGTACCCCCACACGTCTGGGTTGTTCCGCAACTTCTCGCACACTGCCTGGGCCTTGTCGGCGCTCTTGTACACATGGTGTTCCGGCGCCAGCAGATCGATCATCATCTTGATGCCGTGTTTCTTGCACAGTTCCAGACGGCGAGGCGTATAGGTGCAGTGAATCGTGTTGAAGCCACCTTCCTTGATGGTCACCAGGAGGTGTTCAAACTTCGTATCGTCCCTGGGCATCTGATCGCCGGCATACCCAAAAGAGAAGACGTTGGCGAATTCCTTCGGTTTGGAGCAGCGTTGTTTTTCCAGCTTCGCCACCTCGGGATCGGCCGGCTGAGCCCGCCCTGCGCCCACGACGCCCAGAATGAAAATCAACATCGCCGCCAGCCGTCCCACCTTCCGCGCGTGCATGGACCTCTCCTGCATGGATTCGTTGCCAGGACCAGCACTGCACTCTCCGCAGCGCCAATCGACCTGAGTAGAGGCTGCCCACGATCCCCTGTCAACGAAATCTCGTGCTCGCTGGACGAAAGGCATTCAGGAAGGTACGATGAAACCACTGGTGGCGCAGACACGAGCGCTCAATTCTGTGACCACCACCCCCTGTCCGCGGCTTCGCTTTCGAGAACCGACCCGCTCGTGAGTCCTGGCATGTTACCGCACCAAGAACGTCCCTCGCTCCGTCCCGGGCTGGCGGCCGACCTCGACAGTAGCCCTGAGTCGGTCCTTCTCTGGGATCGCTATCGCCTTGTTCGCCAGGCGCTGCGACTGAGTTACGTGGAACTCGACATTGTGCGTCGATTCGACGGTTCACTCACCCTGGAGGATCTCCACCAGCGCCTCCACCACGAATTCAACGGTCAGACGATCCCCTTCGCCGACCTGGCCGGGCTGGTGGAGAAACTCGACGAGGCGCACTTCCTTGCGGGGCCGCGTTTTGCCGCACTCCTCAATACCCCGGTTCGTGCTCCGTCCTGTATAGGTTGCTACAGTGGCGATCCGCACGAACTGCGCAACCAGTTGAAAAGCCTCTTTACCCACCCGCGCGGCGCCGGATTGCCCGACAAGCCCGCTACTGACAACCGGCTGACAGCTGCCTTGCTTCCGCACATTGACTATGCCCGGGGCGGCCTGACCTATACCTGGGGGTTTCGCGAACTCTTCGAGCAAACCACCGCCTCGCTCTTTGTGATCATCGCCACCTCGCACTACAGTCGCCAGCGCTTCACTCTGACTCGACAGAATTTCCAGACTCCCCTGGGGACGGTGCCGACCGATCAACACTTTGTCGATGAACTGGTCGCCAACTATGGCGAGGGATTGTTTGACGACCCGGTCGCACATCTGCCGGAACATTCCATCGAACTGGAGGTGGTCTTCCTTCAGTATCTGTTCGAGAACCGGCGGCCCATTCGCATCGTTCCGCTTCTGGTCGGCTCGTTTCAGGATTGCGTGGGGCGTCAGACCGATCCAGCTGAACAGGACAACATCGACCGCATGGTGAGTACGCTGCGGTTGCTGGAACGCGAAAGTGCCGAACCGATTTGCTACCTGATCAGCGGGGATCTTGCTCATCTGGGAGCGAAATTTGGAGATCGGCGCTCGCTGAGCCAGGACTGGCTGGCGCACAGTCGCGCCCAGGATGAACGGTTGCTCCAGGCCGCCGCCGCGGGCGATTGGGCGGGGTATTACCAGGTGATTGCCGAGGAGAGGGATGCACGCCGCATCTGCGGCTTCCCCCCGACCTACACCACCCTGGCGGTGGCGCGCCCGGCGTCGGGGCGCGTGTTGCACTACGACCAGTTTGTCGCCGCGAATGGTTCGGAAAGCGTGAGTTTTGCCAGCATGGCGTTCTATCACTAACGCGCCACCGAGGATCGAGCACGATGGCCTCGCGAAAGACCGAGTTAACGCTGGCGGACTATGTGGTGCTTGCGCTCTCGCCCGCGCTGATCATGGCGCTGGTGGGGAGTCTGGTTTTCTTTCTGCTGGAGATCCTCTACGCCGGCAGCTACAGCGGACGCTTGCAGTGGATTCTGTTCTTCTTTGTGTTCGGCGCGGTGCTGATTGCGCGCGTCTCGATGACCCAGGAAATTGCCGGCCGTGCCTGGCTCTACGGGGGGATCCTGGGGGGACTGGTCTATCTCGCCTTGCTTCGTTACGTCGAATTTGCCAACGACAGTCTTGCCGCCTCGTTTAGCTGGGCGATCAATCTTGGGCTCATGGGATTGATCTGGTGGTGCGCCCATCAAATCACCTGGGATTGCACCTATGTCGATGAATCGGTGGGGGCCTCGGGGGAGGGGGTTCTGCAAGCGGCCGGGTTGGAGTCACAGGGGAAGGCGGCTCTCCCCGAACCCAACGGGACGGAGGCGGAACCGGTCAAGGAGCGGTCAGGGCTGGGCGGATGGCTGGCACGTTGGCAGCGCTATCGTGAACAACGGAAAAAGAAACGCACTGCCGGAGTCTGGGTGATTTACTTTTCGCTCGCCGCACTCCCTCTGTTTGGCCTGGGGCAAGCGCTGATTCCTCCCGATGAAACTGCCCGGCGCCAGTACACCTTCTGGCTGATGGTGAGCTACGTTGGCAGCGGCCTGGGGCTGTTGCTCACCACCAGTTTTGTCGGCTTGCGCAACTATCTCCGGCAGAAAAAGCTCGAAATGCCGCTGGCGATGACCGGCACCTGGCTCACCGTGGGCGCCCTTCTCATTGCCCTCTTTCTCGTCGTGGGAGCGTTTCTGCCCCGCCCCAGCGCCGAGTATCCTCTTATCCGATTCACGCCGGTCGGCTCCCAGCAGCGGCAGGCTTCGCGGGTCGCGCCTTCCGATGACAGCGAAGGGGAAGGCGAGGGGCAGGCTGGCCAGAAAGGACGAACCGGCAAGGACGGCCGCGAGGGACGCCAGCAACGCGAGGGCCAACCGAGCAGTTCCGACAAGGGGACCGCCGCGGGCGGCAAGAAGGAGGGCAAGAATGGCCAGCGTGACCGGAGCGGACAGACCGGTCAAAAGGGCGGACAGTCGGGGCAGAAAAGCCAGCAGGGTCGCGAGCGCCGTTCGGACGACAAGGAGGGAAACACGCGCGAGGAGGATGCGGAGAGTTCCCCGCCGTCGACACCTCCTGCCATCGCGACGTGGCTGCAACAGCTGGCTCCGATTCTCAAGTGGATCGTTTTTGGCCTGCTGGCGTTGATTGTTGGGTATTTTGTCCTGCGCGGTTTGCTGCAATTCCTGGCCAACTTCACGCACTGGGCGCAGCGACTACTCGACTGGTGGAATGGCCTCTGGGGGGTGACAGGGAGCCGTCAGGAGCCAGGCGCGGAGACGGGCGACGACGAAAGTCAGGCCGTCCCTTTCTCCGCCTTTTCGGATCCGTTTCAGGACGGCCGTGCGAGCCGAATGTCTTCGCGCCAGCTCGTTCGCTACACCTTTGCCGCACTTGAAGCCTGGGCGCGCGAACGCCACCTGGAGCGCCGCAAGGGGGAAACTCCGCTCGAATTTGTTGAACGACTGAGCGAGGATCTCCCCGCCCTGGAAGCCGACGTCCAGCGCCTGGCCCAGTTGCACGCTCGCGCCGAGTATGCCCCGGGAGGGATGCCAAACGCCACCGCGGACATCGTTCGACGCTTCTGGGAACGGCTCGAGACCGTTGCCGAGCAACCGCTGTCCGCCTGATCCCAGCGGGTTACTCGTAGCGCAACGCCTGAATGGGGTCCAGGCGAGACGCCTTCCACGCCGGATAGTAGCCGAAGATCACTCCCACGAGAACCGAAACCGTCACCGAGGCGATGATCGCCGGGAGGGAGGATTCCGTCGGCCAGTGGAGAAACCAGCGCATCACCAGCGAACCCAGTCGCCCCACCGCGATCCCGAGCGCTCCACCCAGCATGCACAGGATGATCGCTTCTGTCAGGAACTGTCGGAGAATGTCGCCGCGACGGGCACCAACGGCCATGCGCAGCCCGATCTCGCGGGTGCGTTCGGTCACCGAGACGAGCATGATGTTCATGATGCCCACGCCGCCGACCACCAGCGAGATAAACGCCACTCCGAGCAGGAGATTGCCCATGACCTTGGAGGTGGCGCCCAGGGCGGCGTTCTGTTCGGTCATGTCGCGGATGTTGAAATCGTCGGCGACCCCCGCGCGGAGTCGATGATTGCGGCGCAGGATTTCGCCAATCTGCATCTTGGCCTCGGGCATCAACTCGCCAGTGAGACCGCGCGCCCAGATGACGTCACAATTGGTGCGCCGATCAATCAGCGGGGTGTTCACCAGTTGATTCAGCGATTGCGCCGGGTAGAGATTCGGCGACTGATTGGGATAGCGCTGGCTGAGCGTGTTGATCTGCTGGGAGGTGTCGTCCTTGACCGCTGCGCTCTGGTTTACGTTGGCGACCGAGTTTCCCGCCACCTTGAACTTGATCGCCGTCCACGGGGCCAGGATGACATCGTCCTGATCGATCCCGACCATGTTGGCCCCCTTGGCGACCAGGACGCCGATCACCTTGAACGGTTGATTGTTGATGCGGATCTCGCTATCGAGGGGAGACTCGCCATTGAACAATTCACGCACCACGGTCATGCCGACCAGGCACACCTGATTGGCGTTGCGCACATCCTGATCGGTAAAACAATAGCCCTCTTCAAGATCCCACTCGCGCACCTCGAGGAAATCTGGGGTTGTTCCGTAGAGGTAGGTCGGCACCCAGTTGCGATTGCCAAAGACAATCTGCGTGCGCGTGCGCACCACGGGAGCCACACTGTGCAGATACGATTTGCCATCCTGGCTCAGAATCTCGGCGTCCTGCACCGTCAAGGTTTGCTGAGTGCCACTGCCAAAACTGACCCCGCCACTGGCCGCGGTTCCGGGTTGAATCATCAGGTTGTTGGCCCCCATGCGCGCGATCGTCTCCTGGGCGGCGCGCGACGAGCCCTGCCCGAGTTCCATGGTGCCAATCACGGCGGCCACACCAATCACGATGCCCAGGGTGGTGAGCCCTGAGCGCAGGATATTTCGCAGCAGGGCACGCAAGGCAGTGCGAACAGTGCGGTGGAAACTGGTAATCATGGCGCGTTCTGGGGGAGTGCAGTCAAAGGTTGGATCGCCGTGGGAGTGTGCACGTCACGGACATCGTTGCGGATCAGGCCATCCTGCATCAGAATGATGCGCTGGGCGTGGTTGGCCACGGTTTGATCATGGGTGACCAGGATGATCGTCAATCCGGAGCGATTGAGTTGTTGAAAGAGGGCGAGAATATCCTGGCTGGTGCGCGAATCGAGGTTGCCGGTTGGCTCGTCGGCCAGCAACAAGACCGGATTGTTAATCAACGAGCGGGCAATGGCGACACGTTGTTGCTGCCCGCCGGACATTCGCGCTGGCTCATGATAGATGCGGCTGCTGAGCCCGACCTGATCGAGCAAGTGCAGCGCTCGCTTGCGCCCCTCGCGTTCGGACAGGGCGGAGTGGGCGTATTCCATCGGCATCAGCACGTTGTCCAGCGCCGTGGTGCGAGGCAACAGGTTGAAGTTTTGAAAGACAAAGCCGATCTTTCGACTCCGCAACAAGGCCTGTTGATCGCTGGACAGGATGGTGACCTCCTCGCCATCGAGCAGGTACGAACCGGAGGTAGGGCGATCGAGGCAGCCGAGGAGGTTCATCAACGTCGTTTTGCCCGATCCGCTGGCCCCCATCAGGGCGACCAGTTCTCCCCGCTGAATGGTCAACGAAACGCCCTTGAGGACACACAGTTCGGCATCCCCTTCGCCGTAGTTTTTGCGAATATCGGTCAGGTGAATCAGTTCCATGGACGGATCTCGCTTACTTCTCCTGTCCACGGGTGGAGTTAAACAGCCGCGGGGCAAAGGGATTGACCGTGCCCGACTGCTGCCCGCGTGCTTCCCCGACCACGATCTTGCTGCCGGCCTCGACTTCCCCCTCGCGAATCTCGGTCCGACTGCCATCGGTCAAGCCCAGGCGCACGGGCACGGGTTTGAGCAACCCATCCTCATTCTCGACCCACAGAATCGCGCGATCCCGCTGGGTACGCTCGTTCCCCAGCGCTCCCTTGGCGCCATCCCCGTTGCCGCGTTTGGGAGGCTGGCCATTGGTGCGAAACTCGGGGGAGATCAGATCCGGACGTGGTTTCCAGCGCAGGGCGGCGTTGGGAACAAGCAGAACATCCTTGCGCCGACTCACCTCGAATTGCAGATTGGCGGTCAGATAGGGCAGGAGCTTACCGTCCTTGTTGTCGGCGCTGACCACCACCGTGTAGTTCACGACGTTTTGTGTCATGCTGGCGTTGAGCCGAATCTGAGCGGTCTCCCCCTGGAAGACTGTCTCGGGGTAGGCATCGACGGTGAAGCGAACTGTTTGGCCGACTCGAATCTGCCCGATGTCGGCCTCGTTTACCGACGCCCAGACCTGCACGCGGCGCAGATCCTTGGCGAGGAGAAAGAGGCTGGGGGCGTTCAGGCTGGCCACCACCGTTTGCCCAATGTTCACCCGGCGATCGATTACCACCCCTTTCACCGGGGAGCGGATGGTGGTGTAACCGAGGTTGATCTGGGCTTCGCTCAGGGTGGCTTCTGCCTCGGCCAGTGCGCCAGCGCCAACCCCCAGCGCCGCCTTGGCGGTCTCATAGTTGCTTCGGGCCAACTCGTAGTCGGTGTCTGAAACCGCGCGGGTGGGGTAGAGGCGCTGCACACGGTTCCATTCGCGTTCTGCCTGATTGAACCTGGCCTGCATCTGCAGCAGATCTGCCTCCGCGCGGCGTTTGCTCGCCTCGGCCAGCTTTACCCGGCTCTCAAACAGGCTCTTGTCCAGTTGCGCCAGGATGGTTCCTTCCTCAACCTCGCTGCCGTAGTCGATGTTGCGATCGGAGCGGCGTGGATCCACGCCAAAATTCTGGATCTTGCCCGCAACCTGGGCGCCCACGTCGACCACCTCTTCGGGTTCGACGGTGCCGGTGGAGTTGACCGCGGCCACCACCTCGCCACGTTGAATCTCGACGGTGCGAAAGGAAGGAGTGTTTGGGCCGGAGGCTTGCCAGTACCAGAATGCCAGGCCCCCGCCGATCAGTCCCAGAAGGACGATCCCAGCCAGGAAGGTCTTCATACGAGGGATACTCCTCGACCACTGTCAGTTCGACGCGGTCCCCTACTAACTAATACGCATTATCTCAGGCAGTTGCGCGGATGACAACGAATTCCTCGTGGAGATTCCCTGCGAAGACAGTTCTGGGAGCGCAAAGAAACCGAGGGCGCCACACGACAGGTCTGCGGTGGCGCCCTCGGTTCGTTTGTCGCCTGGGGCGAGTGTTACTTGGTGGTAAACTCGGCCAGGTAGCGCAGCCGATTCTGGTGCGGCTTGAAGACGATGTACTCGTTGTTCTGCACCCCCGATTGCCCCGCCTTGCCGAAGATGCTGTGATGCCCCGTTGGGGGAGCCGTGTAGCCGTGCGCGTGAGGAGCCACAAAAGGATTCCCCAGAGCCACATCGGCGGCGAACATGAACGCCTCTCGCCCCTTGACCGCGCCAGCCCCCTGCGACCAGTACGACCCGCGCAAGCTGGTGTATCCGGCGGATTTCTTCCAGTCGTCGGCGAAGTAGATCCCGGGTCCAAACATCGCCCCGGTAATCACCACACCCACCAGCGTCTTGGGCATGCGCAGTGCCTCGCGCAGAATACCGCTGACGTTCACCGACCGTGTCCCATGGAAGAGGAGGGCCGTGTTGGTGGCGTTGAATTTCTTGATCTCGGCGGCTTTCAGATCGGCGCGTTTTTCCGGTTGGAAGAGGGCGCGTTCCCCGATCTTGGGTTTGTCGGCGAGGATCTCTTCCTGCGCCTGAGGGATCTTCCCCGCGTCGTCGTGCCGCTCCACCCGCCAGACATTCTTGATCACCATCGTGCCGATGCCGTGATGCCGATTCGCCGTCGCCTTGGGCCACCACTCGTACAGGAACTTCCCTTCCTTGCTGTCGGGGGGCAGATACTCCATGGTCAGCTTCATGCCCTCGAACGGATCAAACTCTGGCTCGTGTTCAATGTCGGTGGCGTACAGCGCGCTCTCGAAGGCATCCAGATCGTTCTGCCAGGTAAGGACGTTGTCCTTGCTGAGAATCCACGTTTCCGCAGCGGCTCCAATCGGTTTCTTGCGCGGAATGCGCTTGTACATGAAGGCAGTCAGTTCGACGAGATCCTTGTCCTTGACCTGGTCGGCAACGCTATCGCCCACAACCAGAAGGCGCTTTTGCGCCTCGGCGAGGATGGTCCGCGCCTCGTCGATCGCCATCTGGGTCGGCAAACTGGCGTCGGCCATGCTCCCGCGCGTATAGGCCACGGTGGCGACGGTGAGATCGCGCATCAGCGCCAGCGTCTGCGGATCACAGGTGGGCGCCTTCTTGGTCGGTTTGGCCTTGCCATTGGGCTCGGTCCCACTGGCCGCGGCTGGTTCGGGTTTCGGTTTTGCGCCTTCGTTGGTTTTGATACTGCGTGCATCGGGCAGGCCAGTACTCCGCGTCGCCATTGGCCGGACGAGGTAGCAATCCTTCCCCGGTTTGGCCCGCAGGGTGCGAATCCCCGCGATCGTCACCCATTCGCCTCGTTTATCATTCTTGGAGTGCAGCTGGCTGGCGAACTCCGCCTGGGCATCGGCCTCGGAACTGCAGGCGACAAACTGGAAGGAGGGATTGGAGGCTCCAGTCCGTCCCCACTCGAAGTAGACATACCACTTCTTCGATTTCTTTTCCTGAACGATGGCGCCGTGATAGTATTTGTTGCTATCCTTGCCATCCTGGGTAAAACAACCCATATCGCAGATCTTTACATTCTCAAATTCACCATCGCGAGTGGCGGGCGGTCCAAAACACTGGAAATCGTCACGACCGGTTCCGGCAGGAAATGAGTCCTTGGCGAGTTTTGTGCCCATGGTCGTTCAAGCTCCTTGAGGTCGAGGATACGGCGCACCTCGTCCGTGTGAAGAAAATATTCACAACCGATGCGGGAAGGATGATCATTGTCGACTGGGCGATTGACTTTGATGATGGTGGCAAGGATACACGAGCTTTTCGAGCGAGGGAAGGATGGTTGTGCGAATTTTTTGCCAGGCGCAGCGTCTGCCGAAAAAGACTTGCATGAGGCGCGTTCTCTCCGCAACACTTGATCCTGGGAAAAACCAGGTATGAGCCCCTCGTTCGTGCGCTCGTTGATCGCGCCGAGGCAGGGAGCGATTCTGCGATGGAAGGGGAGACGTTTGATGAATCGGCTGGTGCTCGTGATGGCGTGGGTCACACTGGGGGGGACAGTCTGGGGCGAGGACTGGCCGGGTTTCCGTGGACCGACGGGACAGGGCCATACCAGTGCCTCCGGTTTGCCCCTGCGCTGGAGCACCACGGAGAATGTGCGCTGGAAAAGGCCGATTCCTGGGGAGGGCTGGTCCTCGCCGATTGTGCACGGGGACCGCGTTTTTATCACCTGTGCGACCGAAAAGGGCACTGTCTGCCGGGTGCTCTGCCTTGATCGCAAGACGGGATCGGTGCTCTGGAATCGCGAACTCTTCAAGCAGGTGCCGATTCGGTCTCGGGAGAAGAACTCGCCGGCCACCCCGACCCCGGTGACCGATGGCGAACATGTCTATGCAGTCTTTGGCGACGGAAGCGTGGCGGCGCTCAAGATGACCGGCGAGGTGGCGTGGACCAACCGTGAGATCAAGTTTACCAGTGTGCACGGCCTGGGGGCCTCGCCGATCCTGTACGGCGATCTGCTGATCATGCCCTACGACGGGAGCAGCGGCGGATCCGACAAGACGGTGGGGTGGCAGAAACCATGGGACCAGGCGATCATCCTGGCTCTGGACAAGCACACGGGGAAGGAGAAATGGCGCGCCTCGCGTGGCCTGTCGCGCATTGGCCATGTTAGCCCCCTGATCATTCGAGCTGGGCAACAGGACATGCTCATCAGCAACGCGGGCGATGTGATTCAGGGGTTCGACCCCAAAACCGGCAAACGGCTCTGGTCCTTGCGGAGCGAGGGCGAAGGAGTGGTACCCACGCCCGTGCACGCAGAGGGGCTCCTCTTTTGCATCTCGGGGTTTGGTAAACCGACTCTGCGCGCCGTTCGTCCAGGGAGCAGCGATGGCGAAACTCCGCCCACGATCGCCTGGGAGCTGAACAAGAATGTGCCGATGATTCCCTCGGTCGTTTATGTGAAACCCTACGTCTTTGCGATCTCGGAGAAGGGGTTTGCCATCTGTCTGGAGGCGAGCACGGGCAAGGTGCAGTGGCAACAGCGCGTGGGTGGCACTTTCAGTGCCTCACCGGTCGCGACAGCGGATGGAAAAATCTATCTGCTCTCCGAAGAGGGGGAAACCACGATCCTCGAGGCGAAGCCGATCTACAAGGAACTCGCACGCAACAAACTCGAGGAACGCACACAGGCATCCATGGCGGTGGCGGGCAAGGATCTCTTCATCCGCACTCAGAACAACCTGTACTGCATTGGTGCAACCAGGTGATGGGTGCGCCTTCGGCCGGAGAGGTGCAAGGAGGAATCCCTGCTCCTCTCTGGTCGCACGAATGACACCAAGGGGTCACTCCCGATCCTAGATTTCTCCCATGCTGTGCCAGGTGCGATTCTCGATGCGCGAGACCGCAAGGGGAGGAGGCTCCAGCCCCAGCATCTCCTCGTGATTGGCCCACGCCTTGACGCGCCGACCAATCATCGTCGCCTGGCGGCTGTGCACTGGAGGTAAGGGTTGCCCCGGCACCAGCCCCATGTCGACATGGAGGCGCCGCTGCACCACGTCGGCGGTCGCGAGCGCAATCTCGCGATTGGGAAGCCGAGCAAGATCGCGGAGGGCGGTGATCGCCTCCGGGGCCTCGCTTTCGCCCAGCAGGGATTCGACAGCAATCAACCGCAGGGGGGCTGGATTGGCCGGATCGAGCAATTTGCGGAGCCCCTCCTCGTTCAACGCATTGCTACTCTGCAGAAGGCGAGCCAGTTCGATGCGCAGAACCGCCGGAGTATGAGGATTGTCCAGCTGAGCACGCAGGGAGTCGATCAACTCCGCATCCGGCGCTTCCCCGAGGGCCTGGGCATAGTAAATGCCCAGGGTGAGAGCGGCCCGCAACCCGAGCAGACCCTTCTCGGCCGCCCACGCGGTCAGATCGTCGACGGCCTCCTGGGTGAGCAGATTGCCTTCCGGACGCAGCGGGCCATCGTCCTGACAGAGCGGATCGCCCAGGGAGCGTCGCACGGCATGACGAATCCAGGACCAGCGATGGTGGGCATCCCACAGGACGGCCTGAGTGGCAGCTCTCCGCACCTGGGGCGAGGGATCGCGCAAAAACTCTGCGAGTGATTCGATGAGAACGCGATCTTCAATGTTGGCCAGTGCGCTCAGCGCCGCCGCTCGAACCGCAGGTTCCTCGGCCCGGAGCGCCACCTGCATGACCAGTTCAGCCTGTCCGGGGCCCCAGTTCTTGCGAAAATCGAGCGCGGCCAGGGCCGCGATCTGTACTTGCGGACGCGGGTGCTGCAACAATCCCAGCGCGGGGCGTGCATCGAGGTGCAGTGCTTCGCGCAGAGCCTTGACCTCGGGGAGCGTTCGACACGCATCCAGATCGGAGGGCCAATCCTTTCGATCTGCCAGGCGCTGGGCGAGCACGCGCGCTCGACGCAGCGCCGGCGCCCCAATATCCCCGAGCATCCCCAGCGCAAAAGCGCCGAGGGGCACAACCAGCATGACCGCCTGCGACAGATGCACATACCAGTCGTTGTCCATCTCCTGGGTGGCCAGCACCAGCCAGCCCAGCCCCAGGCCGTAAAAGAAGATGAACGCCGTGTCCAGTTCACGCCGGCGAAGCAGCCCCGCCAGCATCGCGACCACGCTCAACCCAGCGAGAAAGACAGTGCCAAACCACAGCGGTTGCTGGTGTTCCACCGGGGCGCGCAGACTCGCCCCCAGGAGCAGGGCGCTGGGGAGTAGCAACAATGCCGCTTGCCCCACGAACGTCGCCGGCATCAAGACCGGACGCGCTGCGAATCGTGCTTGCATGGATACACCTCGAGCGCTCAACTCGCAATTCTCGTTCTGTGCTTCGACAGGAAGAGGCCATGGAGTGCCCCGTCAAGTATGGCTTACGCAGCGGGCAAATGCCAACTCCAGGCGGCAGAATCTGTCTCTTCGCTCCAAACCCTCTCTTCGACCCGGTGGGTTCAGAAGCGCGCCGCGCGGACTTTTTCAGAGAGTGGTTGCACCGCGCGGGAATCGTGGTATCTATGGAAGCCGAGGGCACTCACTCGCCGAATCGCCTCACTCCAGGATCTCCACCATGATCAGGACTGCAGCGTGTTTTCTTTCTCTCGTGATTCTTGCTCCGGCCTGTGGGGCGGATCGAGAACCCTGGCAGGTACTCGCGCCGGGCGAAAAATCGCAGGACGCCCGCCTGGGCAAACCGCGCACCCTCGACGATTATTTCCCCATGACCGTCCCTGCCAGCAAGGAAGCCTGGGAGAAACGGCGCACCGCTGTGCGCGAACAACTCCTGGTCGCACACGGTCTCTGGCCGATGCCACCGAAACCGCCGCTGAACGCGGTCATCCACGGCAAGATCAATCGTGATGAGTACACCGTGGAGAAGGTCTATTTTGCCAGCCTGCCGGGGCATTACGTCACCGGGAATCTCTATCGACCCAAGAAAATGAGCGGAAAGCTCCCCGGGGTGCTCTGTCCCCATGGCCACTGGAATAATGGCCGCTTCTACGATGCCGGCGAGGCCGGTGGCATGGCGCAGATCAAACAGGGCGCCGAGAAGACAATCGAAGGCGCCCGCTATCCCCTCCAGGCTCGGTGCGCACAACTGGCACGCATGGGATGTGTGGTCTTCCATTATGACATGGTCGGCTATGCCGACAGCCAGGGAATCGCACATCGCACGGGATTCACCGATGCCGAGGCGGACCTGCGTTTGCAGAGTTTCATGGGACTGCAAACCTGGAACAGCATCCGCGCCCTGGATTTCCTCCTCAGTTTGCCCGAGATCGATAGCAAGCGCATCGGCATGACTGGTGCTTCGGGAGGGGGAACGCAGACCTTTACCCTGTGCGCCATCGACGATCGCCCCGCTGTTGCCTTCCCGGCCGTCATGGTGTCCACCGCGATGCAGGGCGGGTGCATCTGCGAAAACTGCTCGGGGATGCGTCTCGGGGCGGGGAATATCGACTTTGCAGCTCTTTTTGCTCCCAAACCTCTCGGGATGACCGGCGCCGACGACTGGACCAAGGAGATCGAGACCAAGGGCTACCCCGAGTTGAAAGCGGTCTATCGGCTCTATGGCGCCGAGGACAAGGTGCTGGCGAAGTGCTTCCCCCAGTTCAAGCACAACTACAACCAGGTGAGCCGCGAGGTGATGTACAACTGGTTCAACACCCACCTCAATCTCGGCCAGAAAACCCCCGTTACCGAGAAGCCGTTTCAGCCCATTCCCCCGAAGGAACTGTCAGTCTTTGACAGGGAGCATCCGCAGCCCAGGGACTTCGCCTCTGCCCCGGACGTGCGCAAGTACCTGACCGCCACCGCCGAGAAACAGATCGCCCAACTTCAACCGAAGGATGCCAGGGGGCTCGCCGAGTATCGGCGTGTGATGAGTACCGCGCTGCGCAACCTCGTTCACTCCGAGTTACCCAGCGCCGACGAGGTGGAAGCGAAGGAGATGGGCGACAAGACCGAGGCCGACGGCGTGCTCTGGCGCCGCTATCTCCTGGGCCGGAAAGGCAAGGGGGAGCAGGTCCCGGCCATTGGCATGATGGGTAAGGAGTTCAATGGCACCGTGGTGGTGTGGATTCATCCCCGGGGCAAGGCAAGCCTCTTCAACAACGGCAAACTGATTCCCGAGGCGCGCAGTATCCTGGAGAGCAAGGCGGGCATCCTCGCCATCGACGCCTTCCAGACCGGCGAACTCCGTGGCCCGCTCATGCCGGTCGACAAGCGCTACGATGGCTACACCTTTGGCTATAACCGCCCCCTGCTGGCGCAGCGTGTCCACGATATCCTGACCGCCGTTGCCTTTGTCCGCACTCATGAGAAGACGAAGGAAGTCCACCTCGTGGGTTTCGAAGAGGCTGGCCCGTGGGTGTTGCTGGCACGCGGACTCTGTGGCAATCAGGTGGTCCGGACCGCCGCCGATCTCGATGGGTTCCGCTTCGAGAAGGTGCGCGAAACCAGCGATCCGATGATGCTCCCCGGGGGACTGAAGTATGGCGGAATCATGGGGCTCGCCTCACTGGCCGCTCCGGGTGAGTTGTGGGTGCACAATCACCGCGGGACCGGGTCGGGGCCGTGGGTGAAATCGGTTTATGCCGCGGCTGGAGCAACCGAGCGCTTGCAGCTTACCCCCAACCGCGTGGGCGCCGACAAGGTGATTGCCTGGTTGCTCCGCTGAGGGATGGTTTCGTCAGAGAACAGAGTCCAGGAGAGCGGCTTTCCTCCCGGACTCTGTTTTTTTGACCCGAGGTCAGCGCGGGATGGCGTTTAGATCGACTGCGGTTTCTCGCAGATAGAGCGCGGCCTGCTCCGGAGGAACGGGGTTGATGTAGAAGCCCGTGCCCCACTCAAAGCCCGCCACACGAGTCAAGCGCGGGATGACCTCGATATGCCAGTGATAGTGGGGGAGCAACTGGGTGTCGAACGGAGCGGTGTGGATGATGTAGTTGTACGCGGGCCTGTCGAGCGCTGATTCCAGCTTGAGCAGAATCGTCTTCAGCACTCCACCCAGTTCATCGACCTCGTTCTTCTGGATGTTCTCAAAGTGACTGCTGTGGATCTTGGGCAAGATCCAGGTTTCAAAGGGAAAGCGGCTGGCATAGGGCGAGAAGGCGAGGAAGTTGGTGGTATCGAGCACCACGCGCTTCTCCTGCGCCATCTCCTGGTGGATCATGTCGCAGTAGATGCATCGGCCGCGGTAGTTGAAGAACTCCAGCGATCCGGACATCTCCTCCCAGACGTTGATGGGCACAATGGGAGTGACAATCAGCTGGGAATGCGTGTGCTCCAGCGAGGCTCCCGCGGCCGCGCCCACATTCTTGAAGACCATCCCGTAAACCAGGCGCGGATCCTTTTTCAGATCAACCAGCCGATCGCGATAAACCCACAGCACCTCACGAATGTTGTCCTCGGACAGGGTGGCCATGGTCACTTCATGGTGGGGACACTCGATGATCACCTCATGAGCGCCGATCCCGTTCATCTTGTCGTAGATGCCCTCGCCGCGCTTTTGCAGATCCCCTTCGATCTGCAAGGCGGGGAACTTGTTGGGCACCACGCGAACGCGCCACCCTTTCTGGTTGGGAGCGCTACCCCGGTCGCGATAGGAGAGAATCTCCTGAGGCGTTTGATGCTCGCTCCCCTCGCAGAAAGGACAGGACTCGGCCCCGTCGCGTAAGGCGGGTTCAAACTTTGGGGTGATCGGTCGTTTCGCCCGGTCCGTGGCGATGATTACCCAGCGCCCGACGATGGGATCCTTGCGCAATTCCGGCATCGGCAAATCTCGTATATATTTGCTGCTGGAGAAGAGAACCGAGAGGTCCATCTGGTTGAGGCTCATTGTCGGGAGATCCCTGCCAGGCGCAGTCCGAGAACCGTGGAGAAGCCCCTACGCATCGTAATCCCGCAGCCGGCCATACAGTTTTTCATATTCCGCAGCGCTGCGTTGCCAGGACCAGTCCTGTCGCATCCCGGTGAGCAACAGTTGCATCCAGGCTGTGGGCTGATGCTGGTACAGCGCCACCGCCCGGTGAGTCGCCTCCAGAAAGGCATCGGTGGTCAGGGCAACGAAGCGGAAACCGGTTGCCTCCCCCTGGGAGAGGGTCTGGGGAGTACAATCCACCACGGTGTCGGCCAGTCCTCCGGTCGCACGCACGACCGGCACCGTCCCATATTTCATACTATACAACTGATTGAGTCCAGACGGCTCATACTCGCTCGGCATGAGAAAGATATCCGCACCCGCCTCGATCCGATGGGCCAGGGGCTCATCGAATCCCAGAAAGACACCGAGTCTTCGTGGCGCTGCCTGTTGCAAGGCGGTCAGCTGGTCGTGATAGCGCCCCTCGCCCTCACCCAGGACAACCACCTGACAGTCCTTCAGCAAGGTGGGCAACCCGGCGACAAGAAAAGGAATCCCCTTCTGCTCAACCAGCCGTGCCACCACCCCCAGCAACGGGATGCGCGGCTCCTCAGCCAACCCAAAACGCTTCTGGAGAGCCGCCTTGCAGATCCCTTTTCCGGGTTGAACCTGATCCACCGAGTAGTTGGCCGGCAAATGGACATCGGTTGCGGGATCCCATTGACTGTAGTCCACCCCGTTGACGATGCCGAAAAGCCGCCCCCCGCGTTCGCGCAGGCAATCCTGCATCCCCCAGCCGAAGTAGGGAGTCTGGATCTCGCGGGCGTAGGTCGGGCTCACCGTGTTGAGTAGATCGCTAAAAACGATCCCTGCCTTGAGACAGTTAAGATGGTTGTGAAATTCCAGCTGGTGATAGTTGAAGAGCCGCCAATCCAGCCCCAGGCCCGCGAACTCCCCGGGCGGAAAAAGCCCTTGATAAGCGATATTGTGGATCGTTAACAGAGTACGTATGCGCCGATAATGCTCGCGCAACCGGGCGTCGGAATGATGGCGGTACATCTCTCGGAGATAGACCGGGATCAAGCCGGTCTGCCAGTCGTTCAGATGCACGATCTCGGGCCAGAGATCCAGCACGCGCATCGATTCGAGAACCGCCCGGCAGAAAAAGGCAAAGCGCAGACAGTTATCGCGGTAATCCCGTTTCTCGCCAGCGGTCGCCGAGAACTGGTACAATCCATGACCAAACCGGCGCTCGTCGCGATCGAAGAGTTCATTTTGCTCCACGAGGTAGACCGGGACGCGCGACTCGGGCAAGGTGGAACGCCACAGACGTCCCGCCAGACGCCGTCCCCCCAGCGGAATGCTCAGCGTGTGTTCGGTGGGAGCTACCGGGATCGCCCCGGTGCGGGCACAGCGGTAAAGGGGAAGAAGGATCGTGCAGTCGTGGCCGCGCTCCGCCAGGGCATGCGGAAGGGAAGCGGCCACATCGGCCAGCCCGCCTGTCTTGGCATAGCCCATCACCTCCGACGCCGCCAGCAGGATCTTGAACTTTGTCTCCGTACTTGGCACCACGCTCCTCGCTCTTCCCTGGGCTCTGCTGGCTGACAAAGGCTTGCCCCTACTTCGCCATCGGGTTCTTGTTCCCTTTCTTGGGAACGGGGGTAAGCGATTCAGGAATCGATTTCATGAGCACCGGTTCCACATAGTCGCGATCGTGCAGACAGATGATCAAGCCATCGTGGGCTCCCAGATAGAGCCGATCCGTGAGTTCGTTGATGATTGGGTGAGGAAACTCGCGGGCATCGGTGTAACGGCTCAGCTCCTTGCCACTGGTGCGGCTGATGATCATCAAGCGCCCACTGCGATCAAAAGCATAGACAAACTTCGGGTTCACGGAAAGCACCCGATCGGCATCGCGGTTTTGCCACACGGACGCCCCTGCACGCCAGACCAGGGCCAGACGTTGATTCTCCGTCAAATAGTTTTTCTTCTGGGCCGCCTGTAAGACCTCGTTGGCATCGGCGGCGCGCGGGCCCAGTTCCATGGTCACCGCCTGAAGTTGATTGGCGGTCAGATAGCCGCGTTTGATGAGCATCTGCCCGAGTTGCGCCCCGGTGAGTCCGCGGCGATACAACCGGAACAATCCGCTCTTCTCGGCGATGGGGAAGACATCGTCGTCGTTCACAAAGGGAGTGCGAATGATCGATTCGCCCGCGGTGAACCGCCAGGGGCGCAGGGTGGTCACATCCTCAACGCGCTCCGCGTAGAGGTTGGCATCCTCGGAGCCAATGTAAATAAAGCCGTCCTTTTCATGAATCCCCGGTCGCGCCCGAAGTTTCCCATCGGTCTTGTAGCGCAGATATGGTCGCGGCACCTCCTTGAACATCACCTGCACTTCCCCCTTGGAACTGGGAAGCACCAGGAAGTTCTTGGTCATCACCGGCTGCAGATCGAGAGGGAGGAACGGAGTGTAGTCCCAGTCCTTGTGCGGGGATTTCTCATCCAGCCGCGGCAGGGTGTAAGCCACCACGGAGTTGTTGCTGCTCTGGCTGACGAAGAGATGCTCGTAGTCGATCACCGGCGCTGACTCGACGGTGCTGTTCAAGAGTAACCGCCAACGGGTCTGCCCCGTGAAGCGATCGATCCCATAAATCTCCGTTCCGCGCAGCACGGCAACAGCATTGCGGTTGAAGCCGACCATCTGAGTGACCGCGTAGGGCCGACCCACCAGCGTGCGCCAGAGTTGTTTGCCTGTCTCGGCGTCGAGGCAGACCACCAGCCCGCTGCGATTCTGCACGATCAGATGCATCCCCAGTTTCTTATCCAGGTAATAGGGCGCGATCTGCACCGAAAACAGCCCATCGCGTTTGCTGTCCATCGGCACGTAGGCTTTCCACGCCTGCTTCATGTGCAGGCGCTCGAGAATGATCTCGTCGGGAGGAGTAGGATGACTGTGCAGTCGCCGGGTATCGACCTGGGCGTGGACCAGCGCGGAGACGATCAGGAGCAGAAAGACGGCACCAAGGGATTTCATGATCAGGTATCCTGCGGAGAGGCCAGTCACCAGGGACGGATCAAGAAAGGCTCTCCTGTAATCCTACCATAGAGGAGCCGGTATCATTCGCCAGGGAGAATCTCGACCGCCCCGGGAATCGAGTTCGTCAGGCGGATCATGCCGGAAGTGGCATCTGCACCGGCGTGGCTTTCAGCTTTTTCGCAGTTGTCGTCTCAAAGCGAAGAAGTTGGTAAGGACCGCGCCACAGCGCTCGGCCAGAACACCCCCGAGCAGTCGCGCCCGATGGTTCAGGCGCCCGTCTGCCGGAATCTGATAGAGACTCTCGCAGGCACCGGCCTTGGGGTCCGTGCATCCGTACACCACCAGGGGAAGGCGCGCCAGCACAATCGCCCCGGCGCACATGGGACAGGGCTCCAGGGTAACGTAGAGCGCACAATTGTCCAGTCGCCAGGTCCCCAGTGCCTGGGCTGCCTGGGTGATGGCGAGCATCTCCGCGTGAGCAGTCGGATCAGCCAGGCGTTCGCGCTGGTTATGCGCCCGGCCAATGATCCCCTGCTCCCAGTGAACGACCACCGCGCCGACCGGAACCTCGTCCTCGGCGGCGGCGAGGTCGGCCTCCTCCAGTGCCATCTCCATGTGGGCCACGTGCACTGGATGGCGCGGATCGCTGAGCGGAAGGTCGAGGAAGGCAAAATCCATAACGGCGATCCTGTTCAACAAGGGCAAGGGGCGAATCGTGGGAGAGGGGCAGATGACGGATCCATTGGCAACTGCGGTCGTGGCACGTCGGGTGCATTATGCCGGTCGGGTGCAGGGCGTGGGGTTTCGCGCGACCACCGTCCTGATGGCGAGCAACTTTCCGGTGGGCGGCTGGGTGCGCAATCTCCCGGATGGCCGGGTTGAGCTTCACGTCGAGGGACTCGAGGCGGAGGTGATGCGCTTCCTCCGGGCGATTCGGGACTTCTGGGGGGACTCCATCAGCGAGGAACAAATCGCCGTGGGGGAGCCGAGCGGCCAGCACACGCGTTTCCAGGTCGTGCACTAGCTGGCTAGTCCTGCCGTCCTCCGCGCGCATCAAGAAGCCGGTTGAGCCGTTCGAGCATCTCTTCCTCGGCGGCCGGCGACCAGGTGTACTCGGGGGGAGGTTTGAATCCGCCCTCGGCATTGAAGGCGGCGCTGGGGGCGGGACACAGGGGCAACAACCCCAGCGATTTCCCCTTGAGAGTGACCTCGAACCCCGTGACCTGTTCCAGGTCGTTGGCATCGAGCGTGCCCGGTGCCACCATCGTCGGCCCATCCGTGATCAGCACCTCCTGTTCAAGCAGGAGGGGGGGCTGGACCGCCCCGGGGACCTGAGCCGACACCTGCAGCGTGCACAGACCCGCCATCGCTGCCTCGCTGCTGGCAATCAGAAAACACGGTCCAACACGTCCCGAGCGTTCTCCGGGGGGCACCTGACGCGCCAGTTGGACTTCGCCCTTGTCGCTCTGGAGGACAAAGCGCGAATCGGAGATGCGCAAGGAACGCTCAAAATGACGCTGTGAAATTCCCGTCACGCGCTGGCTCGCGAGCACTCGGTCCCCCACGCGCCAGGTGGCCGTCCAGGTGCCCAGGTGGCGCGGGTATTTGCGAGGTACTACCGTGATTAGCGCCTGGCGGCTCACCATCTGCGAACTGGACAGCCGCACCGGCACCAGTTGGGTGGTTCCGCTGCGCTCACAGCGAAATTCGACATGAAGATCCATGTCCGCCAGGGGGGCCAGACTGGTTGGGCTGGTCAGGACTGCACTGGCGAGCAGGCCACGACACTGGTTGGAGACAAACGTCTGGCAAGCCACGCTCTCCTGCCCCAGCCGAACCAGGAGCGTGGGCATCTGGAGTTTGAGCTGATCGAGAAACTCGTCGCGGGGGAGGGTGGGGATGACAATCTGCCCCATGGCCCTGGTGCGCCAGGAGAGGTCGTAGGTGGTCGCGGTGGAGGGCGGGGGCAGACGAAAACGAACACAATAGCGATCTTCGTTCTCAAGTTTGCGGAGGGAATCCGCCCCGATCGGTTCGCCCTCGCCTTGCTGCAGATGAAAGTCGTTTTTGCGACGCATCACCGCCATGGGCAAGCGCAGATTGGCCTCGATCAGCAGCGTTTCCGCATTCCAGGGCACAGGCTGATCGTGCACCACCAGGCCTGCCTTCTCATAGCTGAAGTGCAGAGCCTGGGGCTGAAAACCAATCCGGTAGGTGGGCCAGAGGTCATTCATCAGCCAGTCGTGCCAGCGCTTGATCCAGGGCCACATCGAGTTCCTCCGAAGACGCGGCTGCCTTCCCTGGTTGACAGATCAAACAGGTGGGCGAGCGGTTGACCCGAAGGCGATAGGTCCGATAGGCCTCCTCGAACACTTCCGGCACGCGGTGCAGCGTGAAGAGCAGGCTGGTGAACCCCGGCTGGTAGGCCGAGCCCTGCTCCAGCAACTGCAGAGTCACGTGCGCGTGCAGCGACGCAATCGTATGAATGGCGGTGATGCTTGCCGGAACGGTGGTCTCCGCTACGGGGCCGCCCGGGTTCGAATAATCCGGAGCCACCGGCTTCTCCACGGTGACACTGCGTTGCAGATGACTGGCGACACATCCATAGCACGGCCCGCCTGGCACAAACCAGTGGACAAAGCCGCCAATTCCCCCACTGAGAACCTCTCCGAGGGTCCAGGGCTTTCCGTGGCGGCGCATCAGGGCGTCCCAGTGGTACTTCGCCGGTTCATTGTCGACCGCACAGATCCCGAGCGTGCAGGTGCGGACGACTTCTTCCAGCGCGGGTTGAGCCTCGGGGGCCATCAGATCGCAGAGCATCACCTGGACGTGCACATCGGGGCGCCGATCGAGGAGCCATTGTCGGGCCACCTCGGCCTTCGCCTCGCCGATGGCACTGATGGCGAAAAGATGCCGCTCCACATTGTGCGGTTTGTACAGATCCGGCTCGATCAGAGTGATCTGGGTAATGCGCGGGTCGCGGCTGACCATGTCCAGCACCGGCATCCCGCCGCTCCCGGCTCCCACCTGGATCAGATGTGCCATCGGTTCCCTCCCGGAGAAGTTACTTGGCCTCGGGCAGGGGCCATTCGCCTGTTTCGTGCCAGACCTCGTAGCAAGCCAGCCAGCGCCAGGCTGCCTGGATGGCGAACACGCAGGTGAAACGGGCGGGATCCCAGCGACTGCTGGCGCGGGTGGAACCCTGTCGCCATAAACAAAGTGTCTGTCCTTCGAGCAGGTGCGGGCAGTGGTTGAGCGGGGTCACCACGCGCGTCTCGGGGGGGACGGTGGGATAGCTCGCCGGCAACCGGGTCTCCAGCTCGTAGACATTGTGACACGGTTTGAGGCGGTAGCGCAGCACCAGCGCTCCGTTCTGCTTGCTGATACGGATCTTGTAGGCGTCGGCACGAGCTTCGTTGTAGCGTTCGATGACCGGAATCTCGATGCTGAGCAGCCGACGTTTTCCGGTTTCGCTATCGAGCAGACCCATAGGCATACTTCGGGCACCCAGCGGTGAGCGGTGCGCCCCAGAGCGCACCGCTCAACCGGGACAGTTCAATAGTGACAGGGGACAGACTTGATTGCGGAGATCACTTCCTCGTCGGTCACCTCTTCGGCGCTCCCCAGAAAACTGGTGTCACGACGATCCATGAGGATGGCGCGATCACTTTCGGCATTGCCGCGCAAGGCGTTGACCAGCTGACGGCGTTCCGCATCGTTCAGAGGACGGAAATCCATCGTCGAACTCCTTCGTGAAAGAAAAAAGACCTGCAACTCTGTCCGGGCAGAGCATGCGTGTGTCAGGCCTGGGCGGCCAGCTCCGCTAGCAGGAGATAGACTGCCTGATCGAGCATGGCAGACGGGCAGTCCACAGCGAACACATCTCCGTCGCGGACCACAAAATAACGCACTTCCTTGGGCAAGAGCAGCACGCGCAGTGCCGTTCCCGGCTCCGCCAGAGGAACGGTCAGCAGCAACGCCTGACCTCCGCCACTGTCCACCACGTCACCTTTCATCCCGACCTGCTGGCGATAGAGCCGATCGAGACGATCTGCATGCGCTTCCACAATCGGCCAGACCCCATGCAGGGGCAGCGCCAGGTCCGGACCGAGTGTCCATTCCACCGGAATCTTGCGATAGGCACGATCTCCCTCCCCCAGGGCATACCAGCAAAAGCACAGCGACCCGAGCACCTGCATGTGCGGATGTGGCTGCTGCACGAAGACCGTATCGCCATTCAGCCGGGGATCCGCGGTCCCAATCCCGAACACCCCTTCGCGACCGCGCAGATGCCTTACCCAGAGACTGTCTCCCTCGTAGTCCCCCGAACTCGGATGGCGCAGCGTACCCGGATGGGTGTGCACCACGCCGAGGATGGTTAACCGGCGATCGCGCTGGCGGATCAGGCGACTGCCCAGCGCCTGGGCGGTGGTATTGAACTGCACATGAGCCACTCCCGCATCGCGTTCGGCACCCGCGGGCAAGGTGGCCAGGATGATCGCCTCGTCGTGTTCGCGTAGACCAAGCAAGATCCAGCCGGTTTCCTCATCGCCGCGCTCGGCGGCCCGATGGGCGGTATATTCCTCGAACAACGTGTGCCCCACGCCATCGGTCAGGATAACACGCCGCAGGGGGGCATACGGCCCAGGGGTCGGTCCCGGGGGTTCCGGGGGCGACTCCCCGTGCGCCGGGAGTCCGAACAGAAACTGGTGCAGGGCTGTCTGGAGTTGCCTGACCAGCAAGGATAAGGGGTGGTGTTTTCTGCCTCGTGCTGGCATTACTCCACCGTGGGGTCAATTCCGTCGGCTTCCTGAGAACACCACCTCTCTCACATCATACCCAGATGGCGCAGGCGAGTCAAAAGATCCCTGCCCATGAGTCGCGCGCGCTCGTCCCAATCCGGCGTTTGCCCTTCCCCGCTCTGGGCCCTGGTTGTCGGGTCGCACTGCACCGGTTGCCTGCGGTGCGGCGCCAAACGCTCCGTTTGCAGGCCGCTGCACGAGAATTTTTCTCTATTGAGGATCTTCGATATGGTTTTTGAAGAGGCTCAGACCACCCCATGGACCAGCGCGGCGGCGAGGAGCACCATGCGCACAAAGGGACTCGGCGCCTGTTCGGTGAAACGCAGCCAGTGTCCCTCGGCGGCGATGTGCACCCGGGCCAGTTCGCCCTGTTCCGCGCTGCCGATGACGCCGGATTTTCGATCCCCGGACCAGCGCCATTTCCCCATCGGGCGGTCGTAGGGATCGAGCAAGAGACTGCCGTGCACACGCCCCACCGTTTCGCCCTCGGCATCGCACACTTCCCAGCTGGGGCGCCAGTTCCAGCCCTTGTGCAGCGACATCAACAAGGGTTCGTCGTCCATCTCGTGAACGGTAAGGACCGGACGCTCCACGAGTCGTTGCAGCCACGATTGGTCGGGGGTGGGCTGCCAGTGGGCAAAGCCAAGCGTGGGCCCCGCGTCCTCCGCATCAATGAAGATGCGCGGGGCGTGCCCCTCGCCAGCGGGGTTACTCCAGGGACGCAACACAAGGACCGATTGCTCAAGCATGGCGGCCTGGCGAAGAGAGGCGAGGCATCCGGGCCCAAGGTGGCGAGCAGCGCAGGGGTGGAGAAGAAAGCGGCGCCAGCGCAACGATCCCGAGGGTGTCGTCGCGCTGGCAGCCCGAGGGCGCTTACTTGATCGGCGAATAATCGGTCGCCTTCAGGTAGGTGGATTTCACGCCACCCTTCACCGTAAGCGGACCGCCTGCCTTCGCCTCCGATCCCTTGAGAGCCTTGGTCCAGGCGGCATCCTTGCGGAACCCGTCGAATGAGGCCTTGGCGTCATCCACACTCTTGTGCGCCAGGATATAAATGAGGGTAACATCGGCACCCTTCTCCCCCTTGAGCAGATTCCAGTAGCCGATGTTCGTCATGCCATGCTTCTCAAACAGCTTGCAGGTGTGATCGCGAAAGCGGGCATTGAGGTTGTCCAGGTTGCCAGGGCTGGCGGTATATTCACGCAGCTCGAAGATTCGTTCGCCGCTACTCGGTTTGAGGGCAGGCGAGTAATCGGTGGTGTGCAGAAACTTCACTTCGACCTTCGCCACCAGCGTTCCATCCTTCTCGGAGTCGTTCTTGGCCTTGACCCAGGCGGGATCGGCGGCAAACGCCTTCCACGACCGGTCACGGGCTTCACGGCTGGGATAGGCGAGCAGATAGATCAGGCGGGTATCCTTGGGATCGAGCGGGGTCCAGTAGCCGATGTTGGTCATGCCGTGCTTCTCGAACAGTTTGCAGGTGTGATCGCGAAAGCGGGCATTGAGCGCATCGAGTTTGCCGGGAGCGGCATGGTAGATGCGCATTTCATAGACCCGTTGATCCTTGTCGGCGGCCTGAGCCGTGCTCGGCGTGGCCAACGTGCTCGCACCCGCGAGCAGGAAAAGAGCGAGAACAAAGATCGTTTTACTCAGCATTGAAACCCTCTCCAGCAAACAGACCCAGGTGGGAAAACCAGAAGTGAGGCTGATCTTACCGGCGCAGTGCGGCGCAATGCCACTTTTTTCCGAGGGCTGCGTCTTTTCGGAGCCACGACCAGGGTTCGTCTGGACCGTGCCCCGCGTTTCAGCGTCGGCTCACGAACCAGGGACGAAAATTGGGGCTCTCTGCCTTGCGCTCCCAGACAACCTTGCCCGCGCGGTCCAGTTCCACCACGCGCGCCGGGGAGTGACAGGCTACCAGGGTGTGACCGTTTGGCAAACGCTGCGCCGAGAACGAGGAAGGCAACTCCACCTCCCAGACGACCTTCCCCTCCGCACTGTATTCGGTCAGCTTGCCATTGAAGAAGTGGGGCACCAGTAGATGCCCATTGGGAAGCACGTCCAGACAGTTGTTGCTGATGCTGCCCACCGAAAAGCGACGCCTTTCCTTGCCGCGAGCATCCAGACGCAGACAGGTGCCGTCGCTTTCCACCACAAGGTAATCGCCGGTGCGCAGGCGACGAGCGGCCACGAGCGAACTTCCCTTGCCACTCCGCGCGTAAAGCGTGTGATCGTCGCCCTGTGCATCCACTTCCAGCAAGCGATCCACCGTGACGATCATCGTTTTGCCCCCGGGCAACCGTTGACATTGCACCGGCAGAGCAACCTGTTTCTCCCAGAGGATTTCGCCCTTGGTATTCCGTTCGGTAACGCGGCCCGCATATTCAGCGGTCAGGATTCGCTCGCCAGGGAGGACCTGGGCAAAGAAGGGGGACCGCAACCCGCGCATCTCCCAGCGTGGTTTTCCAGTGCGATCCAGTTCGACAATGCTCCCCGCATCGGGGGTGACAATCAAGGTGTAGCCTAGCAGCGCCCGCTCCTCTGTTAGTGAGCCCAACTTGAGGCTGCCACCGTGATCGTGCCACCATCGCGCCCAGGCGGTGCGGCATTTCTGACGACTGTCGGCATCGGTGCCCAGAGCGACCTGGGGCGACCGGTCCTGGGCCACGCGCTGCAATAACTCCTCGATTGCCTGGGCGGACTCGGGCGCAAGTTCCCCGAGCAGGTCGATCAACACGGGGATCGCTTCTTTTTCCCCCGTGTGCGTCAGAGCCAGTCCCACGCGCAGGCGTACCTCGGGGCTGGGATCTTTCAGGAGTTTGCGGATCGTCGTTCTCTGATTCTGGCCGCCCGCTCGCGCCAGAGCTGCCCCCGCGCTGGCGCGTACCGGAGCTTCGGGAGCGGTCAACGCCCTGAGCAACGCCGGATCGGGCTTCCCTTCGCGGAATGCAACGGTTCCCAGGGTGCGGCTGATTTCCTCCCGGACCGATTCCTCGGCCGCGAAGGGGACATGGGCGAGCAACACCTCGACCGCACCTGCCGGTCTGCGCACTGCTATGAGACGAGCCGTCGCGAGCAGTAACTCGGTTTCACTCACTCCGCGTCGGGCTTCAGCGCTCTCCAGTTGACGCAGACAGTCCCGCGCCCGGCGCACCACCTCGGGATCGCGATCCTTGAGAGCCTCACGTAAGAGCGGAACGGCGCGAGGACCAAACGCCACCAGCTCCGCACTCGCCTTTTCGCGTGCCCGGAAGGAAGACACTCCCAGTTGCTTGACGAGGAGAGAGAGACGCCTGCGATCGTCAGGTTGTGGCGTCGCCTGGCGAAAAGAATCGAGCAGGGCCGCCCCCTCTGTGCTCCGTTTGAAATTTTTCAGGAGGAGTTCATCTTCTGCCACACGATCGGGATCAGCAGCATAGAGGAATGTGGTGGTCAGTCCCGAGAAGAGGATGAGGGAGAGGAACAAGGCGCGCATGAGCGAATCCTCGTTGGATTGGAGAGCGAGGTTTGTCTGTGCGACCCTCACGCCTGCGAACAGACCCGAGGAGTAGGTTTTCAAGCCCCCCCTTTGCTTCCTGTGACGCGCTTTATTTGGCAACTTCTTTTCGCCAGACGACCCGGGGATTGGGACCGCGCGGGCCCTGGAGGACCCCATCTTTCAGCAGGTACCAGGGGCGAAAGATGACGCCCTTGTGATGGATCTCTCCCGTGATCTTTCCTTTCGCGTCAATTGTGTACTTCCCTGTCACCAGCACCCATTCGCCATTCTTCATTTCATAGCCATATTTGAAAGTCCCGTTGGCCTCAAAAACCAGGGGATGTTTCTCCTGGTTCTGTGACACCCACTTGCCAGCAAGTCCTTCTGGTTTCTCCTCTGCCCCGACACGGGAGACGCAGATGAACAACACCAGAGATCCCAAAAGCAGAGTCGCAAATCGTGACACGGATGGTTCCTCCAGGTATCCACGCTCAACGCAGGGGAAATTCAAAACGGGAATTCACGCGCATCGCAGCATCATGGGGACACGCCTGGACACACGCTGGTTTCTGAGCGGGGAGCGTGCTGCACAGGTCGCACACGACGGCACGCTGCGTCACCAGTTTCTCGGTAATCTCGTCGGCCACCTTGGCATCGAGATTCTCGGGGAGATTGGGCTTGTGGATCTCATCCACACGAAGCTGAAACACCACCTCGCCCGGCTTGATGTTCGAGGATACCTGGGCCGCCACCACATTGCGCCCGGGCCGGAGAAAATGGTGGACCGTGAGCGGAGGAGGGGCTGCAACTGGAGCAGCCGCGGCCAACTCGGCTCCCTTCTCCGGTTTTTTCGGTGCCGGGGGCCGAGGGGGAATACTGTATTCGCGGCGTCCCCGTTTGGGTTTGTCGTCGGCGGTCAATTCCTGACCATTCAGCCACACGCGCACCACCGACCCCAGCGCCAGCACTTCCAAACGAAACTCTGCTTCAGGGCCGAGTTGTTCCTTGCCAAGCTGAAATTCATGGCGGAAGTTGACCAGAGAGGCGGTCGTGGGATCTCCGACTGAGAGGAACTTTTTCATCAGGTCGCGAAAATCCCGATTACAGGGGAAGGGCGCTTTGCCAGGCAACCACTTGCTATCGTGAAAGGCTGGCTCGAACCACTTCGTCGATTGAACCATTGACGCGGGCAGATAGCGCCACCCGCGTGAGTTCTCGGGCAAGATCCCCAGATCGTGCATCTGGATGGAACCATACGGGCACGAATCCGCACACAGCCCACAACCAATGCACCAGTCCTCGATGTTGATCTCGCGGTTGTCGCCTCGGTGAATCGATCCCACCGGACAGCCGATCAAGCACACCGGATCCAGACAGGAGCGACAGGCGGTTGGCACCAGGTATTTGTCGAAGCGGGGGCCATCGAGAAAGAGACGGCTATGCCCATCGTCGTGCGTGTTCACACAGGCCTTGACACATTCATCGCACCGGGTGCAGCGATCAAGATCGATCAGCATCAACATCTGCCCCTGGATCAGTCCGAGTTCCTCGAAGCGATCCGAGTAGAGCACCTGGTTGCTCTCGTCGAAAATGGGTGTTGCGAGGCGCGTGATGGTATGTGCCCGGCGCCGGGTGATCTCCTCGTTGACCTTGGCCGCGATCGTGGGAGAGGATTCCACCAGCCGACGAAAAACATCGCGTGGAATTTTCACGAGTTCCACCACGCCATGATCGTTAGGATGACCGTAGGCCTGGCAGGTGGCGCTCCGTGGTTGATCGAGCATCACCCCAATTTCGCCAAAGAAATCCCCCGGGGAGCAGTAGGAGAGGATCGTTTCAGGCCCAGGCAAGCGCTGATGCCGCCGCACCGCCTTGGGGTAGAGCATCTCCATGAAGATGCGGTTGTGGTAGCGATGATCCAGTTGAGTCCACTTCTTCACATCCTCGGGCAGCCGTTTCACCTGTTCCTTGAATGCCGGGCTCCCCGTTAGATGGGTGAACTCGGGGATATTCACCAGTTCAGTGGATTTGAGCAGATCGTTCATTGCCAGGACAATGCGCCGGCGTTCAGCTCCTTGTGCCTTGGTGAGATCCGGATTGGTGCGAATAATCTCCTGCACATCCGCCGGGAGCATGGCAAAGAATTTCCCCAGCGGTGTGGTGGGATGATTGGCGCCAATCAGGAACGCCTTGCCGAGTTCGATCCAGTCGGTGATATCGCTTGGTTGCAACAGATGCGAAACATTTTTCATCACCTTGACCAGTCCCGTGCGCACAATGTAAATCGCATCGGAACGATCGTGTTCATCGCAAATCAGATCCCCGGGTTCATAACTAACGAGTTCCACCTTGTTGCGGATGGAATCAAATTCCTCCTGGGTCAACTCGCTAAAAATGGTGAGCTTGCGAAGTTGCATCCCGAGTACACGTGCCTTGTAAACCTCGTCCATCCGCGCCTTGTAGACGGGGTCGCGCTGAATCTGATCGAGCACATTGCGCAAGATCTCCAGCATGTAGCAATCGCGCCTGGCCACCACCGTGGCAGAGCGCGGCGTGCGATACATGCAGCTCATCTCTCCAAAGAGTTCTCCTTCTTGCATGGGAGCACTGAAGCTGTCCATGCTGAAATTCAGCTGCCCACCCACCGGGATGTACAGCGTCTGTAACTTTTCATTCCGGACCGGGCCCGTAAAGGTTTGATTGCTAAAGCCAATCAATCGATTTGCCAGCCCCTTGGCGGTGCTCGGCGAGTTGCGCGCCACGGCAATATAAACCTTCGCCGCAGTGCGCAGTTCGTCTTCCTGGGGCACCTCTTTGAGTTGTTCCAGTCGTTCGCGCAGCAGGTTGATTTCAAGTTGCAAACGATGCTGCTCATTTTCCTTCCAGGCGGCTTCCAACCGTGCTTCCCAGACGTGAAGCAGATCCTCGGTCGTGAGGATGTAAAAGGCGGTCCACCCTGCTTCGCCCTGGCGGAACACCACCTCGCCCTTGCGATAGCGGCGCAGCACCATCGCCCCCGGATAGCGGTCCAGACTCGGCTTGCGTTTCAGCTGGGAAAACAGGCCAATCTTCAGAAACTGATCCTCGGTCAGTGCCACGTCGCTGTCACGCTGTTCCAGCCGTGCTTCCGGCATCAATTGTTTCGCAGCCATCGGTCTCTCCTCGGCGGGCGGAAATCGAACAGCGAGGGATCCGCTCTCTGAATAGCGGCTGGATCGGCTCGTGCTCGCGCTGGGTCGTCTGCCAGGCGGTTAGTGCTTTGCCTTGTGCAGGAATCCTTCAATGGTGTTCAGTTTGTGCAATTCGTGCCTGGCGCCACGATCGTGGTAATCGTGGCAGGTGTTACAATCGTAAGCGGCCTTGACCCTGGAATTGTGACATTGCGCACACGTTTCTGCCCTGGGGAGTAACACCTCGCGGGTCAGACTGCTCTCCCGGGCGGAATGGCATTCAGTACAGTTGAGCATCTGGTGGCTTTGATGGCTGAACCGGCTGTGCTCGAACCAGCGTGCGCGGATGTTGGTCTGGGCGTAGCGCGGAAGATCACTCAATCCCTCGGCCTCGGTTCCTGCCTGGCGGGACTTTTCAACATGACAGAAACGACAGCCGGCGGCGTTCTGGAAGAGGACGCGCTCGTTCACCTCCAGCTGCACATGCGGGAAAAGCAGCCGTTCCATGTCGTTGAGTTGCCCCAGGGTCCATTTCCACTGCGCGGGGGTGGCCATCTCCAGCGGGCGACTTCTGGGCACGGAACGATCGAGGGTCTGAGGATTGTCCCCCTGCAACTTGAGCGGTTGCGTGCGGACAAATTCCAGCAGGCGATCACGCAACACCGCCCGGACAAGCGCTGGTTCCCGGTGTGGGGCGGGGATCTTGTTGAAGGCGCTGACGGCCTGTTCCACGCGCGGATCGCCTTTCACCTCGCCAACGATCTGCACCGAAAGCGGATGGCAACTGGCACAATGGTTCTCGTACTTGATCGGTTGAATGTAACGCCCCGCCGAATCGGGGACGTGGCAGTCCACGCATTGCAAGACGCGTTTCTGCCCCGTGGGAGTCAGGAGACCGCCGGCAGCCAGATGGGCCTTGTGGTTGAAATGTAACTGCCCTGGATCGCTCTCCTGGCGTCGCCACAGACCAAACTCGGGATGCCCCGAGGGGAAACTGGTCACATTCTCCACCTGGGACGGCGCGCCTCCCTGGCGATGCGGTTCCAGATTGGCATGACAACTGGTGCAGTGCGAATCACGAACGGCGACCAGTTCGGTTCGCCCTCGGTGCTCTCGGTGACAACTTGAACAACTGGGTTCGCTGACCTGGCGCGCACTGTGCCGCGCTCCCTCGTGGCACTGCTGACAGGCCTGGTCGGAGACGGCCCGGACCGACTCATTCCAGGGCAAGAAACGCCGCACCGTTTGAAAACTCTCGGTGTGACAGCGTTGGCAGTCCTCGTTGAACATGGAATGCGCATCGGAGACGGGCCCCGCCTGGAAGAGCGTGCTCGCTCCCGGGAAGGCAAAGGCTGCTACCACCACGAGGAGCGGAAGCACCAGGGAACCCCAGATGATCCAGCGGCGCCAGCGCCGGAGAGGGCTGGGACGCCTGAAGTAATCCAGCTCGATCCAGTTGGCGAGATTCTTGGGATCGCGAAACTCCGACGGCATAAACGACCTTTCCTAGTAGAACAGCGCCGTCACGACGTGCGCCACCCCCAGAACCAGCAGCGCCACCGAGAGGGGGATGTGAACCAGTAGCCAGGAATGCAGCCAGAAATAAAGGCGCGTCTGGATCGCCAGCGAGCGGCGTTCCTCGCACAGGCGGGCCAGCTCGCCAATGGAGTCGCGCGCATCGACGAGATCCGGCAAAGCACGGACCTTGCTAAAGCGGGATTCAGCAATCAGCGGGTTGAGCAAGGGCGCCTCTCGGGGCACCCTCGGATCGAGAAAGGGACGCACATCGCGCTCATAGAACTCGCGCAACTGGAGCTTTCCACTGGTCGCGAACTGAACGGCACCCATCGTGTTTTCTGGCTGGGCAGCGCCCGGATCGTGCGGACCGCAGATGGCATCGACCAGATCGTCCGCCTTCTGCCGCATCACCAGGCAGATGTGGGGAATCTGTTCATAGGGGGCTTCACAGGGAACGCGTACAGTGATCATCCGGGGCATCAGCCACTGCATGAACAGGCCGTAGATGCCAGTCACCAGTACCAGCAGGTAGATGATCCAGAGGGAGAACTCCAGCGGTCCGCCCAGATGAAAGCCGCTGTGGCAAAGGAGGAAGACACAGGAGAGCAGTCCGAGCCAGATATGGCCACGGAGCCAGGTCTTGCGCGCTCCCAGCCAGGTCCAGCGCGGCACCTTGCGCAGCGCCGAGAGCATGCCAGCGTAGACCATCAGCGCGGAGCCGAGGACCCCGTACCAGAGGCCAAGGAAACTCCCCCCGGTCAGTCCTCCCGGGGTGCGCGCTGCCCAGAGGAGGTAAACAGCGAGCGCCAGGCTCCCCACAATAGCAGTCCCAAGGAACCATTTGCGATGCGTCGAATCGATCAACACTGCGAAGACCTGCCTACAAGTTCCCTCGTCCCAGCCAGGTGTGCGGAACGGCAAGAGTGGATTTCCTAAACCAGTATGGTACGCGCCTCTTCGAAGGGGCACAAGCCACTGCGCGACAAAGAGTCGCTTTTTTCAGGATAAACGCCATGGAAACCCTTCACTTCATCGGCGGCACCATTGTACTTCCCCACGAGACGATCGCGCAGGGACAGGTGACGATCTCTCGGGATCGAATCGCGGCCATCCACCACCACCCCGTTCGGATCCGCTCAGGCGAGGCGATCGTCAATCTGCAAGGGGGGTATCTTGTCCCGGGGTATGTCGATCTCCATGTTCATGGTGGCGCAGGAGCCGACTTCATGGATGGCACGCCAGAGGCTTTTCGGACCGTCTGCCAAGCGCATGCGCGTCACGGCACCACGAGCCTGTTGCCCACCACCACCGTGGCTCGTCCGGAGCAAATTCTCGCGGTGCTCGATCTGTGCCGGCGCTTCCAGGAGGAGGACACGGGCGGAAGCCGCGTCCTGGGGGCGCATTTCTACGGTCCGTACTTTGGTCCCGAGGCACGGGGGTGTCATCCCGCGGACCCATTGTGTGCGCCCCAGCCCGAGGAGTATCGCCCCTATCTGGACCGGTCCGCGAGCATCGTGACCGCGACGGTTGCTCCTGAACTCCCTGGTGCCGAGGAGTTTGTGCGTGCCTGTCGAGATCGGGGTATTCGCTGCAATGCTGGCCACAGCCACGCCACCTTCGCCCAGGTGGAGGCGGCGGTGCAGTGGGGGATTCGCCATGTGGATCATCTCTTCTGCGCCATGTCGGATCGTGCGCGCCTCCGTCAAACGCAAGCGTACCCCATGCGTGGCGGATTGCTGGAGGCAACACTCTATTTTGACGAATTGACGACCGAGGTGATCGCGGACGGCAAGCATCTGAGCCGCGAACTCCTCTTGCTCGCCCACAAGATCAAGGGTTCGGACAAACTGGCGCTGGTCACCGATTGTAACCGCGCGCTGGACATGCCCGATGGGGAATATCTCTTCGGTCCGCTGGAGGGTGGGGAGCGGATTCGCCGGCAGGATGGCGTGGGAGTGATGCTGGATGGCAAGGCGCTGGCTTCCGGGGTGACGGGGATGGATCACGCGGTGCGGACGTTCCAGCAGTTGACCGGCGCTGCGCTGGTCGACGTGGTTCGGATGGCGACGTTAACGCCGGCCCGGATCGCGGGGGTGGATCAGGAACTGGGCAGTCTCAGCGTGGGCAAACGGGCCGATCTGGTGTGCCTGAGTGCGCAGCTGGAAGTTCAGCAGGTTTACGTGGATGGCACAAGGGTGTACGATGGTGCGATCTCGGAAGGCACTCAGGTCGCCTCTTCTCCCTCGCCACGCTAGATTCCCTGCAAGTCGCCAAAGCCCCCTGCCGATGATCACGACGGTACCGCTCAGTTCGAGAGACCGGCGAGGAGGATAGGCGCATGACGCGATCGAAGTGGCGACAGCCCCTGACGGCTGTGATCCTGAGCCTGGGGATGGTCACGGGGCTGGCACGCGCCCAGCAACCGCCCGCGGTGGTGTCAACCCCTCCCACGGAGGGAGAAGTTGTCGAGGTGGGGGAAGGAATGGGTGCTCCCGTCGAGGTTTCAACAGGGAAGGGGGGGTGGATCTGGCAACGTCCCCTGTTCCCCAGAATCGCGCAGCATCGTCCGTTCTGTTGCTATGGTAACATTAACGACTTCAGCTGCGGTTCATTCAATTCGGAGTGTGTCTTCCTATTCGGTGGTTGCCGGGGCTTTTTCGGCGAAACCTGTGTCAAGGGTGCGCCGGCGATGCCGCCGCCCTACCCGGACAAGGGACGTCCGTCGGCCTATCAGGTCAGCGATCACAATCTGTTGATCAAGAAACGTCGGGGTTTCTTTGGCAACACCGCGCCGGGCGCTCCGCCCGGGCCAGGAGGGACCCCTGTCGGTCCGGGGTATGGTGCATCGTTCAACGGAACTGTCTATACTGGCAGTGGGTGTGGTTGTCGCTAGGACACTGTTCGGAATCCCTCTGCGGTGCTCGTTGGACCTCCCGCTGGGTCGAACGAGCACTTTTGTTTGCGCGAGGAATTGGGGAGCAGAGGCTCGGGAGCCCCTCCGGCGAAGTCAAACACCGGGGGAGCGGGCAGGTTTGAGTCGACGCCAATCTGAAATGGCCGCCTTTGCGTCGCCACGACGATGGCGCCGGACCGGGGTTGCAAAGACCTCTCTGGCAACCCCCTCAGAAACCAGGCGCAAGGTATATCCTTCGCAATGAGGGCAGGGCCGCGACATCAGTTCCATTTCAAGATAGGTAGTTTCATCCACCGGCGCGGGCCAACGGCGACCACAATGGGCACACTCGATCCAACGCTCGTTCATATATCCTTCCCATGGCCAAGCGGGCGATCCTGGCAAGAGTCTCTGCCTTCCCTGGCATGGGGCTCTCTCGCCATGATTCCTCCGAGTGTTCCTCCTGAATTGAACCAGGTCACATGGTAACTCGGTCGCTGAACGGTTCAGGGGGGGAGGAATCAGGGGTTGAGTAACGTGATTATTCTACTCGAAACCCACCCCCTGGCAACCATTCTCTTCACAAAAAGTTCACAGCAAACAACAGCATGGCTGGAACGCCTTCCCGACCCATCTTGACTGCATCCGCGGATCGTTCAAAAGAGTAGGATCGGCACACTTCCCCACGTGTCCTGAGAGAAAATCCGTTCAAGGGTACAACCCGGGGCGCAGGAGAACCGATGAGTGACAGCGTGGCCCCCCACGGATGCTCTGGCGTTTCCAGGAGCGGAGACTCCGAACCATGAACGACGATACCCCCCCTGTCCTTCAGGCCGGTGCCCTCGCCTTTCGCCCCGATGGCCGGCTTTGCCTCGTCACGTCGCGCCGTGGCAAACACTGGGTGATTCCCAAGGGCTGCGTGGAAGAGGGAAAATCGCAGGAAGAGATCGTCCTTCTCGAAGCCTGGGAAGAGGCCGGACTTCTGGGCTTGCTTCAACCGGAGCCACTCGGTAGTTACACCTACCGCAAACACGGCCGCTGGCACCGGGTCGTCCTTTATCTCCTTCACGTCATTCAAGCGGAGGACGACTATCCCGAACGCCATCGTCGACAACGGTGCTGGCTGCGCCCAGCCAAGGCGAGCTTACGTCTCCGTGAGGTGGGTCTGCGCGAACTGATCGCCAGCCATGCCCAGAAGGAGGTGCTCGCCGCCTGAGATTCCGGATTCTGTCATCAAGGAGGACTGCCATGTCGGACGAGGCTCCCACCGTCCACACCTCCGGATTGCCCTGGTTAACAAGGGGAGGTCTGCTCGCCGTCCTGGTCCTGGGGGCGATCTTTCGCCTGATCTGGGTGGAAGACATTGAATACAAGCTCGACGAGGCCTTCACGTTCGCCCAGGTGCGACGGGTTCTCCAGGGAGAAGGCTGGCCATGGGTGGGGATGCCCTCAAGCCAGGAGGTCGCCAACCCGGGGCTGAGTCTCTGGGTCTTCGTGGGGTTGGGGGCGCTGAACCCGGGCGACGAACCCACCAGCCTGGCGCGCGTGATTCAGATCGGCAATGTCCTTGCTCTCGTTGGCCTGGTTCTCTTTGCGCGCTATGTCGTCCCGGCGCGCGAACGGGAAGCGTGGTACTGGGCGGTGGCGCTGGCGGCGGTCAATCCCTTGACGGTGCTCTGTCATCGCAAGATCTGGCCTCCCTGTGTGCTCCCTCCCTTGCTGCTTTTGCTCTGGCTCGGCTGGTGGTATCGCGAGCGGCGCTGGGGAGCCTTCCTGTGGGGCGCGATGGTTCTGGTGATTGGTCAGATCCACATGTTCGGCTTTTTCCTGGCCGTGGCCCTGGTGGTGACCGCCTGGTTCTATCAACGACGCCAGGTGCGCTGGGGCTGGTGGGGGGCGGGGAGTTTCCTTGGTGCCTTGCCCATGGTGCCGTGGGTGTACTATCTGCTCACCGAGGCCCCACCCCATGTGAGCAAGCACGCCAGCTGGGGACAGTTGCTCCTGTGTCGCTTCTGGCTGTACTGGATCAGTGATCCCCTCGGGTACACCGTGGAGCACAACCTTGGCAATCGGATGGGCGATTTTCTGGCCTCCCCCTACCTCTGGGGCAAACCAACCTATTTGATGCTGCTCTGCCATGCCGCGCTCCTGTCGCTGGGAGCCTTTCTTCTCGTGCGTGGCATTCGCCGCTGGTGGGTGCAGCGTGGCGAGCCGCTTGCTCCCGCCGACGCCTCCTCGCCCACCAAACGGACCCTGGTGGCCGCCATGGGGGTTTGCGGGGTGATTCTGATGCTGGGCCGTTTACCGATCCATCGCCATTATCTGCTCGTGGTCTTTCCCCTGGTTAATGTGTGGTTGGCTCGGCTCGCCCTGGGGACGAAGGCGGTTCCCTCGGTACAGCGCCTCGGTCGCCTGGCCTTGCTCGGTCTGGTGTTGCTGCAGGCGCTGATGACAACGCAGATGATGTGTTATCTGCACCAGCATGGGGGTGCCGATGTGCACGGTTTCGGGGTAAGTTATGGAGTTCAGGCGCGGACAGGGCAGGTGACCCAGGCGCCTCCCGAGTGGCTCAATCTCCGCCAGCGCTCGCGCTGACCGAGGTGGATCGCTTCCCTCTCCACGCCAACCAGCTATAATCAGAGGAATACTGTCCCCCCGCCAAGCGAAAGGCGCATCATGCCTGTGGATTGGACTCCCCTGGTTGAGCTGGTCAATCGTCATCAGCGTTTCCTTCTGACCACGCACGTCCGCCCGGATGGCGATGGCCTGGGATCGATGCTGGCGTTGACCGATACCCTGCGTGCCCGCGGCAAGGAAGTGCATCTGACCGTCGCCAGCGTGATTCCTCCGCGCTACGACTTTCTCGACCCAGACCGGCTAGTGGAACGCTTCACACCTCCGGGAGAGAAATTCGCCCAGGCCGAGGTGGCGATGGTTCTTGACACAGGCACGTGGAACCAGCTGGGTGACCTTGGGCCGTTTCTGCAAGCGCTGCAGGTGCCGAAGGTGGTGATCGATCATCACCTTACCCAGGACGATCTGGGTGGGGTGCAGCTGGTCGATACCAGTGCCGAGGCAACCGGCCGGCTGATTCACGAGGCAATTGTGGCGCTGGGAGGTCCGCTCACTCCGCGCGCAGCCTCCGCACTCTTTGTTGCGCTGGCCATGGATACCGGCTGGTTTCGACACAGCAACACTACCTCGGCAACGATGCAGCTCGGGGCCGCCCTGATCGAAGCTGGCGCTCAGCCATCGCTGCTCTACGATCTGTTATTTGAACAGAACACCCCGGCCCGCCTCCGATTGATGGGGCGGGTTCTGAGCCGCCTGGAATTGACGCACCAGGGAGAGATTGCCTACTCTTCCATTGAACGCGGCGATTACGAGCGGACTGGCGCCACCCCCCAGGACTCCGAGGATCTGGTCAACTTCATGCGCGGGATCATCGGTGTGGAGGTGGGGTTGTTCTTCATGGAACAGCCACGCGGCGGGATCAAGGTGAGTTTCCGGTCGCGGTCGCGCATCGATGTGGCTCGCCTTGCAGAACGCTTCGGTGGCGGAGGTCATCGCCTGGCCTCGGGCGCCATCCTGGCCACCGACATGGACGACGCCCGCCGCCAGGTTCTTCACGCCGTCTCCGCCGCTCTGGACGCTGTTTGACTAGTTTTTCTGAGGTCCCACCCCATGAGCACCACTCCCACCCCCGCTGCTCCGCCTCGCCTCACCCTGCGCGCTCTCCCTCTGAGTGCTCGCTTGACACTAACAGCCTTCCTGATCTCCGTTGGGCTTGGCTACCTGGCCGCACTCACCCAGCTGCACTTCCAGCATGCGTCGGCCGGTTCGCTGTTGCCGACCGTCGACGATGCGGCCCGGGTTTATCACGGGAACACTGCGAAGGATGGCAAACCCAAAAGCAAGATCGAGATCTTGCTCGAAGCCGATGAATCCCTGAAGTTCAATGGCTCCGGACAGATGCGGACGGCGTTCACTACCAATAGTTCCGGGTGGAAGTCCGAGTTGAAACGCCGCACCAAGTCCGCCGAGGGCAACGCGGAGAAGGCCGAAAAGGAGTTGCGCACCGAACGCGATGGCGAACGCCAGGCCATTCTCGCCTGGATTCGCGCAGGGGCCAGCAAGGAAGCCTATGAAAAGGACAGCTTTGCTCTCCCCGCGGGCCAGGAGAAGCTGACGGTAACCGAGGATTTTGTCGAGGCCGGCCCGCCACGCACCGTGAAGATCAAGACGATTCTCGATGAACGGTGCAAGCGTTGCCACGAGGAGAACGCCGAGGCAGAGAAATATCCGCTCACCAAGTTCGAGCAGATCGAGCCGTATACCAAGGTCGAGGAAAAGGCCGACGCGGGCTCAGGAGGGATGTCGCTCAACAAGCTCGCACAGACCACTCACGTCCATCTCCTTGGATTCTCGGTGCTTTATGGGTTCACAGGTCTGATTTTTGCCTTTAGCAGCTATCCTGGTCCGCTGCGCGCCGTTCTCAGTCCGTTGCCCCTGGTGGCACAGGTGCTTGAGATCAGCTGCTGGTGGCTGGCTCGCCTCGATCCGGTCTTTGCCCAGGTGATTGTCATCGGGGGAGGCATTGTCGCCCTGGGGTTGCTCCTCCACATTGTATTAAGCATCTTCGACATGTATGGCGTGATCGGAAAGTCGCTCTGGGGACTCGTCCTGCTCGCCGCGATGGGCGGCGGCTTCTTCGCCAAGACTCAGTACCTCGATCCGTTTTTGGCAAAGGAAAAGGCGCCCGCCGCGGCGGCTCCCGACAAGCATTAACCGTTGTCGAAATCGCACTCCAGCGATGCCTGGGGGGATCGTACAGGCGTCTCGACTTCCTGGTTTTCCAGGGGCGTGACGCCTGTTCTCCTGATGCAAAGCCAGGGTGCTCGGTGTGAACCTTCTCCACGCGCACGAGCACCTGGTCAGCGGTTATTCCTTTGTCTTGATGGTCGTGCTTCTCTCGCCTTCAAACTGGCTCTCGCCCTCGAAACGGAACACGGCCCCCTCTGCTTCCACACGGGCCCGCACTCGGTACTTGCCTTCGACTCTGGTGCGTCCCCCCAGGGCGTGCCCCAGCACCACTTCCACCGTCCCTCTGGAAGTCAGGGCGCTCCCGGGGAGCACTGTTCCCCGGTCGAGCGTTTTCACCGGCAGATTGATGCTCACCTCCAGCGTCACCCACTGGTGCCTGTCCTTCCTGTCGACCCGAGCCAACTTCACCGTGGCCTTGACCTTTTCGGCGTCGAAGGCGGTGTTTGGGGTGAGGTTCATGGCCCCAGCAAGCTTGCTCGGGTCCGGGACCCAACTATCGCCGAGCCGTACTTTCTTCCCTGGCTCCAGAACCTGATGGAGTCTGGCCAACCCTTCCTCGTTGGCCTCGCGCTCCAGTTCGATCGTCTCTTCTTCACTGAGCGCTGGTCCGTCCCCGGGGCGCAGGACGTAGCGACCGCCCTTACGCTCAAAGGTCAGAACGCGGCCGATGTAGGACGCCTGCCACTTCATCTTTTCATCGACGAAGTTGGCCCGGGTGTATTTGCGGGTGAACCTCGTTACCTGGTCGTCCTCGAGGTCGATGATCGTCTGCGCAAATTCCAGATCCTTGATGTCCACGCACTTCCGTTGTGAGACGAGAAGGCCCTTGTCGTCGAAGTACCTGAGGATCCCCACGTTCTTCAAGGACCGCTGTTCGACGGTGACCAGCCCGAGGTGCGGTTGAACGGTCAGCTTGACCTCGTGGCGCGTGTCAGGAACGGGGGCGGCGGCGGCGTGCCCCGAGAGCAAGAGGATGATTGGTAGGACGAGACAAAGGCGAAACATGCGGCCTCCACAAGTGGGAATCGCACCCGTTCGCAGGTCGCAACCGCCAACGAGATCGCTCCGCTGCCTGTTGCTTTCCCACGATCTCCTCCCCCACAGAAAGACGAGAGTGTCCTCCTTTCTCAACGCACGCACGGGTGATTTCCCACCCACGGAAAGGGTGGGCGAACCATCGTCAGTTGAAACCCTGCGCAGGATGTCGGCTAACGGGAGTTCGAGCCCTGCGCGGGGTGGTGCGCCTGCAGGAAGGCCAGCGCACGCCGGGCGGTTTCGACCGCATTGTGACTGTGCCGGCTGAGTTCGACATGGACTCCGCCCTGATAGGCAATCTCGTCGAGCGTCTGCAATATCGGGGCGAAATCGATCTCGCCCTCACCAAACATCAGATGATCATGGACACCCTGGCGCATATCTTCCAGGTGAATATTCCACAATAAGGGTTGCCATTGTCTGATATGGGAGGTGATCGGCACCTCGCCCAGGCAGTGCAGATGGCCGATATCGAGCGTCAATCCCAGCAGGGGATGTCCGACCGCCTGCACCAGCTGGCCGAACTGGCTCATCCTCTCGATCAGCATGCCGGGTTCCGGCTCGAACGCGAGGCGCACTCCCGAGGTTTCGGCGTAATGACAGAGCGCATGACACTCGGCGACCAGGCGGGAAAAAAGCACCGTCGCTGGCTCCTCCGCGAGAGCGGTTCCCGACCAGAAACTGACCGCGTCGGCCTCCAGTTCGGCAGCCAGGGTCACCGCGCGGGAGAGAAAATCCAGGCGGCAGGCACGCTCCTCTGCGCGGGGGCTGAGCAAGGTCGGCTGATGTTTTCGCCAGGGATCGAGCAAAAAGCGCGCCCCGGTTTCGATCACGCAGCGCAGCCCCAGGCGACGTAACTGACTTTTCACCTGCGCGCACTGAGCCGCCAGATCAGCCGAGAACGGATCGAGCGCATGATGGTCGAGCGTGAGCGCGACACTCTGATAGCCCAGTTCCGCCAGGATTTCGAGCGCATCCTCCAGGCGATGGTGTGCAAAGCCGTTGGTGTTGTAGCCCAGGCGCATGGCGGAATTCCTGGCAGGATTGCGGTTGTCGTCGGTCCGATGTCACGATACGCTTTGCCTGCGGAGATCGCCAGGCCACAGGGCGCGACAGGCCATGAAAACAGTTCGCATTGGCAATGGGTGCGGTTTCTGGGGCGACAACCTCGATGCCCCGATCCTCCTCGCCGAGCAGGGACAACTTGATTATCTCACCCTGGAATATCTGGCCGAATTGACGATGTCGATCCTGGCGTTGCAAAAACAGCGCCGACCCGAGACCGGCTACGCCACCGATTTTCTCGATGTTCTTGAACGGTTGTGTCCGCTGCTCCAGCGCCAGCCGCGGCTCAAAATTGTCACCAATGCGGGGGGGATGAATCCTCGCGCCTGTGCCCGGCAGGCGCGTCAAATTCTGAACAAGGCGGGGCTGGGCGAGCGGGCCGTCGCTGTGGTTCTGGGCGATGATGTCTCTCCGCACCTGGACTCTCTGCTGGAGCAGGGATATCGCCTCGCGCACCTTGATAACGGCGTGCCTCTGGCCTCGATCCGGGACCGGGTCGTGAGCGCCAACGTGTATCTTGGTGCCCAGCCGATTGTGGAGGCACTGCGCCAGGGGGCATCGGTGGTGATCACGGGGCGGGTCGCTGACGCTTCGTTGACACTGGGACCGGCTGTCCATGAACTCGGCTGGGGGTGGGAGGAATGGAACCTCCTCGCAGCCGGAACAGTGGCGGGACATTTGATTGAGTGTGGGGCGCAGGTTACGGGCGGGTTGTGGTGCAACTGGCAGGAAGCGCCCGATCTCGCCAATGTGGGGTATCCGATCGCTGAGATTGATGCCGCGGGGACCGTGCGAATCACCAAGCCGCCGCACACCGGCGGGGTGGTCAACCACGAAACGGTCGGTGAGCAGCTGCTCTACGAGGTGGGCGATCCCGCCGCCTACCTCACACCCGATGTGATCGCCAACTTCACCACGGTGGGATTGCGTGAATCCGCGCCCAACGTCGTCGAAATCACCGGGGCACAGGGCGATCCGGCCCCGGAGACGTACAAGGTTTCGATCGCCTATCGCAATGGCTTCCTGTCAAGTGGTCAGCTGGTGCTCGCGGGTCCGCAGGCGGTTGCGAAAGCGCAGCAATGCGGAGAGATGATCCTGGCTCGTCTGCGTCGCGCCGGAGTGGTGCCAGAACGCAGTCACGTCGAATGCCTGGGGGCCGGGGCCTGTGGGCCCACAGTCGAGCAGACGCCGTCCGTCGCCCCGGAAATTGTGCTGCGGGTTGCGGTCCATGATTCACGCCGCGCGGTGGTCGAGCGGTTCACGCGTGAATTTGCTCCGCTGGTGACATCGGGTCCCCCCGGAGTCACCGGCTACGCCACGGGACGGCCCGCCGTTCGCGAGGTCTTTGCCTACTGGCCAACGCTGATCCCACGTAGAGCAGTCACCCCGGTGGTTCAGATGATCGACGAGAACGGGGGAGGTAACGACGGATGAGCACCACGGAACCACTGCGACTGCGTGATATTGCCCATGGGCGGAGCGGAGACAAGGGCAATCACGCCAATATTGCCATCCTCGCCTACACCGAGGCAGGTTATGCCTGGCTGCGTAAACATTTGACTGCGGAGATCGTCAAAAACTACTTTCGGCTGTTGAATCCCTCGGCGGTGTTGCGTTATGAGGCGGCCAATCTGAAGGCGCTCAACTTTGTGCTGCTGGACGTGCTTGGTGGAGGAGCGAGCCTTTCACTGCGCACCGATACCCAGGGAAAAACGCTGGCACTGGCGCTGTTGCAAATGCCTCTCCAGCAGATGATTGCCGTGGAACCAATGGTGCGGGCTCCGGGGAGAACCGAGCGATGAGCGAACCTCTGGTGAATTACGAACTGCAAGGCTCCGCGGCGGTTTTGACGCTTAATCGTGCCGACAAGCGCAACGCCCTGAGTCGAGGGCTGATTGAGGCACTCTACGAGGCGTTTACCCGAGCGCTCACCGATCACGGGGCACGGTGTGTAATCCTCACGGCGGCGGGCACGGTATTCTGCGCGGGGATGGATCTGGCCGAATTGCAGGAATCCTTGCAGGCGAGGGTGGAGGAGACGCCGGTCTGGGAGGACGCCCTGCGCCTGGCGAAACTCTACGAGTTAATTTACACCTTGCCAAAGCCAACGATCGCCGCCATCAACGGGGCGGCGGTCGCCGGGGGAGCAGGGCTGGTGACCGTCTGCGATCTCGCCCTCGCGGTGCCAACCGCGAAGTTCGGCTATCCCGAGGTGCGGCGTGGACTGGTGGCGGCCATGGTGATGCCGCATTTGCTTCGTCATGTGGGAGATCGCCTGGGACGCTACCTGCTGCTCACAGGAGAGTTGATCGACGCCGAGGAAGCCCGGCAAGGCGGACTGATCAACAAGATCGTGCCGGCTGATCAGCTCGTGCCCACGGCGCTGGCCTGGAGTCGTGCCCTGGCCGAGGGCGGGCCGAACGCGCTGGCGCGGACCAAGGAGTTGCTCGGGATCTTTTCGCATCAGGCGCTCTCGATGGAAGAAGCGGCGCGGGCCAGTGCCGCTCCACGTCTGACCGAGGAATGCCGCGAAGGGCTAACTGCCTTCTTCAACAAACAACCCGTCCCGTGGGCGCCACGCGAGTAAGTCAGACGCATCCACGCGCGCAGCGAGTCTTTCTCGGACCCCGGAGCGACCTCCACCGACGCACGCGCCTCGTTGAGCATCACGTACTTCGCACCCCGGTTCTCAGGGGATGGTATGCGGCGGCATAACACAGCACCACGAGGAGCAACGTTCCCCAGGGTTTTTTGCCTGACGACGGCGCCTTGCTTTCTCGAGGGAGCAGGTCTTTTGGCAGTGGGAAGGGACGAGTTACTCTGCTTGCCGCAGAGCAACGCGGCCTGTCAAGAAAGGCAGAGGAGAAGGAAGGTCACAGCCTGCACGGGGGCGGAGGATCGTTCACGTCGCGGTCCGGCGAATCACGACGGCGGTCAGATCATCCACCTGGGGAGCGCCGTTGGCAAACTCGCGCGCGGCGCGGTAAATCGTTTGAATCAACTCCGAAGCGGGGAGATGATGATTTTGCTCCAGCACCTCGAAGACGCGCTCGACCCCAAAGCGATCCCGTCGCGCATTCGGCCATTCCACAATCCCATCGGTCACAAACAGGAGTAAATCGCCGGGTTCGAACACCATCTCCAGCGAAAGTTCGTAGCTCTTGCGCGGCAAAATGCCCAGGGGCAATCCGCTCGTGGGAAGTTCGCGCATCTTTCCCGTGCTCGCCGAGTAGTGAATCAGCGGTCCCTGGCCAGCGGAGATGTAGGCAAAGCGATGTTCGGAGGGGAGGAGCAGGCCAACGAAAGCGGTCACAAAGCGATCATCGGGTAGATCGGTGAACAGCAGGTCGTTCACCAGCGCCAGCACCCGTTCGAGATGCTGGGTCAACGAGAGCGAAGCGCGCAACAGGGCGCGCGATTCGGCAGCGATCAACGCCGGGCCAATGCCATGCCCGCTGACATCGGCCAGGGTGAAGGCCAGTGCTCCACTTGAGAGCTCTTGAAAGTCGTAAAAATCCCCACCGGTTTCGTCAGCGGGTCGATTCCAGCCGGCGATCTCGTAGCCAGGGATATTCGGGGGGCGTCGCGGGAGCAACCCTTGCTGGATCTTGCGGGCCGTCTCCAGATCCTGTTGCAAACGCCGTTTCTCCTCGCACTCCTCCAGCAGCAACTGTCGTTGCAAGGCCACTCCGGCCTGGGCGCTGAACGTTCGCACCAGTTCCTCGTCCCAGGCATCGAACTGGCCCGTGCGTTTGTTCAGAACCTGGAGCACGCCGACCACCACGCCGTTCAACCCGAGGAGCGGAGCGCTGAGCATGCTGCGCGTGCGGAACCCGGTGCGGCGATCGATATCGGGGTTGAAGCGCGGATCGGTGTAGGCATCCGGGACGTTGACGACCTCGCCGGTACGCAACACCTCGCCAGCGATCCCCCGATGCGCGGCAAAGCGAATCTCGGCATTCCCGGTCGCCACCCGGCTCACCAGTTCGTTGCTTTCCCGATCGTAGAGGAAGATGGTGGTTCGTTCACAATCAAGGACGCGCAGCGAGGCCTGTTCGATCGCCTGCAACAGGGGCCGCAACTCGGTGGTGGCGGTGAGCTGACAGGAGACCTCCACCAGGCAAAGCAGATCCGCAACGCGCCGAGCATCGGGATCGGCCAGCGCGGCCTGTACGAGAGGACCACAGAAAGGCGTATCGGCCATGATGGGAGGTCTCATCCAGAGGTCACTCTTCCGTCGGCGACAGTAGCCCGCCCCAAGGTCTTCGTCAAGTCTTCACGAATGGTTCTCTTTCATGTCTATGGCGCGGGAGGAGAAATTCCAGGTAAGGCTCTGGAAGTCCCCTGGAGGACGTGGTATTTTCAGGGAAGACCCTGTGAAGTCGTGTTCCGAATGGCGATTCGGACGGGTCCCCGCCTCCGCGCCTGCTACACTGGACCGCACCATGCACGATCGCTTCTACCGTCTGTCCCGGCGCAAATTTCTGGCCTCGGCTGCCTCGGCAGCTGCCCTGGGTCTTTCCTCGGGCGAGGCGAGTCTGGGCGAGGCCGCTCCGCCGAGTCTGAGTTTGACCCGTCCGCCTCGTCCCACCCCCATGGGACGCAAACCGTTGGCGGTCCTCGCCTCGGTGTATCGCCCTCTCTCGCACGCCTATCACATCGCGGGGCGCTTTCTGCATGGGTACATGTACCATGGCGAGATGCATGTGCCGAAGCATTATGTCGCCAGCCTTTATGTCGATCAAAAACCCGATAACGATCTATCACGTGAGATTGGCCGCGAGTTCAAGGTCCACGTGACACGCACCATCGCCGAGGCGCTCACCGATGGCAGCGGCAAACTCAACGTGGAAGGGATTTTGCTGATCGGGGAGCATGGTAACTATCCGCGCAACGACAAGGGGCAGATCCTCTACCCGCGCCACGAGTTCATGCAGCAGATCGTCGAGGTCTTTCGCAAGACTGGACAAACCGTCCCCGTGTTCAACGACAAGCACCTGTCGTACAGCTGGGCGCGCGCCAGGGAAATGGTCGCCTGGTCGCGTGAGCTGAAATTCCCCTTCATGGCCGGATCAAGTTTGCCTGTCACCTGGCGCCGGCCAGAACTGGAGTTGAAACTCGACAGCCCCATTCAGGAAGGGCTGGTGGCCGCCTACGGTCCCATCGAGGTCTACGGCTTCCACGCCCTGGAGACGTTGCAGGTGATGCTGGAGCGCCGCAAGGGCGGGGAAACGGGTGTCAAGGCAGTCACCTGTTTGACCGGGAAGGATGTCTGGAAAGCCGGCGATGCGGGGCAATGGAGCTGGGATCTCCTGGAGGCCGCGCTGCGCCGAAGCGAAAGTGTCAACCCGGGCGATATCCGCAAAAATGTCGGCAGTATCCCCGTGGGGAAGATGCCGAGCACACCAGCGACCGCCTTCCTGATCGAGTATCGCGACGGCACTCGTGGCACGGTGCTGTTGCTCAACGGGCATCTGCAGGACTTTTGCTTTGCGGGACGTGTGCAGGGCGAGAGCAAGCCAGCCTCGTGCCTCTTCCATCTGCCACCGCCCCCCGGGGCGCGCTACTTCGATGCCCTGGTCGCCAACATCGAGAAGATGCTCGAAACGGGGAAGCCGCCTTACCCGGTGGAACGAACCTTGCTCACCAGCGGCCTCCTGGATTTTCTCATGGACAGCCATCATCGCCGGGGTGTCCGGCTCGAGACCCCCGACCTGGAGATGCGCTACACCGCTCCCGCCGACAGCGGTTTCATCCGGGGGAGTGTAGCTGCCCATTCATGACCTCTTCTTTCTGGATTCTGTTGCGGCGATTCCTGGTGATGGCTGCTCTGGTTTTCTGGCAAGGCGGATTCACCTTCTATGCCGGGGTGGTGGTTCCCATTGGCCGTCGCTTGAATGTGGAACATCAGGCGCTGGTCACGCAGCGAGTGACCCACTACCTGAACCTTGCGGGAGCCGTCACCCTGATCATCCTCGGCTGGGAGTTTCTCCGCAAAGGCGACCCTTCGTACCGCCGTCGCCGCTGGCTGTGGCTGCTGCAAGGCGTGATGTTCGCCTGTCTGCTCGGCCTGGTGTTTCTGCATCCTCGGCTGGATGCGCTGATGGCGGAAGTCTCCAATCTCGCCGAGCAGCGCCGCGCCATTCGACCCTGGCACGTGGCTTATCTGTGGATCAGCACCGTGCAATGGGGGTGTGCGATCGTGACCGGGATTCTCCTGCTGGCATCGTGGCGTGCTGAAGATCAGCAACCATCCCAGTGAGGCAGAACCAACAACTCTCGACAATGAGGTGTGGGAGTGGCCGATCAACCGGTCGAGGTGATACTGATCTCCGACAACGCCGACGAACCGCGTCGCCTGGCTGACTTGTTGAACTCTGGCGAACCTGGGCATTTCCACTGTACCTCGATCGCACCGCTGGAAACGCTGGCTGAACGAGCCCTGGATGCGCATGAGGTGGCGCTTGCCTCGTTTGCCCCCCTTCCTTCGCTGGAACAAACGCAGTCGCTGCGCCGAGTCGCTGCGGCTCTCCCCCTCGTGGTGCTTGCCGAGGCAGACGATCCGGGCGTAACTCCGCTGCTCCGCCAGCTGAATCTCCCCGCGGTTCTCCCCCGCCAGGATGGGCGCTGGCTTCCCCATGCGCTGCGCTGGGCGATGGAGCGACGTCGTCTGGAAGATCGACTCGACCACGCCCAGGGAATGCAGGCGCTCGGACATCTCTCGCGCGGGCTCGCGCACGAGTTCAACAACCAACTGACCGGGATCATCGGGTATGTGGAGTTGCTGCAGCAAGGTCCGGCCACCGACGACATTCTGGAGATGTGTCTGCCCGAAATCTCTCGGGCTTCGCAACGATTGGCCTTTCTCACGCAGGAACTTCGTCTGTTCGGTCGCCGGCAAGCGCGGCCGCGCCTCTTCGATCTCAACGACGTGGTGCGTGACCTCGCTCCCGCCCTGACGCGCTGCCTGGAGCCTGCGATTGAGCTTCGGTTGGAACTCGCAGAGAGGCCGTGTCAGCTTCGCTGCGATCCGTCGTCGCTGGAGACAATCGTGCGTCAGCTGGTGCTGAACAGTCAGGAGGCGATCAACGACCAGGGACACATCCTGCTCCGCACCGAGATCCATCAGATTGAAGCCGAACACATGGACCCGGATTTCCCAGGAGCGCCCGGCACCTACGTCGGCCTCCAGGTGAGCGATTCCGGACACGGGATGGAACAGGCGGTCCAGCAAGAGATCTTCACCCCGTACTTCACCACCAAGGAACCAGGTTCCGGCGTGGGCCTGGGATTAACGCTGGTCCAAAGCATCGTTCGCCAGCTGAGTGGACACTTGCGGGTGACGAGTCGCCCAGACGCCGGAACCACCGTGATGCTCTATTTTCCCTCGCCCACCGGCTTGCGCTGAGCGGGGCGCCACTCGGCATCAGGCAGGCGATACCCGGGAACAGGCTTGTTTCACGCCGCCGTCCAGAGGTTCGCCCCACGACCTGGCACTCTGTATGATGAGAAAATGACCTCGCGAGATGCTCGACGCTGTCCCTGGAGAGCAAAACCATGCGCATCTGGATCGTTCCCCTCGTTTTGGTTCTGGTGAGTGGGTCAGCGAGGACGAGCGCCGCCGCAGAACCGAGCGAGTCCGAAAAGGTATTGCAGGCGGTCAAGATTGGCACCGACGGACCGGCGCTGGTGAACTACTTCCGCAAACGAATTCTTCCCGATCGCGATCTCGATCGAGTGCATAAACTGATTCGCCAACTGGGCGACGACGACTTCCAGAAACGCGAGCAGGCCAGCGGCGCGCTGCTTGCTTTTGGCCCCTCGATTGCTCCCCTGCTGCGTCAGGCCGCGACCAGTGCCGATCCGGAGGTGGCCGCCCGGGCACGCGAATGTCTGGACCAGGCCGAACGGACCACCTCGGTCCCGGTGGTGACAGCCGCCATTCAGGTGCTCGCTCAGCGAAAACCCGAGGAGGCGGTCGAGGTGTTGCTCGGATTTGCACCGATGGCTGAGTCGGAGCCGGTGCTTGAAGCGCTGCGCGAAGGATTGGCGCAGCTGGCAATCAGCGATAAAAAACCGCATCCGCTTCTGGTGCAGGCATTGACCGATAAAGTACCGCTCAAACGCGCCCTGGCGAGCGAGGTGCTCTTCCGGGCCGGGGCGCTCGATGTGGCTTCTGCCCAGAAATTCCTCAAGGACAGCGATGTGTCCGTGCGCCTGCGCATGGCGCTCGCCCTGGTTGAGAGTGAACATCGGGAGACGGTTCCGGCCCTCATCGGTCTGCTCAGCGAGGTGCCTCTGGAACAGGCCTGGACGATCGAGGATCTGCTGGGGCGGATTGCCGGGGAGCAATCCCCTCCCACGGGGATGACCGCGGATGTCGCCACGCGCAAGCAGGCCCGGGACTTATGGGAGGCCTGGTGGCAAAAGAATGGGGCGACCGCCAACCTGGTGAAACTCAAGGATCGGGTAGCGAGCCTGGGATTGACGCTGGTCGCTTACAACGAGAACAACGGAACGAGCAAGGTGGTGGAACTCGGTCGCGATGGCAAGCAGCGCTGGGAACTGGCCAATCTGCAGGGGATTACCACCGCCGAGATGGTCCCTGGCGATCGCATCCTCATCACCGAGTCGTTCAACAACCGGGTCAGCGAGCGCAATCGCAAGGGGGAGATCGTCTGGCAGAAGCAGATCAATACGCAGCCGCTGGCCTGCCATCGAGTCCCGGGCAACCGCACCCTGATCGTTTGTCGCAACCAGTTGATCGAGGTGGACGCCAAGGGCGAACAGGTTTTCACGTACAATCGCCCCAACAACGATCTGGTCGCGGCGCGCAAACTCAAGAACGGGGAGTACGTGGTGGTCACGCGGCTGGGTCGGATGATGCGCGTGGATGCCAAGGGGAAGGAGGTGAAAACGATGACGATTGATCGCACCAATACCTCTTATGTCAACATTGACATCACCCCGACTGGCAATGTGCTCATTCCGACCACGCGCACCTCGCGGGTCGTGGAATATGACCCCGATGGCAAGGAAGTCTGGTCAGTCAAGGTGACCTATCCCACCTCGGTGCAGCGCCTGCCCAACGGGCATACCATGATTACCAGCATGACGCAGCGCAAGTTGATCGAGGTCGACCGCAATGGAAAAACAGTGAACGAGATTACCATCCCTGGGACCCCGCTCTCGGCCCGGCGGCGCTGAGCGCATCCCGATTCCTCCGAGGAGGCAACGATGGCCCTGCGATTCCTGAGTGTGATGCTCCTGCTGGGGGTGGCATCCTTGCTCCATGCTGCCGACCCTAAAGAGCAGGCGAAGAAAGATCTGGCCGCGGTCCAGGCGTACCTGGCGAAGGAGTATCCGAAGAAGAAATGGGCGGTGGGCCCCGCGCGGCTCGACAGTCCCGTTTTGCAGCAGGCTTATCCCGACCGGCGCTTTTATTATGTCTACACTGCGGCCCCACTCCCTCCGGGAGCCTTCAACCGACAGCTGATCGATGCCTATCAAAAACGCATGCAGGATTTTCGCGACAACTACATCACGGTCACCCTGAGCTTGGATAATCAAGGTGCGATCAGTCCGCTCAAAACCCCCGGGGATTACAACAACGGCCTGATCGCAGTGAAAACCGACGCCGCTGCCCGGATCGCCTGTGCGGCGATTCTCTCGCTCAGCGATGGGAGTAACACCTGTCCGGAGGCGCTGACCGCCGGCGAAATCCAGCTGGAGAACAGCGCAAAAGGGTGGCAGGGCCGCATCATGAAACGCAACAAGTTTCAGGGGACCGTGCAGCTCAATCCCGAGGGGAAATGCATCGGAGTGACCAGGCTCAATCTGCGCCCGCTGCCGCCATGACCTTTAGCCTGCGGGGCTTTTGATCGCGGGCGTTTGAAACTGCACGTCGAAATAGGTGCGCATGATGGCATCCCCGATGTCGTGAATCCGGTTGACCACATCGGTCAGCGCCTCATGCAGCCCGGCGCGCAAAAAATCTTCGATTTGCACGAGGTGAAGCCAGCCGACCAGCGAGTGGAGCGCACGCTCCGCCTCATTCTCCGGCTGCGAGAGGGGCCGTCCGGAAATGTTATGGGCGGCCTTCTGGCATTCGAGTAGACAGCGTCGCACGGAACGGGGAAAGAGGGGATCGAAGACGAGAAAATCCGGCACGCCGATCTCCGGATCCACGTGAGCACGCTGCTTGTGATAGGGTTCATAGCCCGAACAGCTCAGCAGAATGGCGGCCCAGTGGGCGGTGTCGATCTGCGCCCCAAGGTGTGAGGGGGTGGGGACCAGCATGTGGTATTTCACATCAAGAATGCGCGCAGTCTGGGAAGCGCGTTCCAGGTAGCGGCCCAGTTGCAGAAAATCCCAGGCCTCGCCGTGCGACATGGTGCTGTCAGTGATCCCGTGCAACAGCTGGTTGATGCGCTTGATCTGGCTGTAGAATTCGCTGCGATTGTGCTGATAGCGACTGCGTGCGGCCGGACTCTGTATCCACAGATAGTAGTGATTCAAGCGCTCCCACATATCGACACTGATCACCTCGCGGATGATTCGTCCGTTCTCGCGCGCCATCTGCAACGAAGACCAGATGCTGCAGGGATTCGAGGCATCCCAGGTGAGGTGCTCCTGCACCTTTTCGCCATCATTGTGGTAGGGGAAATCATGGATGCCACTGATGATCAGGAGGGGGCGCCACTGCTGTTCCTGGGGCACCTGGAAGTCGAGCAACAGGGTCTGGTTGACCTCAAGAATGCGCGCGGTGTTCTCGGCCCGCTCCAGGTAGCGGCTCATCCAGAAACAATGCTCGGCCACGCGCGAGATCATCCGCCATTCTCCACCACCCAGGTGTCCTTGCTCCCGCCTCCCTGGCTGGAATTGACCACGAGCGAACCCTTCACCAGGGCAGTCCGGGTCAGGCCCCCGGGAAGAACCCAGATGGACTTGCCACTGACAATGTAGGGGCGCAGATCGACGTGGCGTGGCGCCAATCCCTCGTCGGTCCAGGTGGGACAGGTCGAGAGCGTGACAATCGGCTGGGCGATGTAATTGCGCGGGTGCGCCAGGATCTTGCAGCGAAACTCATCCAGCATCGCTGACGTGGCCGAGGGTCCCATCAGCATCCCATAGCCGCCCGATTCATTGACGGCCTTCACCACCAATTTGTCCAGGTTCTCCAGGGTGTAGCGCCGATCATTCTCCCGCGCACAGATGTAGGTCGGGACATTGCGGAGCAGGGGTTCCTCACTGAGATAGTAACGAATCATGTCCTCGACAAAGGGATAGATGGCCTTGTCGTCGGCAATCCCGGTTCCGACAGCGTTGGCCAGGGTGACATTCCCCGCCCGGTACGCCCGGAAAAGGTGAGGCACGCCGAGCAAGCTATCGGGACGAAAAACGGTGGGATCGAGAAAATCGTCGTCCAGGCGCCGGTAAATCACATCTACTCTTTGAGGTCCTCGCGTGGTCTTGAGGTAGACGCGGTCGTCATGGACAAAGAGATCCTGCCCCAGGACCAGTTCGATCCCCATGCGGCGAGCCAGATAACTATGCTCGAAATAGGCAGAATTGTATGGGCCGGGGGAGAGAAGCACGATGCAGGGAGAATCGCCGTTACTCCGCGGGGCCACCGACAGGAGCGCTTCGCGCAGCCGCTGGGGATAGTCTTCCACGCGACGCACACGGCAATGCTGGAAAAGGTTGGGAAAGACGCGTTTCATCACCGCGCGATTTTCGAGCACATAACTCACTCCCGAGGGAGTGCGCCCGTTGTCTTCGAGCACCAGGAATTGACCGTGTTCATCGCGCACCAGGTCGGTTCCAACCACGTGAATATACTGTCCGCCGGGCGGATCGAAGCCAATCATCTCCCGGCGAAATCCCTTGGACTGCAGGGCGAGGTCCGCTGGGATCACCTGATCACGAAGGATTTTCTGGTCGTGGTAGATATCGTGCAGAAAGAGATTCAAGGCCTGAATCCGCTGACGCAACCCTCTTTCGAGGACATCCCACTCGGCGGCCGCCACGGGGCGCGGGATCAGATCGAAGGGAAAGATTTTCTCCACGCCGCGCCGGTCGGAGTAGACCGAGAAGGTGATGCCCTGGTTCACAAAGACCAGGTCGGCGCCGATGCGACGTTCCAGAAAATCACCGACGCCCAGTTGGCCCAGACGGTCGACCAGGGTCTGGCAGTGCGCGTGCGGACACCCCGGCAACTGGAAGAGTTCATCCCAGGCTGTCGGGTGCGGCTGATACTGAGCGAACAGCACCTCTTCGGCGGTGGCGGAAGGGTTCGCCTTCGTTTGCTTCTGACTCTGCACGCCCATGGCTTCCCACCTTCTTCGGTGATGTTTGGAGAGGAAGCAGCAAGTATAATGCCAAGGGAAACGCCTTGAAAGAGAGCAGACACAAAGATTGACTTCCTCTTCACTTGGAGAGGATCCACCGGAACGCGGCTGGCGGCCCCGGCGCGGGCACTGCCTGGATCGCAGGCAGCCGTGTCCGTACCCTGAGCAGCCCCCTCTGGTGCGCTGCAGGAGTTGCTGGCTCGTGACAAGTACCTCCATCCCCGAAATGTTGAATGCTCGCTATCGCATCCTGCGTCGGCTCGGCGAAGGTGGGATGGCGACGGTCTATCTGGCTGAGGATACCAAACTGCAGCGGCGCATTGCTCTCAAGGTGCCCCACCTGGATGCACAGAAGAATCCCCTGGTGATCGAACGCTTTTATCGCGAAGCACGCATGGCAGCCCGGATCACCCACGCCAACTTTTGCCGTGTCTACGATGTGGACGAGGACGGGGGGATTCACTACCTGACGATGGACTACATCGAGGGCACCCCGCTCTCGCATTACATCAACCCGGGGCATCCCTGGGCGGTTCGACAGGCGATTCACCTGGTTCGGCATCTGGCCCTGGCCCTGCACACGGTTCATCAACAGGGAATCGTGCACCGCGATCTGAAGCCGAGCAATGTGATGATTCGCAAGGATGGCGTCCCGATTCTGATGGATTTTGGTCTGGCCCGTCCGAGCGAAGCGACTGAACCACCCTTGACGATCGCCGACCGGCCTGTGGGGACCCCGGCGTACATGTCGCCCGAGCAGGTATCGGGCGTGGCAGAGAAGATCGGTCCGGCGAGCGACATTTATAGCCTGGGAGTGATGCTCTTTCAGCTGGTCACGGGGCAATTGCCATTCAACGGATCGCTGATGGCGCTCTTTGTGCAGGTGACCACTGCCGCTCCCCCGGTTCCCTCGCGTCTGCGTCCCGAACTGGATCCCGCCTTCGATGCACTCTGTCTGCAGGCGCTTGCCAAGGACCCGGATGCCCGGCCAGGCAGCATGCTGGCTTTCGCGCTCTTGCTGCAGCGTTACCTGGAGTCCTCCCCTCCCACTCCCGCGCCAACGGTGGTCAATCCCGCGCGTCGGGCGCCGTTGCAAACCCAGGTGGGAAAACGCCCGGGGGTGGATGCCGCCACACCTCCACCTCCCACGGCAGTTCCGCAACAGCCTGTCTGGGTGGCCCCGCGAACTCCCACCCCGGGCGAGCCGATGTGGGTCGCGCCGGCGAGTCTTCCGCCGCGGCAGCCGACTCCGTCCAATCCGGCTCTTGAGACCCCCGTGGTTGGGAAACAGCCCACCCTCACAGGGGTCCCGGAAAGCTCAGCCGAAGTTGCGAGTTCCCCCGTCTCGCCGGCATCGCGGTGGCTCAGTCCGCTGGTCCCCGTGCTCACGATGGGGCTGGGAATCGTGTTCCTGGGGGTGTTGACGGCCAGCTGGCCGCTGGTGGAGAATGCGCTCAGTCCTGCTCAGATCGATGATCCGCCACCGTTGCCCATACCGGCCCCTACGCCTCCTGCAGGGACGATCACGCTCCTCCCCTTCGCTGCGTTAACCATGCAGCCGGGCGAAACGCGCGTTACCTGGGTGCGTGTTCAACGGGACAATTTCAACGATGCGATTGCTCTCAATTACACCGGGGGAAGCGGGCTCACCGTTCGCCTCGATGGGATTCCCCCGGGCGCGAATCGCAGATTGTTGACGGTGCAGGCGCCCGAAGATGTTCCGCTCGCGCACCACACGCTGATGGTGCAGGCCACCTCCTTTGATGGACGGGTGCGGAGTGGTTTGCAAACCCTTTCCGTCGAGGTGGGCGGGGCAGTGTTGCCGCGCACGCTGAGGAATAGCCTCGGCATGCAATTTGTCCTGATACCGGCGGGGCAGTTTGCCATGGGATCGCCCGAGGGAGAACCTGGCGGAGAGGATGAACACCCTCAGCATCTTGTGGTGCAGACGCGCTGCTACTACCTGGGGATGTACGAGGTCACCCAGCGGGAGTGGGAACTGGTGATGGGCAAGGACCGCAATCGCAGCTGGTTTGCGCCAAACGGTCCGGGGGGGATTGGGCTGCAGAAGATCGAACATGCTCAGTTGCCGATCGAAAATATCTCTTATCAGGAGGCGGTCGACTTCTGCGCGCGTCTGTCGCGCCTGGAGGGAGAAAAGCAAGCGGGTCGACGGTATCGTTTGCCCTTTGAGGCGGAGTGGGAATACGCCTGTCGCGGGGGCCGCTCAGGGCGCCGGCACGGATTTGGCAGCACACTGGGGGCGACCCAGGCCAACTTTGGCGCCCGTCTCGATCGAACCACGTTGATCGGCGCCACGCGCGAGGCGAACGCTTTTGGATTGTATGATATGCAGGGAAATGTGTGGGAGTGGTGTGCCGACATCTACGAGCGCGACTATTACCGCCAGAGCCCCGAGGAAGATCCCCACGGACCGACTCCGCAAGGGCAGGATGCCCGCGATCGCGTGGCTCGTGGGGGAGCCTGGAATAGCCCCGAGGAAGACTGTCGCTCTGCCCGCCGTCTGGGATTTTCTCCGGTTCACCCGCATTTGCACTGCGGCCTGCGCGTTGTTTGTGAGCTGGAAAAGAAACCCTGAAGCCAACCGCAGTGTCAGGAGCAGAAAAAGCGCGGTCAACCACCGTGACGCGGCGGGAGCCTCTCCGACTCGGACTTCGGCGGAGTTGCACGGTTCTCCTCGACCACCTTGACGACTTTGCCTGCTTTCAGATCGACAATTGCCCTGAGTTCGTTGCTCAGACGGCGGGCATTATCGTAATAGACCCAGGAAATCGGCATCTCGGTAAGTTTGTAGAAGGTCGATCCGAACGCGGACGGAATCTCGATCTCTTCTTTCTGGACGTTGGCCTTCCCAAGGTTGATTACCCCATGCCACAGTTCAGGTTTATCGGGGTCCTGTTTCATGCTGCACTGCGCAGCGACGAACCCCGGACCTCTCATGTTCAGAAAGAAGCGATCGTCGGCTTCCTTGAGCACTTTCTGCAACTCGGAGCGCAGGGAAGGGAGCGTCGAGGGTTTACCAAAACAAAACCAGCAGCCGGCCTTCCCTTCGAACGGAGTCGTGCCCCGGACAACGTCCAGCTCAATGGAAAACTTGATGACTACCGGATCGGTGGTCGCGGACTCGATCGCAAGGTTGGAAAGGAGCGGAGCGGCAACCTGGGTTCCTTCCTTTGGTTTGGGCTTTGCAGCCGCCTTGGGGTCTGGCGTGGGGCCCGGTTGTTTCTCGGGATCGCTTTTTGGCTCGGGCTTTTTGTCGGTTGGGGGGGCTGATGTTGAAGCGGTGGGAGTTACGGCAGCAACCTCGTGGGTCGCGGTCGAGCGGTCCTTGCCCGGTGAAGCAACAAGGAAGACCACCCCGACGACGAGGGACAACGCAGCGATTCCGCCCGCCGCGACGAGCCAGGTGCGCTTCCTGGACCGAGGCCGAGTCGGCGGATCGGGCAGAAGAAGAGGTTCGGGAACTGGCTTGACTCTGCGGCGAGTCTCCAGGGGAGGAGCCACCTGCTCGCCGGGAGAAAGCGGTTCTCCCCTCGGGACGATCACACTTTGCCCACACGAACAACGAGCCCGCTTGCCGGCATGTGCGGGAGGGGACTTGAGGCGCTTGCCACAGGCCGGACAGGAGAATCGAAGCAGGTCATCCACGAAATATGTTCTCCTGCTGCGGAAAGGAATGCCGTGGAGTGTGGCACTGAGCGAGTATCGCGCAAACTCCGATACCACAACAACCACGGGCCATTAAAACCGTGCAATTACCGACCACCTTTGCGATCGTTTCGGTCTGTATTGTCGCCTTCTAGCGGGGCAAAGGCAAGACCATTGCACGCATCGTGGTGGTGCGCAACTTGCCGGGGCTCACCGGTCCTGGTTGACCCGCGCAGCGAATCACTCTCCAGGGAGGAGCCATGGGACGACGTGATGCGTGAGAAAGCCAGGAAGCACCGTGCTGTGGTGCCAGCCAGCATGGTGTTCCAGCAGCATCTTTGGCGTCCAGCCGATCTGCACCAGGCGCGCGTAGAGGACTTCCCCCTCGGTGTCGAGGGGATCCGGAACAACAAAGCCATGGACCCCCGCCGCCGGCATGTAGAAGCGATCGACGGTGCCAAATTGCGACGTTCCCCAGTCGAGCCAGAAACGATCGAGGACCGAGTGAAAGCTGATGATCTCGCGCCGCGTGGCACGCAGGGCAGGGCGCAGATCATACCTGGGGGAGACCGCTGGCGAGAGAAGAATCGTCCGCTCCACGGTTGCCGGGGGAAGGTGTTCCAGGGCCGCCAGAACCAGTCCCGTCCCCGCGCTGTGGCCAATCAGGTAGATCGGCCGCTCTGGATGTTCCTCCTTCAGTCGGCGCACTTCAGCAGCCAGCGCGGAGGCGTGGGCCAGGAGGTGACGTGTATCCTGCAAATCGCGCAGGATTCTGCCGATGCCGTGCGTCCATCGGACTTCACGAATCTCGTAGGGCACTCCGGCGTGGGGCAATGCCAGACGCGCTGCAGGGCCGAGTGGATCCCAGCCGCCTACCCCGCCCACGACAAAAACCACCCCACAAGGGTGCCCTGGTTCGCCCGCCCGCGCCGCTGTCGCGAACAGCAGGAGGCCAGCCAGCGTCGAGAGAAAACGGACCATTCACGCTCTCCTTTATCCGCAACAGGCGCAAGGCGGGTGCAGCCGGGTAGCCTGGCTATAGCAACGATCACCACGGGGTGCAAGGAGATCTGGAAGGCAAGGGAACGCCGGGAAAAACGAACACCGTCCGCGTGCGGAATGAGATGTCTCGCCCCGCGTGCGGACGGTGTTCAGCGCTACACAATCGCCTTTGGAGGGGAGCGTTACTTCGTGGGCGCGTTGATGACGATCTTCGCCTTCGGCTTGAGCTGGACCACCAGCGCTTCCCGCAGGCGATCGCAGTAGACTTCCTTCGCCTCGTCCTTGACGTCGTCGAACTTCACCTCGCGCCCCGCCCGCCGATCCAGGGCCATGATCAGGTGATAGCCGAACGGTGTTTTGACGATTTCGCTCATCTGGTAAGGTTGCAACGCGAAGGCGGCCTTGGCGAACGGCTCCACCATCACACCGGCGCGATGAAACCAACCAACATCGCCGCCCTGCGATTTCGAGGGGCAACTGGACTTATCGCGGGCGGCCGCCTGGAACGCCTCATCCAGTGCCTTGGTGCGGGCCTTCTCCCGCGCCAGGTTGTCGGTTCCCGGCGGCAACTTGGCGAGTTCCCCGGCCACCTTTTGCTCGATGTCCTTCTTGATGGCGGTCACCTGCGCCAAGGCAGCTTCCTGTGCCTTGGGATCCGTCGAGACCGGAGTGATCAGGATGTGGCGCACCCGCATCATGGTACCGTTGAACAACTCCTTGTTGCTCTCGAAGAGATCACGGACCACCTTCTCGTTGGCCTGGGCGGTCGCGTACTTGTTCCAGCGCAGATCGCTGGTGAGATGGTCCCGCAACTCGGCCTCGGTCACCATCATGTCCTTCAGAACCTTCTCGTATTCCAGGTTCTGCTTTTTGATCTCGGCCTTCATCTCGTTGAGTTTCTGATCGACTTCCTTGGCGTCGACCTTGATCTGCAACTGGAGCAGATACTGATCGATCAGCACATTTTCCACCAGGTAGTTGACCAGTTCCGGGCGGGCTTCCTTGTGCTTCTCGGCCGGGACACGGCGAAGCATCTTCTGCACCATCGACTCGGGGATGGGCTGACCATTGACGGAAGCAGCCACCGCATTGCCCGGCTCGGGAGCGGGGAGTTTCACCGGTGCCTGCGGCGCGGCGACGGTGGTGGGCTGGGTAGTCTGCGGGGCCACGGCGGGGGCCGTCGGCGCGGCGGGTGGCTGCGCCATCACAGGACAGGCAGGGATGGCCAGGGGCAACGCCGCAAGCCACAAACGCAGGATTCCACGCATGCTGACAACTCCTCTTGGATCGAGGGAGGGGATAGGTTCGCATCAACCCGCGAGGCGAGGACCACTCCGCCCTCGCGCCCGCGCTGGGGTCGGCATCATACCGACCGGGTCTTTTTGCGCCGAGAGGAATTCCCTGCGTCCGAGATGGAGGAAGAGCAGTTCGTGCCGCTGAGTGTTCCGCTTCGCTTTAGCGCGTCTGCTCGGCGAACCAGGCTTCGAGGGTGGCGAGATCAGGGGGGCGCAGGGCGCGAATGCGGGCAAACTCCGCCTCTGCTTCCTGCCTGCGGCCACTCCGAAGGAGCGACTCGGTCCAGTAGCGCCGGGCCTCGACACTGGCGGGATCCAGGTCGAGCCATTTGTGACAGTGTGGTCGAAGTTCCTCCCACTGATTGCGCGCAGCAAGGTGCATCACCAGGTTTCGGCGATACTCCGCCACCCAGGGATTGACCTCCACGGCGCGACGCCAGTAGGGAAGGGCTCGCTCGGGGTGGCCCAGGTCGCGATGGATCGTCCCGAGGGTGACCAGCGCCCCTTCGTGGCTGGGCGCCCGTTTGAGCAGGGTCTCAAACGCCTCAATGGCCGCGGCCGGTCGACGCAACGTTTGCAAGATCTTTCCCTTCGCTTCCCAGGCGTCCACATCGCCCGGGCAATCATTCAGGCCCTGGGTGAGCAACCGAATGGCAAATTCCCCATCGGGGCCGGTGAGCGGCATCCCTGCCCGATGGAGCTGGAAGAGCGCCATCCCCAGATCGCGGGCCCGATCGGTATCGTTGAGGTTGGGCACCCCCCGATGAAAGTCGAGCAAGGGGAGATCGGGGAGGGGTTCGCTGCCGTGGCGATTGGTGGGTTCCTCGCCGCGTTTTCTGAGGATGCGATGATCGGTCGAGGCGGTGTGCACAATGTCCTCGGTGGCGCTGCGCGGCATGTGACAGGCCACGCAGCTATCGTCGGGACGCTCCTGGAGTCGTTTTTCCGCCGGGAATTTGCACCCGTGCTCGGCATGACACTGCAAACAGCGCTGACGATAGTAGTTCACGCGCTGATCGGGTGGGACAGCCTCGTGAGGGTTGTGGCAGGAGATGCAACCCAGTTTTTTGTCCCCCGAAGTACGCAGAAAACAGAGGCTTTGATACATCTGCTCGACATGATTGACCGCCTTGTTGGTTTCGCCCAGGCCAGGCCCGCGCACATAAACCGTGTAAAAAGCCTCAAGCGGCATGCCAGGGCGAAAATCGTTCAGCCCGCGCCCGCGCCGTTGCACCCGGGTGGCGCCTTCCAGATGACATTGCTGGCACACTGCCTCGCGCAGGGGCACGTCGAGTCGGCGCGGATTGACGATGTCGTCCTTCGCCCAGCTTTGGACATGTCGTTCGCCCGGTCCATGACAGCGTTCACAGCCAATGGCATGGCCATCAAAAACCGGCTCGCGGTAACGATTGCGCGTGTTCTCGACAGGCTCCACATGGTTGGTGTGGCAGTAGAGGCAGGCGCCTTGCACCAGACGCCCCGCCCGCGCCCAGGGAGGGAAGCCGGGGGAGAGATCCCAGACCTGCTTCTGCGAAAACCAGCTCACGGGCGTCTGCATCACAAACCCCTCGCGCACGGTCAGGTAGGAATGCCCACGCATCCCCGAGCCGATGATGTAATCGACCTCGTGGGCAAAGTCGTAAATCGGCTTGCCCGAGGCATCAAGGCGCGTTTGCCGCTGCCACATGCGCCCACGCTGCTGGTCCACGCGAAAGAGGATATCAAAGGCCTCAAAAGGGTTGTGATGAGCCCTGTCCGTCGGAGGGTTTGCCTCGCTCTTCGCGACCGGCACCAGGGAGCGCCCCATCGGATGATTCCGGTAGGTACGGGCAATCTCGTTGTGGCACTCCATGCATTCCCCATCGCCCACGTACTTCACCTCGGGATGCACATTGCGAAAGGGGCCGGAGTAAGCCAGGCGCGGATCGGGCGGAAAGCGGTTCGCGGTCGGCGGATCCTCGGTATGGTCTGGGGAGGGTTGGTGGCGGAGAATGAACCAGTAGCCGCCAAAAAAGAGCGACAAAAGCGCCAGAATACCGATGCCGGTTCGACGGAGGACGCGGTTGCTCGGGCGGACAGGGGGCCGCGCCGCGCTGGAGGTTGAATCGGCAGGGGCCGGTTGGTCGTGGTCGGGAAGCATGGTTCCGATCTCAGGAAAGCCGTCGCAGAGAGCCCGCCAGCAAGGTATCCCTCTGCCACTATACCGGGTGGCGAGGCCCAGGGGAAAGAGCGGCCCGTTGATTCGCCTCATTCCTGGCCGCCGATTGGCGCTGGCCAACCCTTGTAATTCTCCGTGCGACCGCGGACAATGAGCGGCGTGAGAACGACGGCGTTCGCCGTGTGCCTGGCGGTGGGAACTTTTGGTTTTCCTTGCTCGCAAACAGGAGTGCTCCATGTTGAACCCGATCACAAGGCGACGCTTTACCACCCTGAGCGCGGGAGTGCTCCTCGGCGCTGGGGTGGAGGCTCGCGCGGCGGACAAACCCGCGAAAGATCCGCCCAAACCGACTCCCACGCCGACCGAAGCACCGTTTGAACGCGATTATCCTCCCCCCACCTTCAAACCCGCCTGGAAGAAACCGCAGATCAATCGGCTCATGGTTCAGGATTTCGTCATCTACGCCCATTCGGATCTGGCGATGACGAAAAGGCTGCTGGAGAAGGAGCCCGGGTTGCTCAACGCCACCATGGACTGGGGCAAGGGCGACTGGGAGACTGGGCTGGGGGGGGCCGCGCACATGGGGCGGCGCGATATTGTCGCGTTCCTTCTGGAACGCGGCGCCCGCATCGATCTTTTCTGTGCCGCAATGATGGGGCAACTGGATGCGGTCAAGGCGTTTCTCACCTTGCAGCCGAAACTGATCGATGCCCGGGGGCCGCATGGATTCAGCCTTCACTTTCACGCCCAGGTTGGCGGGAAGGAGGCGGAGAAGGTGCTGGACTACCTGCAGTCGGTCAAGAAGGTCGAACTGAAACCTGTGCCGTTTCTCAAACCTCCGAGTGAGCGTCCCACACAGAAGCCGAAGTGAGCAGTTTCCTGCCTGGCTCCAGAAAAGAAGACTGGATGCTTGACAGGCGCTCAAAAACGGTCACAATCACTCAACTTCTAACGCCCTGTTGGCGTGAAGTGGAATGTTCATCCCTGGTTCGAGGACAGCCATGAAATTGCATCGCATGATGTTCGTTCTGTTCGCCTGTGCTGCTTTCAGTGCTCCCCTGAGCGCTGCGGGGGTGAAGGACGAAGCCCGGGAGAAGGTGGAAACCGCCATTCCGGAGGGAATTCGTTTGCTGGAGGCGAAGGAGTATGCGGTTTTTCTCAAGGCCTTCGTCCCTCCAGAGTTGCTGGGCAGACTGACGGAGAAGACCACTCTTGAGGAGTTCGCCAAGCAGTTCAGCGAGCAAAAAGGTCCGCGCCTCCTGAAGGCGCTGCAATCGATCAAGGGGACCAAACCGCTTCTGAGCGACGACGGCCTCAAGGCCACCTTCAAGCCGAAGGATGACACGGGGAAGGAGCGAACTCTCGTGTTCGTCAAGATTGGGAAATACTGGTACATTGGCAACTGAGTGCCACCGAGAGGTCCGGCCGTGAACTCCCCGCCCAGCTCAGCCCTCGCGGGGAGCGGCCCCTCGTTCCAGGGGCAGCAGGGCGCTGTCGTGCCACGCTTCCTGCGCCTCGATCGGTTCGAGGTGAATCGTTGCCTCCAGGAGCGGATAGGCGGTCCGGAGCGCTTCCTCGATCTTTTCCACCACATCGTGAGCGGCCTGAACCGACATCGCTCCCGGAACCAGGACATGAAAATCGGCAAAGAGCCGCGGCGAGGCACGACGGGTGCGCAGGGCATGAAACGCCATCCCCGGTGAAAGGCACCCCTGGATCACGGCGCGGATGCGTTGCACATCCTCGTCGGGGAGCGCACGATCCATCAACCCATCGAAGGACCGACGTACCAGCGCAAAGCCGGTCCAGAGAATGTTCCCGGCCATCAGCAGGGCAACCACCGGATCGAGCCACATCCACCCGGTCAACCAGACCAGCCCGAGTCCGAGGAGAACCGCCGCCGACGTCCAGACATCGGTCATCAAATGCTGGCCATCGGCTTCCAGCACGATCGAGTGGTAACGCCGACCCGTGCGAATCAACAGGATCGCCACTGCCAGGTTCAGGAGCGAGGCGATCAGGGCCAGTCCCAGCCCCAGATCGAGAGCGGCGAGCGGTTCCGCATGCAGCAACCGCTGGATGCTAGTGTAGCCGATCACTCCGGCTGCCACAGCGATCAAAGCCCCTTCCAACCCGCTGGAAAAGTAGGCGATCTTCTCGTGGCCGTAGGTATGCGAGCGATCCACCGGGCGGGAAGCATAGTGAATCGAGAGGTAGGCGATCCCCGCCGCCACCAGGTTCACCACCGATTCGGCCGCATCGCTGAGCAAGCCCACCGAGCCGGTCAGAACCCAGGCAGTTCCTTTCAACCCCATCGTCACCACTGCGGCACCAATCGACAGCAGGATCGGGATTTTCAGGTGCCGACTGTTGGTCATGAGCCACTCGGTGTGCTGGTGGTCGAGATCTCTCCTGGATTATCCTATCAGCAGGGCGCCACGGAGGAGAGGGGAGAAACGACTCCACCCGACGACCGAGTCTCCGGGGAGTCGGTGGTCGGGTGGAGGAGAAAGAAGATCGGCAATGGCTACTTGGAGTTGCCGCTCAACTCGCTGAGCCGTTTCTGGGCTTCCTGAATGCGGCGTGTGTCGGTTTCGTGCGTGGTGACCTCACGATAAAGCTCGATGGCGCGATTGCGATCGAGGAGATTGCGGTCGTAGATGCGTGCCGCGCGCAGGCGCGCATCCAGCTGGGTGGTTCGGTTCCACTGCAAGCAGCGTTCGAAGTACAGCGCGGCACGGCGATACTGCTTGTAAACGCGGGATTCGTAGATGTCCCCCAGCTGATAGGCGGCGTCGCCGATCTTGTCGCTCTGGGGATAATTGGTGAGCAATTGCTGCAGGAGCAATTCGGCCCGGCGCTGGTTGTCGATGTAATCGTTGCCCCAGCCATGATCCTTGTACTGCATCGCCTGGCGATACAGTTCGTTGGCCTCGGGGATATTTTGAGCCGCCTGCAAGGTGGGAGGAGGGGCATCGAGGTCGAGACGGAAGGCTTGCTTGGAAATCCGGTGATACTGGACCAACTCCTCCTCGGCCCAGCGTGCGCGCTCGGTATCGCCCACCTTGAGATAATGCAAGCGGAGTTTTTCGAGGGTTTCTCGATATTTCGAGCGACAGCTGAGGAGTTGTTCAACCAGCTGAATGTCGCTGGTTGGGGTGGCAGGTTTCTTGTCCCCCCCGGTCTTCTCAGCGGGGGCGGCCGCCGGGGCCAGGGAAGCAAGGAGAAGAAGCCAGGAGAGCGAGCACAATCGTTTCATGGGAGACCTCCTGAGAGCACGGCAGCTGATCGTGCGCATTACCCAGGAGGCGAGGCTTGTCCTCCTGAGGAAGCCGAGGCGGTGGGCACGGGGCCCGAGCGACCTTCGACGCGACCGAAAATCATGCGCCCGGCTGGGGTTTGCAGGACACTGGTGACGGTGATGTTGACTTCCTGGCCAATCCAGGCACGTCCTTGCTCCACGACCACCATGGTGCCATCTTCGAGATAGCCCACCCCCTGGCCGGGTTGATCGCCAATCTTCACCAGCCGCACCATCAACAACTCGCCCGGGAGAGCCACGGACTTCAAGGCGTTGGCCAGTTCGTTCAAGTTGATGACCTCAACTCCCTGCAACTGGGCAATTTTGTTGAGGTTGTAGTCGTTGGTGACCACCCGTGCCCCGAGGGCCTTGGCCATCACGACCAGACGTTCATCTACCTTGTGAATCTCACGCAATTCGGGGAGGTTGGCCTCGTGGATCTGCAACTCGATCTTGGAGTTGGTCTGCATCTTCTTGAGCATATCCAGGCCACGGCGCCCGCGATTGCGTTTCAACTTGTCCGAACTGTCGGCCACACTCTGCAATTCTTGCAGCACGAAGCGCGGCACGATTAGCTTGGTGTCGATGAACCGCGTTTCACAGATATCGGCAATCCGGCCATCGATGATCACACTGGTATCGAGGACCAGCGGTCGCGAGCCCTTGACCTGTTTGGAAAATTCCACGTAGGGGATGATGAAGCGAAATTCATCCTTGGTCTGTAAAAGCACAGAAATCGAAATGTAACAACAAATCAGGGTGATGAACCCGCGAAAGGAGGCGAGCAACTCCTGGGGCGGTTCTGTCCCGAGTTGTTGGCGAAGTAGCGGTTCCAGCGCCGCCCAGAAGAGAGTTCCCAGGAGAAACCCCATCAACAGGCCAAAGTAAATCGCCGAGATGGTGGTAATCTGCTTGTTGCGGACCGCCACATCGACCATCACCACGGTAAAGCCAACGACCAGCACCCCGAAAAAGACTCCAAGGCCGACCTCAAACTTCCGCTGGTTGTCAAAGTACACCAGCAAGGCAGTGGCAATCCCGATGACGACCGCGCCGAAACACCCGCGCAGGATCCACACCAGGATCTGATCGGCGGTATTCGGTTGGCGCCACGAGCGCAACCATTCGCCCAGTTTCGGCAGACTTCCAAAAGCCACGGGCATTCTCCTTCCCCAAGAGAGCAGCGCGGACGGGTTGAACCAGGACGCATCTTACACGCTGGTGAACGGCTGGAACAGGCGCAGATATTCTTCCTGCGCGTAACGATCGGTCATTCCGGCCAGATAATCGCACACAGTGCGGTGCAGGGACCCTTCCTGAGCCCGCCGGGCATAGCGGTCCGGCATCAGATGCGGAGCCCGACTGAATTCGTTGAAAAGTGCGGTCACAATGCGGCAACCCTTGGCGGTCATCCGCTGCACGCGATGATGTTCGTAGACTTCGCGGCGCAGGAAGGCTTCGAGTTCGGTTTTCAGAGCCGTCACCTCCGGTCCGGGACCTACCAGCGGACTGTGCAGATGGCGAACATCGTCGACATTGTGGATCCGATTAGCGCGCAGCCGCGCAATCGTATGGTCAAGCAAATCACCCACTTGCCAGTCGATCAGGGCCCGAACCACCGTCGGCTGCAACTGCAACGGACCAAGAACTCCATGGCGCTGGCGGACCCGTTCCAGGGCGCGGCGCCAGAAGGGGACCTCGGCCAGATCCTGAGGAGTGATCAACCCAATGCTCAGGGCATCGTCCACATCGTGGGTGTCGTACGCCAGGCTGTCGGCGGCATCCACTACCTGCGCCTCCAGCAACGGTTGCCCCGGTTGCAGAAAGGGTTGTAACTCGGGTGTGTCGGGCCGTTTGCTGTGGTAGGCCATCGCCTGCAACACTTCCCAGGAGAGGTTCAGTCCGGGGAAATCGGGGTAGCGATACTCCAGCAACTGCACAATGCGTAATCCGTGCAGATTGTGTTCGAATCCGCCATGCTCCTTCATGCAGGCATCCAGGGCGCGTTCCCCCGCATGGCCGAAGGGAGGATGGCCCAGATCGTGCGACAGGGCGATCGCCTCGGTCAGATCTTCATTGAGGCCGAGGCGACGAGCAATTGTCCGACTGATCATCGCCACCTCAATGGTGTGGGTGAGGCGGGTACGATGATGGTCGTTGGTCTGGGCGACCAGAACCTGGGTCTTGTACATCAGGCGACGAAAAGCGGTGCTGTGGACAATGCGGTCGCGATCGCGCTGATAAAGAGTACGAAACGGATGGGGATTGTCTGGATGAAGGCGGCCGCGACTCTTCCGGGAGCGCATGGCGTACGGCGCGAGGGATGGTTCCTCGCGGTCCGCCTCGTCCAGGCGATCCAGCCAGAACAGCTCCTCGCTAGTCGGCATGCTCCGCTCCGAGGCAGATTCACGAGGATCCCGGGGCAGCCGGGCCGTACAGGCGATCTGCCAGTAGTTGGTACAAGGTATCGAGCGACTGCACCATCACCTTGGTGTCGCTCAGCACCGGCATGAAGTTGGTATCGCCGTTCCAGCGCGGCACCAGGTGCCAGTGCAGATGCCCGGGCAGCCCTGCTCCCGCTGCGGAACCCAGATTCAGGCCAATGTTGTAGCCATTGGGTCGCATCAACTCCTCGAGTAACTGTTGAAAACGCCGCAGGGTCTGCATACTGTGCAGAAGTTCCTCGTTGGTAAGATCATCCAGGCGTCCTGTGTGGCGGCAGGGAGCGATGAGCAGGTGTCCATTATTGTAGGGGAAACGGTTAAGCATCACCAGGCTGGGAGGATCGCGCCAGATCAGCAATCGTTCGCGATCCTCCTGGGCGGCCAAGGCTTCACAGATGAAACAGCTTTCGGTAGATGGCGAGGCCTTCGGAGCGGCCACGTAGGCGAGCCGCCAGGGAGCCCACAACGAATCCATGATCGTGTCTTCCTCCCGCAGCATCGTTCGGTCAAGGGGATGTCAGCGGCCCGCCTTACGCTAACCGTCCCTCGTGCAGGGCACAAGGGAAATGCCAAGCGGTCCGCCGCTTCACCCGTCCGTTGTAAAATGAGATGAAACCACCTGTACGGCCTTCACCCGGAGCGACATTCCATGAGTGTATTACCTCTTCTGACCACCAGCGTGATTGGCAGCTGGTCTTTCCCCGGGTGGTACGCCCGGTTGGGTGAGGAAATTCGCCTCCACCCCGAACTGTTCGGCGCCAGCGATCGCGAGGAGGCCATCACCGATGCAGTCCGTCTGGCCATCGACGATCAACTCCGCGCCGGAGTGGACTTGATCAGCGATGGCGAGATGCAGCGCGTGGACTTCAATCTCGGGTTTTACAACTATCTGACCGGGTTGCAACCCTTGCCGCCCACGCGGCGCTGGGGCCCTCCCGCGCATGATCAGCGCGATAAATATCTCTGTGTCGCCCCGCTGACTGCTCCCAATGGACTGGGGATTGTCACCGAATACCAGCGTGCCCGCATGCTGACCACGGCTCCTTTGAAGGTGCCTGTACCGGGTCCATTCACGCTGGCCGGGTGTATTCAGGGCGGAGAGGTTTACCGAGATCGCCGAGCAGTCACCGAGGCCCTGCTGCCGCTGGTCAATCGCGAGATGAAGCAGTTGGTGGCCTCAGGAGCGACGTTTCTTCAACTCGATGAGCCCAGTTTTGCGTGCCGCCCCGAGGATCCCGAGGAGTTCCTCCACCTGATCGAGCGAACAGTGCAGGGAGTCAACGCGACGATCAGTCTGCACATGTGCTTCGGCAATTTCCGCGCACGCGCGGTCGGGCATCGCAGTTATCGGCCCCTCTTTCCGCACCTGGCGCGGGCGCGGGTGCAGCAGCTGGCGCTGGAGTTCGCCAGTCGGGAGATGGCGGAGATCGAACTTGCTGCTCAAATCAAGCCTCCAATGGGACTTGCGGTTGGGTTGGTGGATGTGAAAAACACCTGGGTGGAGCCTCCCACCCTCATCGCCGAACGGTTACGAGAGGTGCTCCGCTACATCGATCCCGATCGGGTACACATCACCCCGGATTGTGGCTTTTCCCAGACGGCCCGGTATATCGCAGTCGAGAAGATGGCCAATCTGGTCAAGGGAGTGCAGCTGGTGCGCGAAAGTCACAAAATGTAAACGGGAGAGGCTGAGACGAGAACTTTTTTCCTGAAAGCTGCGCAAGAAACGTTGACTGAATCGTCTATAATGGTGAATCTGCATTCTGAGTGTGCGTTCCGCTCCTTCCTTGACTCCGAGAACAACCCGTTCCCGTGGTTCACGCAAGGAAAAGTTGCAGAGAAAGAAGTTACGCGAGTATATTAAAGTGTGAGGCGGTTGCTCTCGGAGTTCCGAACACCCCTCCCTTCCACCCGAACTTCATGGCTTTTCTTATCGAGGTGTCCCCATGCGATCTTCTCCACGTTGTCTTGGCAGTCTTGTGCTCGCCGCCATCCTCGGACTCGCAACTGCCACGCCGTCGGTTCACGCACAACAGGCGGGGGGCGGAGGAGGCGCAGGTGGCTCCAATATCCGCATCCTTCCAAGCATGACCGGGACGTACATCGGCGCCATGGGGAGCATGGGCAACTCGGGTGGCATGATGGGCATGGGCGGCATGATGGGCATGATGGGTATGGGCGGCATGGGCGGCATGATGGGCATGGGCGGCATGATGGGTATGGGCGGTATGATGGGCATGGGTGGGATGGGTATGATGGGGATGAGCGGCATGGGGATGATGGGCATGAGCGGCATGGGGATGATGGGCATGGGCGGAATGGGCGGCATGGGTATGATGGGCATGAGCGGCATGGGGATGATGGGCATGGGCGGAATGGGGGGAATTGGCGGCATGGGCGGGATCATGGGGATGGGCTGCATGGGTGGCGGGATGTATGGCATGGGGGGCATGGGGATGATGGGCATGGGCGGAATGGGCGGCA
>JAKOSN010000170.1 GCA_029777335.1 Planctomycetota bacterium
CGACCAACCCCTGGCGCGCATCGATGGCGCAGGGACCGCCTCGTGGTATCACCAGGATCGCGTCGGTTCCGTGGTGGGAATCACGGATAATAGCGGCACGCTGATCGACAGCATCGCGTACGACGGCTTCCTCAACGTCACCAGCGAGAGCAGCCCCGCCAACGGCGACGACATCCGTGGCACGGGACGCCTGCGCGACGCGGAGACGGGTCTGCAACTGCATGGGAGACGCGAGTACAATCCGCCGACCGGAACGTGGAACGAGCAGGATCCCGACCGCTTTGGCGCGGGGGATGCCAATCTCATGCGCTATGTGGGGAATAACCCGACTAACAACACGGATCCAAGTGGGAAGGAGACACCAACCGTTACAACAATTGGGAGAGACCGTCGTGGATTCCCCATTAAGGGGAGTGGCTTGCCTAGGGATGAAGAACCAGACTCAGAACAAAAGGCGTTGGATGTCCTGAAATCGCTGGAACGCGAATGGGGGAAAAAGAAGGTGGTTGGGGTTTTCCACGCGCTCTATTACGCCACTTTATCGAAAAGAAAGGGCCCAACCCCTACATACCGAATAAATGCGATGAACTTGATGTGGCTCGCCACTCTCAGCACATGATAATCAAAGTGCTAGAGGGTGAGATTCGGGGCATCAGAGCAGCGAGTATGAAACAAGGGAAGACACCAGTGTTTCTGGGCACACCCATCAAGGTAAACGGGATCAAAGTCCGGTGGGTCCATACCAATTTGTTGCTCGGGGTACCGGAGCGGATGGCGAAAGCCGTCGTATGTGATGCGGATGATTTTATGTTCTTTGCCTACTATGGTGCAGACCTGACTGTCGACGCGAAGATCGTGTCGATGAGTCCCCCCATCGTTGCCTATCCGTTCACGGCATCTGCGTTCGTGATCGACGCTGACGTTAGGATCCATGATGGATTCGATTTTCCAGATAAAGGAGTAGACAACCTGAGGTTGGCCTTTCGTAATTATCGCTGCGCCGCGTTCCTTCAAGGGTTAGGTTACAAAGGGTTTAAGCATACTATCAGGTTCAAGAAACGATATCTGGTAATTCAGTAAAATCAAGACCAACTGAAAATGCTCGCGGACAAGTATTCCAATCTTATCTCGGTTGTCTTCCAGAGCCGCTGTGGTACAGGTTCCCAGGGCAGGTGGCCCGTCCGACGATAGAAGGTGGTGAACGCAAGTAGAGAGTCAGGTAGCAGTCATGATCCGAATCCAATTACCCCAGGCGGCGGTCAAGTGCCTCGAACAGACGTTCGCTTGGCGGACAAACGCATGTTCTGCGACCGCGTTCAGATCGTCCTACTGGAGCATCGCGGCCGCCAACAACAGCACAACGCCGCTGATGTATGCATCAACCGTCGCAGCATGCAACCGAGGCTCATCACGTACCTCGTCGGAGGACTCAACGGGCTGCGGCCGCGCAAGGCCAAGCGCCACGCTGGCAACATCCGGGTGGACTGGCCGACACGCTCAGCAGCTGGGTCATCCCAGGTCTAGCGAAGCAGGGGTTGGAGCGGGTCTACTGGACTCGCGCCGAGTTGGCCGAGCGCCTGTTCAAGCCTCATGGCGTCTCCACCTCCTGGTTGACCATGCACCGCTTCTGTTCCCAGATCGACATCAGGTCTGATCGCCGAACATTCGGACTCATGCCAATCCACCTTGACAATCAGGCCGACGCCAGGGAAGCCATCGCGACCTAGAAAACCCCGCAGGGGAATGAAATCGTCCTACGGAGTAAGAAACCGTTCTGAACGGCCTCATCGGTATCGGGAATGATTATCCACTATACTGTCCCTGCGTCCGATCACGCACTTTGCTGGGGAAATCAAATTGGGAAGAAAACAAGGAAAGACCGCGATCCTACTTGCGCTAGTGGCGCTCGTCACGCTCTTCTTCTGGCACAGAATGCACACCAGCCATGAACTGCTTTCGCTCGAGGGACACACTGGCGATGTCTGTTGCTGTGCCTTCAGTCCCGACGGCAGGAAGATCCTGAGTGGAAGCGGCGACAATACCCTAAAGGTCTGGGATGGAGCGACGGGCCAGGAACTCCTGTCGCTTCATGGACACGCGAGTTTGGTGAGTTGCTGCGCGTGGAGTCCAGACGGCAAACGCATTCTGTCCGGTAGTTGGGACAGGACATTGAAGGTGTGGGATGCAGACACTGGCTTAGTAGTGTTCACTCTGCAAGGACACACCAGTATAGTGAACTGTTGCTCGTGGAGTCCGAACGGCAAACGCATTCTCTCCGGAAGTGGCGTGTTCGGCGAGGTCGGGGATGTGAGGATGTGGGATGCAGTCAAAGGCGAGCAGCTATGGTCCCGCACGGACGACGTGGACACCGTGAAGTGCTGTGCGGTTAGTCCAGATGGCAAACACCTCGTCTTTGGAGGCGATGGCCAAACTGTGACCAAATGCGATGCTACGGGAAGGAAGGACCTCTTTGTAAGCAAGCAAGAAAGTTCCGTAGAGGCCTGTGCGTGGAGTCCAGATGGTAAACGCATTCTGGCAGGCCTATTCAACCGGGAGTTGGTAGTCTTGGATGCTGTCACAGGACAAGAACTCTACTTCTTGAGAGGGCATTCCGATGTCGTGAGATGCTGTGTTTGGAGTTGGGATGGGAGATGGATTCTATCAGGTAGCGCAGACGAGACGCTGAAGGTATGGGATGCAGAGAAGGGGGAAGAACTTCTATCGCTCACAGGTCCCTCGCACACAATCCAATGTTGCGCCATCAGTCCAGATGGGAAGCGAATCCTATTTGGCACCCATGATCACACGCTGAGAGTCTGGCGTGTTAATGTCAAGTAGTCGCTGGCTGATGTGGCTGATTTTCAGGAGTATTGGCAGGACGAGGATTCTCCGTTCATTTGTTTCCTGCGGCGTGGGAAGAGTGGGAGTTGTCGGCTCCGCCAGCTCGGCAGCATGTCGTGTTGCTTGCCAGCAATCTGGTAGCCACGCGTTCAACTGACTGCCAGGGAATGTCCTCGCCGCGCTGGGGCGTGCGGTGGCAAGTTCCGATTCGATGGGCAGGCTGAGCGAGACGCTCTACGATGCCGCGGGCCAGGTGGTGGGCAGCGTCGATGCCAACCAGAAGTCCACGCGCGCCTTCTTTGATCGCGTGGGCCAGCAGACGTCCGCCGTCGATGCGTTAGGCCATGTCAGCAGCATGGTTTATGACGACGCGGGACGGGTGCAAGCCACCATCGATGCGCTGGGCAATCGCACCACGTATAGCTATGACAGCCTCAATCGCTTGGTGGCGGTCGAGGATGCCTTGCAGCAACGCACCACCACGGTTTATGATGGCGCGGGCAATGTGCTGCGGCGCATCGATGCCACGGGTGCCACCACCACCTGGACCTACGATGCCTTCAATCGCCAGGTGACCGAGCAACTGCCGGGTCAGGGTGTCTTCACCACGGTTTATGACAATGCCGGCAACGTGGTGAACACCATCGATGGGTTGGGGCACACGCAAACGCTGGTTTACGATGCGTTGCAGCAACAGACGGCCCAGATCGATGCGCGGGGTGGGATCACCACCTACCTGTACAACGCGGAGGGCCAACGCACCGGGCTGATCGATCCCGTGGGTAATCGCACCACCTTTGTCTACGATGCCCTCGATCGCTTGGTGGAGGAAATCGATCCGTTGGGCCACAGTCTGACGATGGCTTACGATAACGCCAATCGCCTCACTTCGCAAACGGATCGGTTGGGACGACGGCGTGACTACAGCTAGCTCTGATCGAGGGCAACCTGAGCAAGAAGTCCAAGGGCGCCGCCGATGAAACCTGGACCTTCGGTTACGATCAGCGCAACCAGCTGATTGGCGTGGACGAACGCGCCACCGATGGCGGAACGTTACTGATGCGTGCCACCTACACCTATGACGTCTTTGGCAACCGGATCCAAAAGGACGTCTGGGATGGCACCACCACCACGACCACCCGCTACGCCGTCGATGGTTGGAAACACCCCGTCGATGGCTTCAACCAACCCTATGCGCTCAAGGGTTTGGAGAACTTCGATGTGTGGGCCGAGTTGGACGGCAGTAATGCGCTGGTGATGCGACGCGTGTATGGCGATGGCATCGACCAACCCCTGGCCCGCGTCGATGGTGCAGGGACCGCCTCGTGGTATCACCAGGATCGCCTCGGTTCCGTGGTGGGAATCACCAACAACAGCGGCACGTTGATCGATAGCATCGTCTACGACGGCTTCCTGAACGTGACCAGCGAGAGCAGTCCAAGCAACGGCGACGACATCCGTGGCACGGGCCGCCTGCGCGACGCGGAGACAGGCCTGCAACTGCATGGTAGACGCGAGTTCAATCCACGGACCGGAACGTGGATCGAGCAGGATCCCGACCGCTTCGGCGCCGGGGATGCCAATCTCAGCCGCTATGTGGGGAACAATCCCACGAATAAGCTCGATCCTTCAGGCTTAAAGTGGACGATTTACCGCAACAAGCATAATAGTTGGGCAACGGTCACTACAAGGGACCACGGAGATACACTTCTCGGCCTCGCGTCACAACTCGGACTTCAGCCACGTGATATGGATAAGTGGCTCCGGGTAGAAAGCGCGAAAGAGCTCGACCCCGACATGAAGAGACTTGTGACATCTCCCGATCAGAGACAAGGAAGAATTGATCGTTTTGGTGGACAGGCCTTTGGAGAAAAGGATGGCGTGTATACGTATTTCGTGCCGAATGAGATTCACGTATATGGATCTGAGGAAAAAAACCCACGAGTAAAGAGGTTGATAGGGGCGTTGGAAGATGTTGGTTTTAAGGTGAAATATCTTCACATTCCGAAAGTGAACGAAGTCCTAAAAGACCTGAGAGAATCAACCTCCACCAAATCAGCAGTTCTGTACGGCATTGCGTTTATCGGATGTGCTAACTACTATGGGTTGCTGCTTGACTATAACAAGTCACGGATTGACATGAAAAAAATCAATGAAAAAGATCGGGTGTCAAAATGGGATAAAGAAATCGCTCCGTCTTTCCTGACATATGAGAAAATGGACGAGTCTCTCAACTATGCATTGGGCATGGGCGTCTTTCTGTCACACAGTCAAGATGTAGACGCACTTAAACGGTTATTTGGGCCCCACAGCTACTTGTTTACCCGTGTTGCAGATCTCGGCGTGCCTGCCTCCTTTGATCGTGGTGAGCACCAGCTGATGAAACCGGAGGATAGTGTACTTGTACTGGAACCGCATGGTCGACTGTCGAGGACGCTTCAGGGGTGGATGAAGCACATGAATTCATTCGATACAAGTAGGAGACCCGGAAGCGGGGAACCGACAGACCCCCGTCGTTGAAGCGAGTATGAGACCAAAACCTAATGGAGGACCATCATCACGCAAGCAAGGTGGAGCCAGGAGAGGACTTTGTCGGACTGGGCCGGATAAGGAGAGGGGGAACCGTGAAGCGAGGACGTCATCGACGCAAAGGGTCCCTGGACTTGAACCTCTGATGCGAGCGGACCAGAGATTGCCTCCAGCGACCCGCTGAGATAGCATCTATCCGGGCATGTGTTCCTGCCGACACCACAAGGTCGGTCTGCAAACCCTTTAGCTGATGTGCTCGAAGGAACGGGGCCCTCTGGGGCTGCTGGTCAGCGGTCGGTGCAACAGGGGCTGGAGTTGTTCCCACATGATACTCATCGGTTGGCCTTCCTTGGAAGCGCTCGATACTGGAACCGCTTCCCGAGCAGAGAGTGGAAAAGGATCTTGCACGGAAAGTTCGGCAGCGGTTTTGACATCAGTTCTGTAATAAAGTAGAAAGCTGGAGGTCGCATGTACTGCTTCATCCTCATCTGCAGTCACCTGATCTGGAGTCCAGGACTCCCTGCAACGATTGAATTACCAAAGCCATCGGTCACGTTAAAGGAACACTACAGGCATGTTAGCTCCCTTGTTTTTTCAAAAGACAGCAAATGGCTAGTAAGTGGGGGAGCCGACGCCTTGCTTGTTCTATGGGATGTTACCAAGCATGAAAAGCAATGGGTTATTTCAGATTGTCCGGGCGCAGTCACAGCACTAGCGTTCACAGAGAACGCAAAGACAGTAATCGCAGGATGTGGGAGAGGCCTGGGAGGGCAACTTCTTTACATTGATACTCAGTCAGGGAAAGTCAGGAAAGTGATCAAGTGTCATGATGGATTCATTAACTCGATTGCCATAAGTCCCGACGGAACACTCCTCACCTCGGGTGGGGACGATGGCCTGATACTGATCCGATCTTTGGAATCAGGGAAAGAATTGGTAGTTCTCAAAGGTCACAAACGTAGTGTCAAGGTCGTACGCTTTCAAACAAATTCAAAGCTTGTGTCGGGTGGGGGCGACGGCACTGTTCGGATCTGGGATGTTACGAAGAAAGTGGAAGTGTCTTGCTTAACTCGTCCTGGTTCAGTCGAAAGTGTATGCCTTCTCCAAGGGACTGCTAGTATCGGTATTGGACGTTGGTATGGGGGTCGGGACGTTGGGGAAGTATCCGTTTGGCTTCCTTCTAAAGACAAGTTGTGCATTCTCACTCCCGAACACTCGGGGGCAGTTCGTTGTATTACTTCCACCTCCGATGGGAAGTATCTCTTGTCAGTGAGCAATGATAGACTTTGGAAAAAGGGAAGCAAAGTCCTGATCTGGGATAGTCGGAAACTGTCTGCGGTTGCAAGAGTATCACTCGCTACTCCAGGCATTGTAACCATGTGTACATCACCAGATGGCAAATATCTTGCGACCGGTGGTTGGGAACCAGCAATCCACGTGTGGAAACTGTCAGACTTTTCTCTCTAAGAGACTGTCCCATATGAGAACGGAGGTTCAGGTTGAGGGCGGGTTGACAACGTGGGTCTATGATGGGCTGTCGCGGGTGACCAGTGAGCAGGGACTCTTTGGCCAGGTGCTCACCTACACCCTCGATGCCGTGGGGAATACCACGCGGGTCGACGATTCCCAGGGCGGTGTCACCACGTCGGTCTACAATGCCGTGAATCTGCTCACGGAGCGGGATTTTGGGGGCGTGGGGCAGACACCCTTGCGCATGGACCTGACCTACACGGTGCGCAACCAGGTCTCCCAATTGGATCGGTACAGCGATCTGGCGGGGACGACCAAGGTCGGGGAGACGGATACCACCTACGACGATGCGGGACGGACGACGCAGATCACGCACAAGGATGGCAGTGGTAGTGTCATCCTCCAAACGACCTACACCTACGACCTGGCGTCGCGATTGGAGACGGAGACGATCGATGGCAGCACTCACACCCTGACCTATGATGCCGTCAATCAGCTAACCGACGACGGGGTAGCCAGTTACAGCTACGACGCCAACGGTAACCGCACCATGACGGGCTACCAGACGGGACCTGGCAACCAGCTGACCAATGATGGCGTGTACACCTACACCTACGACAACGAGGGCAACCTGAGCAAGAAGTCCAAGGGCGCCGCCGATGAAACCTGGACCTTCAGTTACGATCAGCGCAACCAGCTGGTTGGCGTGGACGAACGCGCCACCGATGGCGGCACCTTGCTGATGCGTGCCACGTATACCTACGACGTCTTTGGCAACCGGATCCAGAAGGACGTCTGGGATGGCAGCACCACCACGACCACACGTTATGGCGTGGATGGCTGGAAACACCCCGTCGATGGCTTCAACCAACCCTACCCCCTGAAGGGCTTGGAGAACTTCGAGGTGTGGGCCGAGTTGGATGGCAGTAATGCACTGCTGATGCGTCGCCTCTTTGGCGACGGGATCGACCAACCCCTGGCCCGCATCGATGGCGCAGGGACCGCGTCGTGGTATCACCAGGATCGCCTCGGTTCCGTGGTGGGAATCACGGATAATAGTGGAACCCTGATCGATAACATCGTGTACGACGCCTTCCTGAATGTGACCCGTGAGAGCAGTCCAAGCAATGGCGATGACATCCGTGGCACGGGCCGCCTGCATGACGCAGAGACAGGTCTGCAACGGCATGGCGCACGAATGTACGATTCGTGGACCGGCAGGTGGATCGAGCAGGATCCCGACCGCTTTCGACCGGGGGATGCTAACCTGAGCCGGTATGTGGGGAATAGTCCGACGAATGCGACCGATCCGAGTGGGTTGCAAGTGGCTGGAGGTATTGGTGGGGCCGTGCGTGGGGCGGTTGGTGGAGCTATCGTGAAGATACCGATCCCAACTCCACCCCAAACTCCCGTCGCTCCCGCAGATGACAAAACGGCGCCCAAGATCACCGCTGTGGTACTGGTGAAAGATGTGGAGCAAGTTCGTTCGCTTCTAAAAACCACCATGATGATGACCCTCAGGAACGATGGTGCATTTTCCCATTTTTCCAGACAATTGATTGATAGGGGATGGCAACTCAACCAAGTCGGACCACACCACAATGCAAAAACAGGCGAAAATGCTCCATTCATTGGATTGTGATCGAAGGGAAGAATCTCGATCAGATCAGCGTTGAGCGTTACGTGGCGTCAACAGATACCGCCCAGGATAAGGGGAGACAGGTCGAGGGGCAGAAAGGGAAGGGGTTCCAAGGAGAAAAAAAGAAGATTGATTCTGACGTCGCAGATAAGGATGGTCCCCAAGGCCATGAAATCTGGGTCTCCAAAGATAAGACGTACCTCATTGTTGCGGATGCACCCGGGCTGAACCTGGACAGGCAACGCAGACCAATCCCACCGACCTACTTCCCATATACGTCTAAGAGTAATTTTCTGGTGATTCTTCGTGACAAAAAAGGAAAACAGGTAGCGCGAATCTGGTACGATGTCATGATTGACCAGCCCAAGCGTGATAACATGAAGACGAACGAAGCTACATTCACGGGGTCACAAATTAACTAAGGACACCATTATGATGCAGTTGATCGCGAACTTGTCCCCCAACCGATTCGCGCTTCTGGGACTCGGAGGTGTCCTCCTCCTGGTTCTCCTGCTCCTGAGCGACATCGCGGCGTCCACGAGACCAAACCCGCAACTGGCGGTAACGGGGGAGCTAAGAGTCCATCTAGAAGATCCCCAAACTGAAGAATTAATCCACCAGCTACAAGCCGAGGACGAATGGCAGCGGATAGCTGCTGCCAGAGAACTGGGGAAACGACGATCTATTGACGCTGTCCCCGCACTCATCCAAACACTTGATGATCCCAGCGATTGTGTCCGTAGCTGGGCGGCGTCCGCATTGGGGAAAATAGGGGATCCCAAAGCGGTGCCACCATTGATCTCAGCGATGGAGCGGCACTACGGGGCCCCATTTGCCGGACCACTTGATCATATCTACAGCAGGCGAAGAGGTGTTGCAGATTTTGGCATTGCGCTTCGACGTCTCACGGGACAGCGCTACGGGACCGATCCTGACGAATGGAAGAGATGGTTCCAAGGCGTAAAGGATCAGTAGCGCAGCGTGCAGACCTCCTTCCGCAATGAACTCAATGGACTGACCTCGTATAGCTACAATGCGCGCGGCCAGTTGCTGAGCATCCTGGATGCGGTCGGCACCCCCGAGCAACGCAGTAGCGTGATTAGTTATGACGAGGCGGGTCGGCCCACATTGCAGTGGGATGGCAATGGCTACGCCACGGCGTCCGCCTTTGATAACCGCGAACGTCTCAGCAGTGCCACCAATGCGCTGGGAGGGAGCACGCAGCAGCAGTACAACCGGGCCGGGGAGATCACCAGAACGGTCGATGAACTCGGTTTTGCCACCGGCTTTACCTATAACCAGCGCGGTTGGCAGACCACCCAGACCGATGCCAACGGCCATGTCTCCACCAGCGTCTATGACAGCGCCGGCAACGTGACCGAGCAGGTCGATCCCGTGGGCAATCGCACCACCTATGCCTACGATGGCCTCAATCGCCTGACGGGAATGACCCAGGGCGCGGGCAGCACCTCGGCGCGGCTGAGCACCACCGTGTACAACGCGGTCGGCCAGGTCAGCCAGCAGATCGATCCGCTGGGACGTATCACCCTGTATGAATACGATGCCCTCAACCGGCTGACCACGCTGACGCTGGCGCAGGGCACCAGCGACGCCCAGGTCACCACCTACGCCTATAACGCCGTCAGCGATCAGCTCAGCAGCACCGATCCGCGCGGCATTCGCACCGACTATACCTACGATGCTCGCCACCGTCTCACCGTCACCAAGTATGCCGCGGGCACCGCCGACGAACGGGTGGTCACCACCGTCTACGACGCCGCGGGCAATGTGCTCCAAACGATCGATAGTTTGGGGACCATCACGGCCCGCAGCTACGACAACCTGCAACGCCTGGTCTCAGTGACCCTGGCCTCCGGCACGGCGGAGGCGCAGACCAGCCAGTATCTCTACGACGCCCTGGACCAGGTGACCGGCACGCTCGATGCCCTCGGTCAGGCGGCGCAGAGCAGTTTTGATGCCCTGGGACGACTGGTCGCGTCCGGCAATGCCCTGGGGGAGTGGAGCCTGTCCCAGTACAACGCCTCGGGCGATCCCACCGGGAGCGAGGATGCGCTGGGCCACCACTGGAGCACGAACTACGACAACCTCCATCGCCCCACGAGCGACACCGATCCGCTGGGCAACACCAGCCAGCGTAGTTACGATGCCCACGGCCGGGTCCAGGTGGAGATCGATGCGTTGGGCCGACGCACCACCTACACCTACGACAGTCTCGATCGGTTGGTGCAGAAAGAGGATGCGGCCGGGGGACTTTGGACCACCGTCTACGATGCCAGTAGCAATGTGGTGGCGCAGGTCGACCCCCTGGGACGACGCACCAGCTACGTCTATGACAACCTCAATCGCCGCACGGCAACGCTCGATGCCCTGGGACAGCGCAGCACGGTCATCTACGACAGCGCCGGCCAGGTGCAGGTCCAGATCGATGCCCTGGGTCGACGCACCACCTTTAGCTACGACAGCCAGGGCCGGCAGACCGAGGTCCAGGATGCGCTGGGCAATCGCACCACCACGGTGTATAACAGCGAAGGGCAGGTGCTGGCCCAGATCGATGCCCTGGGGCACCGCACCAGTTACAGTTACGATTCGTTGCAACGGCAGATCCAGGTGGAGGACGCGGCCGGCCATCTGGCCACCACCGTCTACAACGCCGTGGGCAACGTGGAGGCCCAAATCGATGTGTTGGGACGACGCACCACCTACAGCTACGATGCGCTTAATAGGCAGACGGGCACGCTCGATGCGCTGGGGAATCGCACCAGTATGGTCTACGATGCCGCCGGGCGTCTCACTTCCCGCCAGGATGCGTTGGGGCACAGCACCAGTTACCGCTACGATGACGCGGGCCGGCAGACCGAGGTCACCGATGCGCTGGGGCATGTCTCTTCCACGGTCTATGATGCCGTGGGGAATGCCACCGTCCAGGTCGATGCCCTGGGCCGGCGCACCACGGCCACCTACGACAGCCTCAATCGCCAGACCGAGATCAAGGACGCGCTGGGGCATGTGGGGACCACGGTGTACAACGCCGTGGGGGATGTGGTCGCCAGTGTCAATGCGCGCGGCTATCGCACCAGTTATACCTACGACAGCTTGGACCGACGCACCGAGACGCTCGATGCGCTGGGGAATGTGAGCAGTGTGGTCTACGATGCGGTGGGCAACACGCTGGCGCAGGTCGATCCGTTGGGGCACCGCACCAGTTACCTCTACGACGCCCTTAATCGCCAGACCGAGATCCAGGACGCGCTGGGTCAGGTCAGCAGCACCGTTTACGATGCCGTGGGCAATGTGACGGCGAAGATCGATGCCTTGGGGCACCGGACCACGGTCAGTTACGACAGCCTTAATCGCCAGGTGGAAGTCCTCGATCCGCTGGGGAATGTGAGCACCGTGGTCTATGACGCGGTGGGGAATGCCGTGGCCCAGGTCGATGCCCGTGGGTATCGGACCACGTCGACGTATGATGCACTCAACCGGGCGGTGGCGGTCACCGATGCGCTCAATCACACCAGCACCGTCGTCTATGATGGCGTGGGTAACGTGACCCAGAAGGTCGACGCGCTGGGGAAAATCACGTCGTACACCTATGATGCCCTCAATCGCCAGGTCAGTGTCCAAAGTCCCGTGGGAGCGCTGAGCAGCACAGTCTACGACGCCGTGGGCAATGTGGCCCAAACGAGCGATCCGCTGGGGCACGTGACCAGTTACGTCTATGACAACCTCAATCGGCAAACGCAGGTGGTCGATGCCCTGACGGGGACCACCACGCTGGTCTATGATGGCGTGGGCAATAATACCGTGCGGGTCGATGCGGTGGGGAATCGCACCACCATGGTCTACGACGCGCTCAATCGGCAGACGGAGGTCATCGATCCGCTTGGACACAGCCTGACGATGGCCTATGACGGCGCGGGACGGTTGAGTGGCAAGACCGATCGGCTGGGGCAACGGCAGGAGTTCACCTACGACAACGATAACCGTGTCCTCAGCGAGGTGTGGAAGGATTCGGGTGGCAGCACGGTCAACACCATTACCCATGTGTATGATGCGCTGGGGAACACCACCAGTTTGGCCGATCAGAATGGCACCCTAACGTGGGTCTATGATGGACTGTCGCGGGTGACCAGCGAGCAGGGACTCTTTGGCCAGGTGCTCACCTACACCCTCGATGCCGTGGGGAACACCACCCGGGTCGACGATTCCCAGGGGGGTGTCACTACCTCGGTCTACAATGCGATCAATCTCCTGACCGAACGCGATTTTGGCGGCGTGGGGCAGACTCCGTTGCGCATGGACCTGACCTACACGGTGCGCAATCAGGTCTCCCAATTGGATCGGTACAGTGA
>JAKOSN010000171.1 GCA_029777335.1 Planctomycetota bacterium
AAATTCTGCTGCCACGAAGAGCCCGTTCAATGCCACCAGCGCTGGGACGGTGGACAGCAGAAGGAGGTTGCCTACCCAGTGTGTCTCTCCTTCAACCGCCAGCAACTCCGCGTGCACGACCCGTGCTCCTCTCCAAAAAGGTTCCTTTGTCACTATACGCAAGGAAAGTTCAGAAGGGGACCCGAATCATCGTTCCGCCCTGCTGAACTGGGGTGCAGATGTGCACCTTGGAGGATCGCCGTTCCAGACGCGACACCAGCACCGCCAGCCGGCGCGCCACTGCGTGCTCGTCCGGATAGCGCCGTTGCTCCACCAGGAGGCGGTGCAGCCAGGTCAGAATCCCGACCACGCTATTGCCGCGATCCAGAAGGCGCGCCAGGGTCTCCTCATCTGCGGTGAGCGGGCGCACGGCGCGGTAGGCTGTCAGGCCGATCCGCCAGGCGTGTTCCTCGTCCTCGATCAGGCTCCCCAGCATGCGCGCCAGATCGACGGCGACATGATCGATCTTCATTGCCCCGTAATCGATCAATCCGGTGAGTTCGTTGCCCACGAACAGCAGATGATCGTGCCACACATCACACAGGCACGGCTGGAGCGGGACTGCGCGCTCTTTCCAGGGGGCGAGCAGAGCGAGGTCCTCCTGCACGGCCGGGAACAATCGGGGCCAGGCACGCTCGATCCAGGGAGAGAATGGGGACGAGGTGAGGGCGAGGTGCGACGGAGTCCAAGCACTCTGAAGCCGGCTTTCCCAGTTGCGGAGCACTTCGAGTCGGCGCTGCACTGCGGGACAGGGCCCTGGCAGGATCTGCGCCGTTTGCCAGCATTGATGCACCTGTGCCAGAGCGCGGCAAGCCAGACGCAATCGCTCCGGCGTGGGCGTCTGCTGGAAGTCTGCCACCCCGGGGAGCCAGGTGGTCACTTCCCAGAAGCGTCCTCCTTCCTGAACCCAGGTCCCCCCCTGAGGAGTGCGTCGCAAGCGCGGGATGAAGGGCAGACGCGCTCCTTCCAGATCGGCGAGCCACCGATGCATTTGCTCCAGGGAGAGAATCGTGCGCTCGGCAGGCCAGGCACGCAGACACCAACTCTCCGTCGCACCGTGGACCTGCCACAGCGAGGCACCACTGAAGCCGCCCGCGTTGCCCAGCGCACGCAGAGAGAGAGTCGCTTCCGCAAGGGCGAAACGGGTCAGGACGACCCGCGGAAGGGCGTCGTGCGCGGTCACCGTTCCGCCTGCTGTTGTTCGACCGGGAGTGTGGCGACCGGGACCTTGCCCTCGGCCGCCTTTTGCGCCCGGTTGGACAGCAGCGAGGGAATCACGCCCAGTAACAAGGTGATCGCGGCACAGGCGAAGACCGCCACCAGCGCTGGCGACAACTTCGGTCGGGGGAGCGGCTTTTCTCCCGGACGCGGCTCCAGCAGGTACATCGCCGCAATCACGCGCAGATAGTAATAGCCAGCGATCGCGGCGTTGATCGCCCCAATGATCGCCAGGATCCGAAACCAGCGCGCCACGGAACCCCCATCGAGCGCGGTCGGATCACTCTCCACCATGAACGCGCTGAGGAAGAGCAACGCCTTCCCCCAGAAGCCGGCGGTCAACGGCATGCCGAGCAAGCTAAAGAGGAAGAGGGCGAGCAGCAACGCTATCCCGGGATTGGAACGGCTGAGTCCTTCCAGATCCTTGATCTCCTCCACGGGGCGTTCACGCGAACTTAGACACGCCAGCACCGCAAAGGCACCGATGGTCATCGCTCCGTAGGCCGCCAGGTAGAAGAGGATGGCATCCACGCTCCCCGCCCGGATCAGCGCCGTCGGCCCAGTGCGGAAGTTGATGTGCGGAGCCACCGCGAGGCCGATCAGCATGTACCCTGCGTGGGCAACGCTGGAATAGGCCAGCAGACGCTTGAGGTTGGTCTGCCACAGGGCCAGGATATTCCCCGTTGTCATGGTGACCGCCGCCAGGATCCACAGGAGCATCGAAACCTGCGAGGTCGCCATCGGTCCAAAGCCGCGTTCTGCGCCGAGGTTGTAGGGGAGGAACCCCAGCACGCGCACCAGCGCGACGAACCCTGCCACCTTGGGCACATAGGCCAGCAGAGCGGCACACGGAGTGGTCGTCCCCTGGTACACATCGGCGGCGTAGTAGTGGAAGGGGACGGCGGTGATCTTGAACCCCAGCCCGGCCACCACCATGAAGACCGCCACGATCAACGTTCCCGGGACCACACGTGCTTCGAGCAGATCCTGCCCCGCGACCGCATCGATAATCCCGTGCAGATTGGTGGTTCCACTCAAGCCGTAGAGGTAGCTGAAGCCAAAGAGGAGCAACGCCGAGCTAAAGATACTCAGCAGGAAGTACTTGAGGGCCGCCTCCTGGGCAGTTGCTTCCACACGCGGCAAATAGAGGAGAACATAGGTGGGGATGCTAATCAACTCAAGCGCCAGAAAGAGCGTGACCAGGTCATTCGCTCCGGCAGTGAAACACAGCCCGGCGATGATGGTCAACAGACAGCCGTGGTACTCCGGCGCATGGTGGTCGTCGATCTCGTTCCAGCTGAGCAGGACCAGGATCATTCCGCCCACAAGGGCGAGGGTTTTGATCAGCACGCCGTAGGAGTCGAGCCAGATGGGGGCGGAGAAGAGCGCCGAGCGTGCCGCTTCGCTGGAGGCAAAGGCACGCGGCGGAGTGGTGCTGACCACGATCTGCGCCACCACCAGCGCCAGGAACGCCACGCTCCCCCACAGATGGCGGCCCGGACGGAAGGTGCCCCCCAGGAAGAGGACACAGGCCACCAGGCACAGGAGCGCTTCCGGGATGATCAGCGGAAAGCTGTGGAGGATGGATTCAGTCGTCAGCGGATTCACGGTGGCTCTACTCCCGAAAGGATTCCTCTGGCGCTCAGCGCGACTCCGCGCGCTCGTCAGGAGCGCGCCAGGGCAATCAATAACATCGTCAGCCCGATCATCATGGTGACGGCATAGTACTGCACCAGCCCGTTCTGCAACGGGCGCAACAGGGCTCCCACCAGCGGGGGCATCTCGCCCACCACATCGACCAGGCTATCCACCACAACCTTGTCAAAGATGCGGGTGAAGTCGGCGGCCCCCACCAGCGGTTTGACGATGAAGAAATCGTACAGATCGTCAATGTAGAACTTGTTGTACGAAAGCTGATACAACCCCTGCAGGCGGGTGGCCAGCAGCGCGGGCAGCGCGGGTTTGAGCAGGTAGAAGTAATAGGCCAGCCCGGTCCCGGCCAGCGCGAAGAGGGTGCTGCCCAGCATGAGAATCCAGTTGTGCCCCTCCTCCACCGTTTTGGGCAGGTCGGGAGTCTTCTCCAGAAAGCCCCCAAACAGGTGGGTCGGTCCCAGGATCAGGCCGATAAACAGCGCGAAGAACGCCAGGATCTGCAACGGCACGGTCATCACGGGTGGCGATTCATGGGCGTGATGGCCCGCCTCGTGCGGGATCTTCTCCTCGCCTTCAAACGTCATGAAGTACGCACGGAAGGTGTAGAAACTCGTTAACCCAGCGGTGATCAACCCGGCCAGGAAAAGAACGATATAAACGCCCCCGAAAGGCTTACTCACGTGGCTCGCCTCGTACGCCGCGGCCAGAATCTCGTCCTTGCTCCAGAAGCCGGAGAAAATGGGGAGCCCAGCCAGCGCCACCGCCCCGCAAAGGAAGGTCCAGCGCGTGGTGGGCATCACCTTTTTCAGCCCACTAAATTTGCGCATGTCGATAACTCCCCCCATGGCATGCATCACGCTGCCTGCGCTGAGGAAGAGAAGGGCCTTGAAAAAGGCATGCGTGTGCAGATGGAAGATCGCCGCGGTGACCGCGAGGATCACCAGGGGCTGTTCCGCCCCGTCCTCCAGCGCCACGGCACTTCCCAGCGCCAGGAACATGTAGCCCAGCTGACTGAGGGTGGAGTAAGCGAGAACGCGTTTGAGATCGGTCTGGGTCAGGGCAATCAGCGCGGCGAGCAGCGCAGTGAAGCCGCCAATGCAGGCGACCACCAGCTGCGCATCCGGGGCGGCGCTAAACAGAGGCGTGCAGCGCGCCACGAGATAGACCCCCGCTGTCACCATGGTGGCGGCGTGGATCAGGGCGCTCACGGGGGTGGGACCTTCCATCGCGTCGGGCAACCACACATGCAACGGAAATTGGGCCGACTTCCCCGCCGCGCCACAGAACAGAAGCAGACAGATGGCGGTCAGCAGCCACGGCTCGGTCGCCTGGGCCGCCTTGAGCGCCGGCAGGGTGGCGAAGACCGCGTCGTACTGGAGCGACCCGCATTTGAACCAGAGGAGCGAGATGCCCAGCAGCATCCCGGCGTCGCCGATACGCGTCACCAGAAACGCCTTGCGAGCAGCCGCCGCGGCCGCCGGTTTGCTGTACCAGAAGCCGATCAACAAGTAACTGCACAACCCCACGCCTTCCCAGCCGGCAAAGAGCACCAGGAAGTTGTCCCCCAGCACGAGCAGGGTCATGGAGGTGATGAAGAGGGCCACGGCGGCAAAAAACCGAGGATAGCCCGGATCATCATGCATGTAGCCGATCGAGTAAATCGCAATGAGCAGGCCGATGAAAGTGACGGTGATGAGCATGATCGCCGTGAGCGGATCGGCCCGCAGGGTCAGTCCCACCTGCAGATGATCGGGCGTGCCGGGCGTGCCCGCCTCGAACCAGGTGTAATAGGTCTTGAAGACCGTATTGGCGCGTTCGCCAAGCGGAGGCGGCCCCTCGTGGAAGGTGCCGCGCACGGCGAAGAAGACAGCGAAGGAGAGCAAGGCGGAGAGCGCCACCGAAGCGACACAGGGCCAGTGGCTGTTGTGCTTGAGGAACCGCGGGCCAAAGAACGCGGTCACGGTCGCCGCCAGCAGGGGGAGGGCTGGGATCAGCCACAGGTACGAAAACACCTCAGACATGGCTCGTTTCCTCGCGCTTCTTCTGCGGTTCGCGGCCGGCGGGCGGCAAGTGCGGCATGGCGGAAGTCTCCGGCGGGCTTTCCAGCGGTTCCTCGTCGAGGGTGGGTTCCTCGCTCTCCTCGCGCAACTCTTGCCACAGGCTCACATCAAGCGAATTCTTGCGTTTGTACAGCACCAGGATCAGCGCCAGCGCCAGGGCTGCCTCGCAGGCCGCCACTGTGATGATGAAGAGAACAAACGACTGCCCCTGGAGATTACCACGGTAGCGCGCGAACGCCACCAGGTTGAGTGCCACCCCTTGCAGCATCATCTCGGCACAGAGGAACATGATGATCAGGTTCCGCCGAGTCATGAAGCCGATGGCCCCCAGCGCAAAGAGGATGGCGCCCACCACCAGAAAATGTTGTAACGGTACGGGGTTCATGCGGTTCTCCCGGCAGGGTCGGCCATCACATTCGCAGGGGTGGCTCGCGGCGTCGGCTTGCGGTAGGCGATGGCAATGGCTCCCACCGTCGCCACCAGGAGCAACATGCCGCCCATCTCGACCGCGAGCAGATAATCGCCAAAGAGCGAGCGGCCCAGGTAGGCGGAATTCTGCGCGGGCAGGTGGGGGCGCCCGTATTCATCCCGACGAATCTCTCCCGGCATCAGGCTCGCAGGCGGCCCGCTCAGGTCGGAGAGAAAATCGGTGCGTGGACGCAGGGTGCCCCGCGCCACGACGGCCGCCGTCCGCACCTGGTCCAGGTCGCTCTCGATCTCCTTGAACTCAACTGGCTTGTCCCCCCGGGCGCGATCGAGTTGCTCCGTCAGGCGGGTGCGGGCCTGGGTCAGTGCTTGACTCAGGCGGACGGTTTCCGGGAGGGTGCGATTGGGCTCAGTCATCTTCTGCACCGACCCCTGCCAGACCTCCTGAAAATCGTCCAGCTGCTTCTTCGTTTCGCTCAGCCCGAGCACGCGATCCTCGGTGGTGGGAGTTCCCTCGCGTAGTTTGCGGATCCGTGTTGTGGCTTGGCAGATGCTCTCGATCCACGGACGCAGGCGACCCGATTCCCCGCTCGTCGCGACATGGGGACGCAGCGTACCCAGGTGGATCTCGGCGGCAGCCCGGATCTTGTCCAGCGCCGCTTCCAGATCCACCAGACTGACATCGTCCCGTCCCAGGTTCGCTTTCTGACGCTCGAACGCCCCCTCCGCATCGTACAGAGCTTGCCCCAGCGGATCGGTGGGAATCGGCGGATCGCCTTCCGAGGTTTTATGTTGTTCTTTCCACCACTCCTCAAAGGCAGTCACCTTCGCCATGTTCTCCTTGATCGCCCTGTCCAGATCTTCCTGACTGGGAGACTGTCCCAGTTCCTGCTGCTGCACCAGCGTTTGAATGCTCTGCAAGCCAGCAGTCACCTCGTCCAGATGCGACTGCAGCGTGGGATGCTGGTAGGTGGTGGTAATCAGGTAAAGCAGCGTGCCCAGGAGCACAAACCCCGTGGCGGTTGCCAGGAGCGGTTCCCGCGAGCGTGCATCGGCATCGGAGGGAAACTCTTGCTGGGCCAGCATGAGCACGAAGAGAAAGGTGACGATGATCGCCCCCGCGTACACAATGATCGTGGCCGCCATGAGGAAGGGCGCGGCCTGGAGGACGAACATGCCACAGGTGGCGAGGACCACGAGGGCGAAGGAGAGGGCTGCTCGGGCCGGGTTGCGCTGCGTGACCAGCAGACCGCCCGCGAGAATCGCCGTGACCGCACAGACGTAGAAGATCACTCCCTCGACGCTGAGCCGCGTGGGCGGAATCACCAGAACGACGACGGCGAAGAGAGCTGCGATCCCCGCCGCAATCCCCCACACCAACGGCAGCCGACGCGGTCGCGGCAGCAACAGGTAGATGGCGAGCAAGCCCACCACCGCGGCGAGTGTCAGCGGCCACTGATCGACGAACACCAGCTTCAGTCCGCTGCTCAGAAAATTCAACAGGAACATAAGCGACACCGCTCGTTCGTCTAGGAGAAAGGGAGCGAGGTGGGGAGATCTCCGCTCCGCAAAGGTCCTGTTAGCTCTGGGCGGTCGAGGAGGTGGTGACTCCTCCCTCGGGGGGCAACTCCGACGCCACCCCGAGCCGTCCGCCGCGCGTCCGCACCGGATCCGTCCCACGCTGCACGGTCTGGTCAAAGACGCTCAGCAACTTTTCCTTGTCGAACATCATCTCTTCGCGGCTAAAGCCGGTGAGATCACACAAGGTTGTCAATTCGATGGCATCGACAGGGCAAGCCTGTTCGCACATGCCACAATAGATGCACCGCAGTTCGTCGATGACAAACGTCTCGGGATACTTCTCCCGATCCGGCCATGGCGAGGGCGCCGCAACGATGTCGATGCAATGGGCGGGGCAGGCGGTCGAGCACATGTAGCAGGCCACGCAGCGCACCCGTCCCTGCTCATCGCGATTGAGACGATGCACCCCGCGATAGTTCGCCGGCAACTGGGGGCGTTGCTCGGGAAACTCCTGGGTAATCTTGGGCTGGACGATGCGTTTCATCGTCGTGATCATCCCCTGCGCGATGGAGGGGAGATAGAGCATCTCGGCCAGCCCGAGTTTGGGTTCCTCGACCCAGCGAATGTCCGACGGCGGCACAGGCATGAAGACACCTCTCCCGGGTTCAGCGCATCACGGTACGAGCAGTTGGCGACGTCGGGCGGAAGGGGATTGGCGAACGCTGCGGTTCCGGCGGCAGCACCAGCGTGAACCACCCCGCGGCGAGCAACAACCCCAGCGAAATCGGCGTCAGGACCAGGAGCGGTAACCCATAGTGCTTGACCAGCAGGGTTGCGAGCAGATTGATGAGCGTGAGCGGGATGAACACCTTCCACGCCATCCCCATCAGCTGGTCGAAGCGGAAACGCGGGATTGTCCAGCGAATCACCATGTAAAAGGCGATGAAGGCGAGCATCTTGGTAACGAAGATGATCAACTTGAAGACCACGCCCAGGAAACCGTCGAAGTTGAGCCCCCAGAAGTGCCAGCCGCCAAAAAAGAACAGCGTGACCAGCAGACTGGTGGTGACCATGTGGGTGTATTCGCCCAGAAAGAAGAAGGCGAACTTCATCCCGCTGTACTCGGTGTGATAGCCGCCGACCAGTTCCTGTTCGGTTTCCGCGAGATCGAATGGCAGACGATTGCACTCCGCAAAGACGGCAGTGACAAAGAGGATGCACGCCAGCGGATGATAGAAGATATTCCACATGCCGCTGTCGGCCTGGTCCTGAATGATCTTCTCGGGATTGAGCGACCCGGCGAAGAGGACCACGCCCAGGATCGCCATCCCCATCGGGATCTCGTAGCTGATCATCTGAGCGCTGGCTCGGAGGGACCCGAGCAGACTGTACTTGTTATTCGACGACCACCCTCCGAGCACGATCGCGTAGGCGGCGAGACTTCCCGTGGCAAAGATGAACAGGAAGCCAATATCAAGGTGCGGCGCGATCATGAACTGGTAGGTATCGTTGTACTGCTCGACGGTTTGCTTCCACTCGGGGCCGTGCTGGGCCAGAAACTGCTGCTCCCCTGCCACGGTGCCGGTCCATGGCTTGACCGGCGCGGGGGTGGTTCGCCCCACGGGCACCGCGCACAGGGCGATCGAGGCGGTCACCACCGCGATCGACGGCGCCACCAGGTAAAAGACCCGATCCACATGATCGGGGATCACCTGTTCCTTGAGCACAAATTTCACGCCGTCGGCGATCGGTTGGAGCAGACCGAGCGGGCCCACGCGGTTGGGACCCAGGCGTTCCTGCAACCAGGCGCTGATCTTGCGTTCGGCCAGGATCGAGTAGGCGCAGATTCCCTGCACCGCGCCGAAGACGATCGCGATCGTCAGGATGCTCGCCACAAGGTTGTATTCAATCATGAAATCCTGCTCTCCGACACGCGTTCTGGCGAGTCCGTTCAGCGTCCCTCGTCTGTGTCATTCCGTTAGCCTTGCAGTGGTATGCCATATTCGCCAAGGTCGCCCTGGGCCAGAGGCGCGAAGTAGGGAATCTCCTGCCCCAGTTCCTGCCGCACCGTGGGCGCGTGGATGAGCCCGCGCCGTTCGAGCAAATCGAGGAAGATCTGGCCATCGACGCGGCATTCACCGGGCGGAGTCACTCCCCAGCGCAGCGCCTGGGCCAGTCCGGCGTGGTTGACAAAGGTTCCTTCCTTCTCGGCAAAACTCGACGCGGGGAGGAGATACTTCGCAGCACTGCTGATTGGCGAGGGCAGCAGATCCTGAACGATCAGCAAGGGAATGTTCTTCAGGTGCTCGGCCTGGTCGGTGCGAATCCATCCCTCTTCGCGCGGCGGATACCCCCCCGCGAGATAGAGCGCCTGGATACTGTTGCTCTGCGCGGACCGGATCACCTCGTCGAACGGGATGAGGTCGCCCTGGAAATGCCGCAACACCTCCTCCACACCGCGGCGATTGGGACATTTCTCCGCGCGGATGGTAAAGCGCACCGGCTGAATCGGATTCCCCCGGCGATCCTTGGGATAGGTATCGTCCTGACCAACGACGGGCACCGGGCCGAGGGCCAGTCGGACCTGCCCCGACAGTCCCTTGAGGAACTTCGCCAGCAAGTACGCCTCCTCGCAGGTGAGGAACGGCGAGAGCACCCCCAGCACCCCCGTGGCATCGCGTTGCACGGCGGCCTTCAGATCCTGCACCAGTGCCTGCCGGACCTCGTTCCAGGGCGTCGGCGTGAGAGTCTGTTCGGTGCGCATCTGCGGACGGACAATCCGTTCTGGGGCGTTCACATAGTGATACCCCAGCCGGCCGTCGTCGCACATGAAATAGCCCTGCGCCTGAGGATTGTGACGCGGACGCAGGCGGTAGACCACGCTCTTGTTCGTGTCCAGATGAATGCTGCACCCGGTGCTACAGTCCGCACACACCGAGTCCACTGTTTTCAGGTTCCAGACGCGATGCGTGTAGAGGAAGTCCTTGCTGCACAATGCACCCACCGGGCACAGATCGACGACGTTGGTGGCCAGTTTGTTATTGAGCGGTTCCCCCGGGAAGATATCGATCTCGGAGTGATGGCCGCGATTGATGATCTGTAACTCGGCGGTCCCGGCCACCTCGCGCGTGAAGCGCACACAGCGCGAACACATGATGCACCGATCGGTGAACAACGTCACATTGTCGCCAATGTGTGGCTTGTTCGGCGGCGTGTTCTTCTCGTCGATCATCCGGCTCTGTGCGCGCCCATAGCGATAGCTGTAGTCCTGGAGCATGCACTCGCCAGCCTTGTCACAGACCGGGCAGTCGAGGGGATGGTTGAGCAGAATCCCTTCCAGGGTGTCGGCCTGGGCATTTTTGGCGAGCGGATTGTTGGTGACAATGATCGTGCCGTCGGTGGCGGGGGTTTGACAAGCCGGCACAACCTTGTTGGGGAGCAGGCTCCAGTTGATCTTCGCGGGATCGTTCTTGTCCGGATCGCGACGCCCCGTCTGCACCAGACACATCCGACAACTGGCCACCACGGTGAGGGCCGGATGCCAGCAATAGTGGGGGACAAAGACGCCGGCGCGCTCGGCGGCCTGAATCAGGTTCAACTTCTCGTTGCCGATGTCCACCGGCGCGAGGGTGAGTTTCTGCCCCCCTACCTCAACCTTGATCAGATCAGAGCGTGGCGGTTTGCCGTTGGCATCAGGCAGGACGTTGACGAAGACTGTGGCCATGCGTGGATGATCTCTCGGTGGTCAGGGAACCGGGGCGTTGTCCTGGCGAGGCAGTGGGAAGGAGTGGGCGAGCCAAGCGCGCCCACTCCCTGGGGGATTACTTCTTGGCCAGCGGTGCTTGCTTGAACTCCTCAGGGGTCATTTTTTTGACCGAACCGTCGCCGAAGAGAACATAGCCGCCCTTGGTGGGGACCACTTTCTCGTAGCCGATCACGATCTTGCTCAACCCCTTGCCAGACTTCACCAGATCCTGCACACTCACCCCGTAGAGGAAGACGATTTCGCCGGAGGCCAGCAGGTCCAGAATCCGCTTGTTGTTCTCCAGATACGGGGCCAGGTCGGCGCCCTTGGTGGGTGCCTTGGCAATGGCGTCGCAATGGTTGTGAAACGCCAGGCCGATCTGTTTGAGATCATTGGCGGTGCGGGTCTGGGCCTGCGCCGTCCCGCTCAGGAGCAGGACCGCACCGAAAACCGTCAGGATCGACACCAATGCGCGCATGTGTGGTCTCCAGATGTCCGTGGGTCAATGCACCAGGGCCAACGACTTCACTGTGCTCTTCTTCCCGTCCCGGATAAACGCCTCAAACTCGGCGCGAAACTTCTTCACGGCCAGCTTCACCGGCCAGCCGGCGCCGTCGGCAAGCCCGCAAATTGTGGTGCCCGGCATGATGCCGATGCGATTCCCCACCTCGGCGAGGATATCGAGGTCCTCGCGACGTCCCTGGCCGTGTTTGATGCGGTCGGCAATCTTGTCCATCCACCCGGTCCCCTCACGACACGGGGTACACTGGCCGCACGATTCATGGGCGAAGAAGCGGCAGATATTGGCCAGCACATCGACAATGCTGGTGGTCTCGTCGAACACCGTCACCGCACCGGTGCCCAGCCCCAGGCAGCCGACCTTGCCAGGGCCGTTGAAATCCAGCGGCATGTCGAACTCGGCCTCGGTGATCACTCCCATGCTGATTCCGCCGGGAATCGCTCCCTTGGCCTTGCGCCCTTGCCAGACCCCTCCGCCGTATTTGTCGATCAGTTCACGCACGGTGATGCCCATCGGCGCCTCGTAGGTGCCGGGGCGGTTCACATGGCCGCTCAGGTTGTAGAGTTTGGGGCCAAACGATCCCGCGTCGCGCGGATTGTTGGGATCAGGCGGCACGCCAAGCGAGCGGAACCACTCCAGTCCGCGATCAAGAATATGGGTCACACAGGCCATTGTCTCGATGTTATTGACGATGGTCGGCTTGCGAAACGCTCCTTCGACCGCCGGGAAGGGCGGTTTGATGCGCGGCCAGGCCCGCTTCCCTTCCAAACTCTCGATCAGTCCCGTTTCCTCTCCGCAAATGTACGCGCCTGCTCCACGATGAATAAAGACATCGAGGTGAAAATCCTTCCCCAGGATATTTTGTCCCAGCAGGTTGCTGGCGTACGCCTCGTCAATCGCCTTCTGCATGGCGCGGGTCGCCGGGCCATACTCGTAGCGAATGTAGAGATAGGCAGTGCGTGCGCGGATGGCATAACTCGACAGGATGATCCCCTCCAGCACCTGGTGCGGGTCCTGTTCCATCAGCACGCGATTATTAAAGGTGCACGGTTCACTCTCGTCGGCATTAACGCAGAGATAAATCGGGCCGGGGTGATCCTTGGGAAGGAATGTCCATTTGAGACCGGTGGGAAAGCCGGCTCCCCCCCGCCCGCGCAGACCGGAGTTCTTCACCGTGTTAACCACGTCGACCGGTTGCATGCTGTTCAGGGCTTTTTCCAGCGCGCGATAGCCGCCATCGGCGCGGTACGTCTCCAGCGCCGCGCTATTCGGCTTGCCGATCCGTCTTAACAGTACAGGTTCAAACTCGGCCATGAGATCCTCGTCGCTCGTTCGGATCGCCTTGAAGTCTTGGTGAAACGGCTATTGCCGTAATTCGTTCAACAGGTCATCGACCTTATCGAGCGTGACATTCATTCGGGCCGCGTCGTTGAGCAGCACACAGGGCGCGCCCTCGCAGGCACCGATGCACTCGGCGAACTCGACCGTGATCTTGCCATCCGCCGAGGTGCCTCCCGGCGTGACCTGCAGTTTGTGGCAGATCTCTCCCAGCACCTCTTCGCCGCCCCGCAGCATGCAGGCCAGGCTTCGGCACACCCACAGGCGCGTTTTTCCCAGCGGATGTTTTTCATCGCGGAAGAAGCCGTAAAACGACATCGTGTCGTGGACCTCCGCCGGACTCAGATCCAGAAGATCGGCAATCTCTCGAATTGCCTCCAGAGGCACGCAGCGCAGCTCGTCCTGCACCAGATGCAGCGCCGGCAAGGTGACGGCCTGCTTGCTTGGATAGCGGGGCAGGTAGCTTTTGATTTTCTCTTTTAGCTGCTCGCTCAGCACGCTCATCGGTCCAGCTCCGCCGCAATGATGTTAAGGCTGCCCAGCACGGCCACCACATCGCTCACCTGATGTCCCACGATCAGCCGCGGAAAGAGCGCGAAGTGAATGAACGACGGCGGTCTGGTGCGCGCTCGATAGGCCGTCCCCGAGCCATCGGCCACCACATAAAAGCCCAGTTCTCCATTGGGCGATTCGGTCGAGGCATACACCTCCTCGCACGGTGTTTGCCACTGCCGATTGGGCATGATCAGCTCAAAATGCTGGATCAACCCTTCAATGCTGCGATAAACCGACGACTGATTGGGGAGTACCACCTTGCTGTTGACATCCACATTCACCGGCCCCGCGGGGAGGTTCTCCACTGCCTGCTGAATAATTTTGATGCTCTCCAGCATCTCTTCCATGCGCACCAGGTAACGCGAATAGCAATCTCCCGTGGTGGCGCAGATCACCTTGAAATCAAAATCCTTGTAGGCGAGATACGGCCGATCCTTGCGCACATCGCGGGTCACTCCGCTGGCGCGCGCAATCGGCCCAGTGGCGCTGGTGTTGATCGCTTCTTCCCTGGTCAACACGCCAATGCCACGGGTACGATCCACAAAGATGCGGTTGCGATTGAGCAGCCGGCAGACATCGGCGTACACCGACGGGAAGCCGCGCACAAAGGCCCGCACCTTGTCGATCCACTGATCGTCCACATCACGCAGCAATCCCCCCACGCGGGTGAAGCTGGGATGGAAGCGTTGCCCGGAGGCAGCCTCGCTGATGTCGTAAATCTTCTCCCGCTGCGCGAAGAGGTACAAAAACGCGGTGAAAGCACCGAGATCAAGCGCGGCCGCGCCGCAGCAGAGCAGATGGTCATGAATGCGCATCAGCTCGGCGAAGATGGTGCGGATGTATTTGCATCGCGGCGTCAGTTCGATGCCCAGCAGCGTTTCCACGCTGTGATGCCAGGCGATCTCATTGGCAACCGGCGAGATGTAATTCATCCGGTCGACAATCGTGACATACTGGTTGTAGTCGAGGTGCTCGCCAAGTTTCTCGAACCCCGAGTGCAGATAGCCGATATCCGGCACCGCCTTGACCACGACCTCGCCATCGATGGTGAGGATCAAGCGCAACGTGGTGTGTGTGGCCGGATGCTGCGGACCGAAATTAAGCGTCCAGAGGTATTCACGGTCGGCCCCTTCGGGGGGGGCAATAACGTCGGCCAGCTCCAGAGGCATGATGCCCACTCCTCACAAGATCAGCTTTGGGCGCGCGTGATGGCCGGGAAGTTATGACGTTCCCCCTTGCCACGCATCGGATAGTCCTTGCGCAGCGGATAGGCGGAGAACTCGTCGGGCAACAGGATGCGACGCAGGTCCGGATGGCCCTCAAACACAATCCCATACATGTCGTACACTTCGCGCTCCATCCAGTCTGCCCCGTTCCACAGATGGTAGACCGAGGCCAGCGTTGGCTCCGGATCATTCACCCAGGTCTTGACGACGATGCGCTCGCCGCTCTGGGTGTTGTCCAGCACATACCAGACCCCATAGCGGTCGCGCGCATCGGGGTAGTGCAGATAGTCCGCCGCCGAGAGTTCGGTGAGCAGATCGAAGCCAGCGACACGATGCAGGCACTCCATGATCCCGTGCAGTTTGTCCGCGGGAATGTGGATGCGCTGGTTGTCGCGAAATTGCGAGGTGGTGATTCGCTCGGCCCCGAAACGCTGCCGGAGCAGGTTGACAACAGCATCAAAGGTCATCGGGTCCCTCTCAGTGGCTGTTTTGCCGGGTGGCCGTCAGATAGTTGCCCGGGGCGACGATCAGATCCGCGGGACGCAGGGCCGTGAGCGGGAGCGCCACTGGGCCCTCCAACGTCTGCCGCTGTTCAAATTCGCGTCCCTTGAGCGTGCCCGTCTGCTGGATCTTCTCCTGCAGATCGATCACCGCCTGAATCAACTGTTCCGGGCGGGGCGGACAACCGGGGACATAGATGTCCACCGGGATAAAACGATCCATTCCCTGCACCACGGCATAGGTGTCAAAGACGCCTCCCGAGGAGGCACAGGCCCCCATGGAGATGCACCACTTCGGCTCCGGCATCTGCAGCCAGATCCGTTGCATCACCGGAACCATCTTCATCACGATGCGCCCCGCGATGATCATCAGATCACACTGGCGTGGAGTGAAGCGCATGGCCTCGGCACCGAAACGGGCGATATCGTGCCGGGAGGCCCCCGTCGCCATCAGCTCAATCCCGCAGCAGGCGGTGGCGAACGGCATCGGCCAGAGGCTGTTCTTGCGGCACCAGTTCGCCAGTTGATCGAGCTTGGTCACCAGAACGCTGCTGGTTGAATCTAGCGCCATTTGAAAACCCCGCGTCGCCAAGCGTAAAGATAAGCCACGGCGAGAGTGGCCAGAAAGACAAGCACTTCCCAGAAAATCGGTTCCTTCAGTGCCGTCAGGGCTCCCTCGCTAAACAATTCATAGGCAGAGACCGCCCACGGGTAGAGGAACAACAATTCGACGTCGAAGACCAGGAAGAGGATGGCTATCAGGTAGAACTTCACATCGTAGCGCTTCCGCGCATCGCCGATGGGATCCATCCCCGATTCGTAGGGCATCTGCTTGACGGGGGTGATGCGCTGAGGGCCTACCAGATGCGGAACGATCGTCCCCGCGATCGCAAACAGAATCAGGAAGGCGAGGAAGAGAAAGATCGGATAGTAGGTGGACAGTGCGAAGTCCATGATCGGCCCCGACCCTGGGATAACTTTGTGATAATCTTCACAAAGTGCGGCAAAAAAAAGCTCGACTGGTTGTCGAGAAGCAGCGCATAACATGAACATAGAAAATGAGAGGGGGGAAACAAGAGGGGGATACAGGAAAAGCCGGACGCACGCGGGGGGAACGAGCTGGAAGGGGGTTGCGGCCCAGAGAAAAAGCGACGGCGAGTGCGGAGATTTCCCCCCCTCCACACTCGCCGTGCACCCTCCTCCCCCAGCAACCCTGACGCGTGTTATTTGCGAGCAGGCGCCGCGGCACAGCGCAGCTTTTCCAGGAACTGATTCAGTTGTTCGACCTGCTTGTCGTGATAGGTTCCCGACGTGACATGCCGGATGACTCCCTGGGTGTCCACCACCACCAGGTTCGACACCCCCGGGTGCAGGCCGAAGGTGTCCTTCAGGCGATCCTCGAAGTCCAGCGCCACAGCGACATCCGGCGATTTGGTCCGGAACTGTCCGCGAATGATGTTGGCGACTACCGACGGCACCTTGCCAATGCTGGCCACGGGGACGACGCGCACCTCGGGCATGCGGACGTCGGCGGGCCAGTTGGGGATGGGCTTCACAGGCGCCTGGCTGGCCTGCCGGGGGGGGAGGCCGCGCGCCGTCGGATGAAAGTGGACGTGGATCTGGCTGCCCAGCAGCTGGTTGGCAGCGGCGCTCTGGCGATCCCCGTAGAGCAGAACGATCACATCGCCTCGTTCCGAGGCCAGCTGATGCGGCTTCTGGAACTGGTCCTCCAGCACGATCACTGGCATTGGCGACCCAGGCCCAGGAGGCGGGGGCGCCGCAGTCGAGGGAGTTGGCGCCGGGAGAATCAGGCTCAGGGCCATGGTCAGCGAAGTGGTCAATGTGATCATCCACAATCTCCCTTGCAACAGCGCTGGTGATCCTGGGCGGAGAAACGCCACAGGGCCACCAGCAGGAACGCGAGCGCGAAGGCGAGCACCATCAGGATGGCGGGCCCGACCTGAGTCCATCCCTGGCCGCGCCAGGTGACTGCGTTCAAGCCACGCGAGGCCCAGGTGGTCGGCAGTGCCAGCGCCAATCGTTGCACCCAGGTGGGCATCAGGAACGAGGGCAGCCAGAGTCCTCCCAGCAAGGACAGCGCGAGAATGGCCAGGATGGACAGGCTGCGGGCGCGCCCCTCGGTTCCCCCCAGGCTCGCCACCAGCAATCCCGTGGTCGCCGACAGCAGGGCCGCCGCGAGGGCCACCCCTCCGAAAGCGAGGAGCGATCCGTTCACGCGCACGCCAAAGACCACGGCCCCAAAGCCAAACGTGACTCCGATCAACGCCAGCGCGACGACAGCGGTCGAGAGCACCTTGCCGGCGATCAGTGAACTCAGAGACACCGGGGCGACATGAACGCGCCGCCACAAGCCGCGCCGGCGTTCCCGCAGCCAGAGCAAACCGCTATCCATCCCCCAGAAAAGGAGATACTGGAGTGTCATCCCGCAAAAACTCAGGCTGTACGCGTGCGCCGCCAAACTGCACTCCCCCGCCAGACATTGATGCCGGACCGCAAACGGCCGTTCGAGCGAGAGCGGCGAGGCCCCAGCGAGCGGAGGCAACCACTCCTGAGCGGACTGCTTGAGAAACACCTCGGTGAGAACTCCCTCGGCCCAGCGCCCCTCATATTCGCGCCCGGGCTGACAGTGAATCTCGACCTCGGGGCGATTGGCCGTCTCGGTGTCCGTGGCGAATCCGCGCTTGAATCCGGCGGGCAACACAAGCACCACCCCGTTGTCGTTCTGCGCATGCCGAGCCAGGGCGCTGGCGCGCGTGCAGCGCTCAACCACCAGGTGCGGATTGGCCTGGAGCGCGTCGGCCACGCGGCCGGTGAACGGGCTGTCGTCCTCCACCACCAGCAGCACCGGCAGCCGCGGGAGTTCGGACTGGGCGGGGCGATGAAAGATGGTGCCAAACGCCGATGCCAGCAGAATCGGCACCAGAAAGCACAGCAGCGCTCCCTGCCGATCCGCCAGAAAGAGTTTCCAGTCCTTGCAGGCCAGAGTCCAGATTAGGAGGATACGCGCCTTCATCGCTGGGCCAGGCTCCTCGCGGTCCATTCAAGGTACAACCGCTCCAGACGCGGACGACGCACCCGACTGGGAGTCGCCTCGCGACTGGCCAGCGCCTCGTCGAGTTCATCGAGCGTCCCCTCGGCGGTCAGGCGACCCTGTTGCATCAACCCAATTCGATCACAGAGCTGCTCGGCCTCTTCCAGATGATGGGTGGTGAAGATCAGAGCACACCCCTGGGCGCGCAGATCGCGCAGATTCTCGAACAGCCCGTCGCGTGCGGTGATATCGAGCCCCACCGTGGGTTCGTCGAGCAGAAGCAACGGCGGGCGATGCAGCAGCGCACAGCCCAGGTTCAGGCGGCGCTGCATTCCTCCCGAGAGGGTGCGCACCGTGCGCTGTGCCAGTTCGGTCAACTGGATGAATTCGAGAACCTCGGCAACACGGAGGGCGAGCGCACGCCCGGAAAGACCATAAAGTTGCCCGAAGAAACGCAGATTATCACAGCTGGTGAGTTCCTCGAAGAGCGAGAGTTCCTGCGGCACATAGCCAAGCAAGGCGCGATAGGCAAAGGGGTCCTGGCCAGGAGAGATGCCTTGCAACCGAATGCTCCCCTCGGTGGGGCGAACGAGCCCGGCGATCGCCGACAGCGTGGAGCTTTTCCCCGAGCCATTGGGCCCGAGCAACCCGTAGACCTCCCCCGCCAGCACTTGCAGGGAAAGGTCCCGCACCGCAGCGGTCGACCCATAGTGGATGCTCAGGCAATCGAGGGTGAGAACAGGGGCTGACATCATCTTCTGGTCCTCGGCATGATCAGTTCCTGATCCCGACCAGGGGGCGTCCAGCGAGGAGGAGTTCATACAGTGGTCGGCGCAGAGAAACAAGTCCGCTCTGGATGGCGTGGCGGTTGTCCATGCCCGGCACGCGCCGTGCCCGTGCGGTCAGAGGACGTGGCCGGTCCTGACCAGGCCGAGAGCGGCGACCAAAGCGAGGGGAGGTGTTGTCGTTCCCGCTGTCAAGCGTCCACGACACGGGGTACACTTCAAGAAGGGCAACCCCTTGACCGTGGCCTCAGGGCCGACTACGCTGGGTTTTTTCCCCGAAGCTCTCCGAGGACTCATCATGCTGCGTGGACGATTGCTGGCCCTGATCCTGGCGTGTCTGTTCCTGTGTGGATGCAGTGGCGGAAAGCAATACAAGTATCGCCTGGCAGTCATTCCCAAGGGGATGACCCACGAATTCTGGCAATCGATTCATCGCGGCGCGGATCGGGCCGCAAGCGATCTCGACGGCGAGGGGATCGCCACCGAGATTATCTGGGACGGGCCGCGCAAGGAGAGCGATGCCAGCGAGCAAATCAGCCTGATCGATCAGAAACTCGGGATGGGCATTCAGGGGCTGGTCCTGGCCCCCCAGCACAGCAAGCAGATGGTCGCTCCCGTCGAACGCGCCCGGCAGCGAGGCATCCCCGTGGTGATCATTGACTCCAATCTGGATCGTGAAACACTGAAAAACAACCCCGATCTGATCGTCAAGTATGTCGCCACCGACAACTACAACGGCGGCAAGATGGCGGCGGAACACTTGCTGAAACTGCTGCGCCAGGACGGGATCAAGGCGCCCAAACTGGTGCTGTTCCGCTATCAAACCGGCTCAGAGAGTACCGAACAGCGGGAGCAGGGCTTTATCGATGTGGTGGAAGCCGAGATCAAGCGCCAGAAGGACGCTGGCGAGCCGACGATCACCTGGCTGGAACGCGACAATGCCTTCGCCGGCTCCACGGTGGATAGCGCCCAGGCGGCCGCGGGCCCATTGCTGGAGCGGTTGCGCGGCAAGGGCGTCGATGGCATCTTCGCAGTCAACGAATCCGCCACCACGGGATTTATCCAGGCGCTCCGCAGCCAGCCGCTGGAAAAGAAGCCGCGCCTGATGGGGTTTGATTCGTCGGAACCGCTCCTGCAGGCCATTCGCGCCGGCGAGGTCGACGGCACCATTATTCAAGATCCTTACCGGATGGGATATCTCGGTGTCTGGACCCTGGTGCGTCACCTGGAAGGCGACCAGGTGAGCGCCACCGGCAAGGAGATGTCCACGGGCGAATATCTCCTGACCAAGGACAACATCGACGCCGTGGAGACACGCGAAAAGTTCGAGCCGGAGTTGCAGAAAAAGCGCACCATTGCGCGACCGAACTTTCCTCGGCGCTGAGAGGAGCACGCCATGACTGCCTACGCCGTCGATCTGGAGGCCATCCAAGCAGCGGATCGGCGGCTCGCGGGAATCGTGCACCGCACCCCGGTGCTGACCTGTGCCACCCTGGATCGGCTGGCGGGGCGCCGTCTCTTCTTCAAGTGCGAAAACTTCCAGAAGGCGGGCGCCTTCAAGTTTCGCGGGGCGACCAACGCAGTCCTCAAACTCGACGCGGGGACCGCCTCGCGCGGCGTGGTGACGCACAGTTCGGGCAACCACGCCCAGGCGCTGGCGCTGGCCGCGCGCATGCAAGGGATTCCCGCGCACATCGTCATGCCCAGCACTGCCTCGCCGGTCAAGCGCCGCGCCGTGGAAGGCTACGGAGGACAGGTGATCGCATGCGAGCCCACCCTGGCCGCCCGAGAAACCACCGCGGCCGCCGTTCTGGCTCGCACCGGGGGCACGCTCATTCCGCCCTATGATCATCCCCACGTGATCGCTGGGCAGGGAACCGCAACCCTGGAACTCCTGGAGGAAGTGCCCGCGCTGGATGCCCTCGTCGCCCCCGTCGGTGGGGGAGGATTACTGGCGGGAACGTGCATCGCCGGGCGCGGAATCAACTCCACGGTGCGCGTGTTCGGCGCGGAACCGCTCGGCGCCGATGACGCCGCGCGCTCCCTGTCTGCAGGACGGTTGCTTCCCCAGACCGGGCCGCGCACCATCGCGGATGGCCTCCTCACCAGCCTGGGAGAGTTAACCTGGCCGATCATCCGGGATCAGGTGGAGGCCATTGTCACGGTGACGGAGGAGGAAATTGTCCAGGCGATGCGGCTGACGTGGGAACGCGCCAAGTTGCTGATCGAGCCGAGCAGTGCCGTGGCAGTTGCCGTGGTTCTCAGCGCGACGTTCCGAGCCCTTCCTGGTCTGGAACGCGTGGGCATCCTCCTGAGCGGGGGCAATGTCAACCTCGATCGGCTCCCCTGGCAGTGAGCGCGCGCAGGAGCACCCAAAAACCCGGCGACCCGGGAGCGCCTCGCACCAATGTTGATGCGAGGCAAACTCCCGGGTCGTCAGAGGGTCGGACGCCGTGGCGTCGATTAATACATGTCCTCGTAGCCGCCGCCGCCCGCAGGCTTCTTCTCTTCCTTGGGCATCTCCGCAACGAGCGCTTCGCTGGTGAGCAGCAGCGTGGAGACGCTGGCGGCATTCTGCAGAGCCGAGCGCACCACCTTGGTCGGGTCGATGATCCCTTCCTTCACCATATCGCAGTAGCGATCCAGGCGCGCGTCGTAGCCAAAGGTGGCGGTTTCGTTTTCCAGCACCTTGGAAGCAACCACCGCTCCATCCTGGCCGGCGTTGTCGGCAATCTGCATGATCGGCGCGCGGCAGGCGCGCACAACGATGTTGTAGCCGGTTTCCTCATCGTGCGCCAATCCCTTGGGCGCCTTGGTGCCCACCGAGGCGCGGAGCAGGGCCACCCCTCCCCCCGGGAGAACGCCTTCCTGAGCCGCGGCGCGCGTGGCGTGCATGGCGTCTTCCACGCGAGCCTTCTTTTCCTTCATCTCGCTCTCGGTGGCGGCCCCGACATTGATCTTGGCCACCCCGCCCGACAGCTTGGCGATCCGCTCGCTCAGCTTTTCGCGATCGTAATCGCTGGTGGATTTGTCCAGTTCGCGCTGAATGGTCTGAATGCGCGCCTGGATGTCGGCCTTCTTGCCGTACCCTTCGATGACGGTCGTGTTGTCCTTGTCGATCTTGACCTTCTTGGCCCGTCCCAGATCTTTCAAGGTGACATTTTCAAGCTGAATGCCAAGATCCTCGAAGATGGCCTTGCCGCCAGTGAGGATGGCGATGTCTTCGAGCATGGCCTTGCGGCGATCCCCGTAGCCCGGCGCCTTGACCGCGGAGCACTTGAAGACGCCCCGAATCTTGTTGACCACCAGGGTGGCCAGCGCCTCGCCTTCGACTTCCTCGGCGATGATCAGGATCGGCTTGCCCGCGCCGAGGACCTTCTCGAGCACCGGCACCATGTCCTTGTTGTTGCTGATCTTCTTTTCGTAGATGAGGATGTAGGGATCCTCCAGCTCGCACTCCATCTTTTCCTGGTTGGTGACGAAGTACGGCGAGAGGTAGCCGCGATCGAACTGCATCCCTTCGACGAACTCATGTTCGGTCTTGAGGGTCTTGCCTTCCTCGACGGTGATCACGCCATCCTTGCCGACCTTGTCCATAGCCTCGGCGATGATCTGGCCGATCTCGCTATCGTGGTTGGAGGCGACGGTGGCGACCGATTCCATCTCCTTCTTGCTCTTGATGTCCTTGGACATCGTCTTGAGCTTGGCGATGATATCCTCGACCGCCTTCTCCATGCCGCGCTTCATCAGCATGGGGTTGGCGCCGGAGACCACCGCCCGGAGCCCCTCGTTGAAGATGGCCTCGGCCAGGACAGTAGCGGTGGTGGTGCCATCGCCGGCAACGTCGCTGGTCTTGCTGGCGACTTCCCGCACCATGCGGGCGCCCATGTTTTCGTAGTGGTCGGGGAGATCGATCTCCTTGGCGACCGTGACGCCGTCCTTGGTGACGGTCGGCGAACCGAACGATTTCTGCAGGATGACGTTGCGGCCCTTGGGCCCGAGGGTCACCTTGACGGCGCGGGCCAGCTTGGCGATGCCGCGCCGCATCGCCTCCCGAGCTTCCTGATCAAATGCAATTTGCTTCGCAGCCATTCTGCCTCCAGTGTGCTAGATCGCAAGCCTGTGGTCGTTGAGGTCCGGTCCGAAGGTGAAGGGTGCTCCCTCCACTGTGCCAGGGGGATCCCCAGCCTGCAGGAACCATTAGCTTTCCAGAACTGCCAGGATGTCCTCTTCTCGCATCAGAAGGATGGAGTCTGGCTCGTGGGTTTCCTTGAACTCATCCCCCGCCCAGGTGGTGAACAGGACCGTGTCGCCTTCCTTGACTTGCAACGGCCGACGGGTCCCATCCTTGAGCAGACGGCCCTGGCCCACCGCCAGAACGGTGCCCCGCTGTGGCTTGTTCTTGGCCGTATCGGGCAAAAGGATTCCTCCCGCGGTCTTCTCCTCCGGGCGCTGGCGTCGCACCACCACGCGATCGCTCAGTGGTCGAATCTTCATGGTCCCTCTCCTGTGCGTCGTTCGAGATTGCGTCTCGATTCTCCTGTTGTTGAACGCGGGGGCGGAATGCAACTTCCGTGCCTGGAGAGGTATTTCTCTCTAGGAGATTATCCAACAAGGAGTTAGAGGAAATGACTCGTCGACGCGGGTCAGCGCGGTCTGCCAAGTTGCGCCCAACGGTCCCGGGCGACCTGTCGGAATGGCAGGAACGCCTTCCGCCACTTTGACAGCTCGCGCCGCGGCGTCAGGGTTTCGGCGACCCCGGGACAGGTTGGCCATCCCTTTCTTCGGGAAGGGGAGGAGGCTCTTTCACCCACGAGGGTTCTTCCAGGCCAATCCCTCGCCAGTCGACAATTTCCCCCTGCCCGGGGGTGATGAACGGTATCAGTTTCTCCATCGGCGGATCGCGTTTCACGAATTTGACCGCCCCGTCAGCCATCACCATGTGAAAGTCGCCATCGAACATTCCCCCGAGTTTGGGGATGGTCCGCGCCTTCATCGTTGTGCCATCCGCATAGAGCGACAGAGGAATATCCTGTGGCCTGGTCCACGGGACCGCCTCGCCGGCCTCGACGAACAGAATCGTGTTGCTCGTGCCATCCGTAAAGGAGTTGGGGAACGAGACGTCCTTGCACGGAGTCCATTTACGTCCGTCGGCGGTCTCCTCCGCCACGCCCGGAAAGTAGAGGCGAGGATCGGGGAAGATCAGGGAGGGAAATGGGCGTTGAACATACGTGAGCCCTGCTGGAGTGAGTTCTTTTCCCTTGGCATCCAGCGCATGCAGCGCGAAGCCCTGATAGTACGTGTATCCCGGCGGCGCCTGGCCACGTACCGGGGCGAACACTGCCGGCATCGAGGCGAGCAACGGTTTGTTGTGGTCGCTATCCCACGGTTCGTTCAGATGAAATTGATCGTAGAGCGCCCGCGCACTGGGATCGGGGAGATAGGGAAGGATCTGCACGCGCCAGCTGAGTCCCAGACGCCGGCTTTTGGGGTCGATGATCCCCACCGGGAAATGATGTCGCGCATCGACGTAGGCATGACAGGCCAGGGCCAGAGTGCGCAGGTTGGCGCTGCTTTGCTCTCGGAGTTCCGCCAGCGGATCAGGGGGGACCGCAGGGGTTTTCGTCTTCCCCAGTTCCTTGATCACCCAGTAACCCCCCCCCACGGTGGCGAGTACAACGACAAGCGCTCCCATCGCCAGCAGCAGTCCGCGCCGGCTTTTCCGCTGCACCGGCAGCGGGAGAGTCGGCTCCGGGTCGGGGAGCGGTTCCACCTCGGTCGGCTTCTCGGGGTTGGCGGTGAGGGAGCGTTTGACTGCGGTCAGCGCGCGGAACAACTCGGCAGCGCTGGCAGGGCGCTCCTTGCGATTCTTGGCGAGCAACTTCATGATCACCCGATCAAGGGCAGCGGGGAGATCGGGACGCAGGGCGCGCGGAGGGAGCGGTTCTTCGTTGGTGATCGCCAACATCACGGCAAAATGCGTGGGTCCTGAGAAAGGCAGCTGACCGGTGGCCATGCGATACAGGACCACACCCACGCTGAAAAGGTCGGAGCGTGTGTCGATCGCCTCGCCCTGTGCCTGTTCGGGCGACATGTACGCCGGCGTCCCCAGGATCACCCCGTGCTGCGTCAGCGCTGCCGGCCCGTCGGCTTCCCGTGCCAGACCAAAATCGAGGATCTTTAATCGACTGCGTGCGCCTTCCAGCCACAGGTTGCCGGGCTTGATGTCCCGATGAATGAGCCCGCGACTGTGGGCCGACGCCAGCCCCGCGGCCAGTTCGCGCCCCAGGCGGAGAATCTCGGCAATCGGTGACTGCGGCTCACGCTTCAACCGTTGATCGAGCGTTTCCCCCTTGAGCAGCGGCATCGCCAGGAAGGGCACGCCCTGTTCCTCCCCCACCTGGTAGATGGTGACAATGTGATCGTGCTCGATCGACGCCATCAACTGGGCCTCGCGTTGAAAGCGCTGTCGCGAGGTGGGGTTGCTCGCCAGTTCCGGCTTCATCACCTTGAGCGCTACCTGCCGCTTCAGAACGGTATCCTCGGCGCGGAACACAATCCCCATTCCGCCCATCCCCAGTTCCTTGAGCAGTCGATACTGCGCCAGACGCCCCAGTTCCTCCGAGCTTTGGGCCGGTGCCAGGAACGCGTACGATGGAGGCTGGGAGGGCGTGGAGGCGCTCCCCAGCTGTTTGCTTGGCAAGGTGTCCACCAGGGGAGGCGTGCTGCTGTCCAGCAGGGCTTTCCAGCGTGCGAGCCATTCAGGCGGAACCCGCCCACCGCTGCAGGGCATCGTGGTGGTGTTGGTGGCGCGTCGCATCAAGGCGAGCAGAGGATCCTCTCCCCCCACCTCCGCCAACGTCTCGGCGCAGCGGGCACAATTTTCCACGTGCTGAATCAGTGGTTCCACCTCGGCCAGCGCGACCGAGCCATTGACCAACTGCTTTAAACGAGCTGGATCGGGGCACTGCGGAGTGGCAGCCATGGCGGAGTTCCCAGCGCACGCAGAAGAGAAACCTGTTCACCGAGGGAGGAACGTCTCTTTACCAGTACGAACGAGAAGAGGCATCCTTACGCGCGATGGGGGAAAAATCAGTCGAGGAGCCCCTGCAGTTCGAGGCGCAGACGACTGAGCACGCGAAAGCGGGCAGCATAGACCGCCCCTGCGCTGAGACCCAGTTCGCTGGCCACGCGGGCGGCCGGCCTTCCTTTCAAACCGTGTTCCCAGAACGCCTGCCAGGTGGTGGGGCGAAACTCATCGCGAATCAGTTCCAGCCCGCGCGAGACGAGCTGTTGTCGATATTCCAGGGCGGAGAAGCTCTCGCTCGACTCGGTTTCGGCCATTCCGGCGAGCACTTCCGGATTGACGAGCCGTGGTTGCAACTGGCGTCTGCGCTGCCAGTCGCGCCAGCGATTGACAAGTATGGTGTGCAGCCAGGCGCGAAAACTCCGCTGGGGGTCATATTCGAAGGAGGGGAGTTTCTGCACCAGGGTGGTCAGCACGTCCTGCACCAGATCGGCCGCGTCGGCTTCCTGCAAGCCCAGACGCCGTGCCCAGTCCAGGAGGAGCCCGGAGAAGAGTTCGACAAAGCGATCCCAGGCCGCCTGTTCACCCGGTTGACGCAATCGCTCAATCAGGCTGGCGGAGGTTGAATCCATGGAACGCTGGAACGGTTGGGCGTCGTGCGAGAAGTCAAGACGATACGTTTTATGCTAGCGATGGGGCGGTCCGCGACCAGGGAGGTTCGCTCCAGGCAGGGAGTTAATGATGCTTCCCCATGCCGACGAAGCTCCCCTCATTTTCCCGAGCCAGCGTCCACAGAAAGGCGCCTACCTCCAGCGAATCGAAGTAGAAGCCGATGGTATTGATGCGCACACGGGACCCGGCGACCTCACGGTTCCACTCGGTGCGCAACTTCTCCAGCAGATGTTTGCCCAGGCGGGCCGCGAGATCCTTCTCGCCAAGGGCTTTCAACTCGCTGTCGCTCAGTCCCTGGCCCGAATTGGGCAACCCATCGGAGAAGAGGTAGATGGTGTCCAGTCCGTGGGGGCGCAGACTGAACGCAGCTTCCATCGCGGCATGGAAATCGGTTCCGCCCTCCGGGTGGATACTGCCCTCGGTCAGCCGTTGGCGGACCTGGTCCGGCGTGGTCTGCGGATCGTACACCAGCCACTCTCCCTTGTGCCCAAATAGCCAGTGCGCCTGATCATTGATGCCGAGGATCTGATATTTTTCAAGCTGAGGCAACCCGCGCATCATGGCATCAACCTGGGCACAGGCAGCACGCCACTTCCCTGGGTCGGGGACCTGGTCGGAAGCCATGAGCATGCTTGCGGACATATCCAGCACGAAAACCACCCGTTGCCCGGTGAGATTCATCCCGGCGAAGCGAGCGGCCTCAGCGCGTTTGCGCTCTGCCAGACTGCACTGCGCATGAAAGGCTGCCTGAGCGGCACTGCGATCAGCTCGTTCTTTTTCCTCCACCGCGCGGCGTGCATTCTCTCGGGCCAGCTGAACCTTGTCTTCCAGGGCGTTGAGGAAGAGCATGCCACATCCCATGATCAGCAGGAGCAATACGACCATGGTGGAGGTGGTGAAGACCGCATGGCGCCGCACCCAGAACCACGCTTGCCGGACCAGGCCAGGCGCGCGTGCGCGGATCGGTTCCCCATTCTGAAAGGCACGCAGATCCTCGGCGAAATCCTGCGCCGAGACATAGCGCCGGGCCGGATTCTTTTCCAGACATTTCAGACAGATTGTCTCCAGATCTGAGGGCAGCGTCGGCTGCATCTGGCGCGGAGGCACGGGTTCGGTATGCCCCACGTGGGTGAGTGTATCCCAGGTGGTGGCAGCCTTGAAGGGCGGTCGGCCGGTGACCAGTTCGTACAGGATGGCGCCCAGGGCATAAATATCGGAGGCGGGGCCCAGTTCCTTGATCCTGCCGCTGGCCTGTTCGGGCGCCATGTAGCTGGGGGTGCCCATGATGGCCCCGGTGACGGTGTTGCCCTCGGTGCTATCCAGCTTCTTCGCCAGACCAAAGTCGGTAATCTTGAGGGTGCACGAGGCCAGTGGCGTTCCGGGCCCTTCGACCACAAGAATATTCGCCGGTTTCAGATCGCGATGAATGATCCCTTGCTCATGGGCGCGATGCATGGCGCGCGCCAGCGGTTCGATGAGTTGGGCGGCCGCCTTCGGAGACAGCGGGGTGCCATTGAGCCGCCGCGCCAGCGTGCCACCCGGAACATATTCCAGCGAAAAATAAGGGATGTTTTCCGTATCGCCGATCTGGTAAATCTGCACGATATTCGGATGAATCAGGTGGGCAATCGCCTCGGCCTCGCGTTGAAAACGCTGGCGTTCGTCCGCCGCGGCGTGACTCCCCGAGAGCACCACCTTCAGCGCCACCAGCCGATTCAACCCTTGCTGGCGCGCCAGGTAGACCACTCCCATTCCGCCACGTCCCAGAATCTGGAGCAGATCGTAGCCTGGCACGGAAAGGGACCCGGCGGCCGAGGGCGCGAGGGGCGGAACCTGAGCATCCACCGGCTGGGTTTCGCTTCCACTGGCGGTCGCGGGCGGTGGCAGCTGGTTGGGGCGATCGGTGGTTGGGAAGTCCGGCGGCGCCAGGGCTTCCTGCGGACCCCTCGTTTGCAACGTTGCGAAATCATTCGTCGGATCGACCATGGCGCTCCTCGTGACGGATCGCTCTCGCCGCGCTCGGGTGGCAAGCCCGCACGCCCTTGCGCATCCCTTGGTGCGCAAGCCTAGCATGCGCCCGCGCTCTGTGTCGGGGGATCATGTAAGGAATGTCGCGACGAGGGTCTGTCACGCTTGAGCCAGGAGTGGCGCTCGTGGCAATCGCTTCGGTTACTCCATCCGTTCTCCGCGGATGGTGATAATCACACGCACGATGTCCTTTTTGGCAGGATCGTAAACGACGTAGCCTTTCAGCCAGCGTGTCACCAGGGCGGAATGCGTGGGCAAGGTGTCAAGGGTTCCTTCCAGCACCAGTTGCCCGGTCGTCGCATCCTGGCGCATGGGCTTCCAGACGACCCGGTCCCAGGTGGGAACTCGAACGTAGCCGGTCATCTGTCTCTGCGCCCAGCGCGACAGGGAGCGAACCACCTCCGGAGTGAGTTGCTTGTGCATCTCAGGGAGTTTCTTCTTCAACGCGGTTTGAGCCTGCGTCGTCTGGTCGGCGAACGCGGAGGGAGCACACGGTTTTCCCAGTTGCAATTCGGGGAACGCCTTCATTTCGGGGACCAGCACCAACCACTCCGGGAGAGGTGGCTTCTCGGGTGGCGTGATCCCCAGCAGCAGAAGCAAGGTCACCATGAGCGGCCCCTTCATGCAGACAAAAGCGTTCCTTGATTCGACTCCGAGCGTGGTACCTGCACGTTCAGAAGGCCGAACACGTTCTCCTGGAGCCGCGGACCAGACATCGCTCTGGATCAACCGCCATCCAGGCACCAGTGGAGGGCACACCGAATCAACTCGACCCCGTTCTGAAGATTGAGCTTCGTTTTGATCCGGGCGCGATAGGTCTCGACGGTCTTGGGGCTGAGTCGCATGCGCTCGGCGACCTGCTGGGTGTCCATTCCCTGGCCGATCAGGTTGAAGACCTCCAGCTCCCGATCCGAGAGCAACTCCAGGGGCGATTGTTCCGTGGGGGGCTCGGTATGGCCCAGGGTGCGATGCAGCAAGCGATCCGCCATCTTGTCGCTCAGATACAGTTTTCCCTCCAGCACACAACGGATGGCGGCGATGATGTGCTCGGTGGCGTGTTCCTTGGAAATGTAGCCCATGGCCCCGGCCCGCAACGCCCGCTCGGCGTACAGAAACTCATTGTGCATCGACCAGGCGAGCATGCGGGACGGAAGATGCCGCGCCCGGATGCGTTTGATCAGATCAATCCCATTGCCCGATTTCAATGAGATGTCAATCACCATCACATCGGGTTGAGTGGCAATGGCAACCTGGATCGCCTCAGCAACATCGCTTGCTTCGCCACAAACCACCAGGTCCGGACAGCGCGCAATGCGCATGGCGAGGCCATCGCGAACCACGGGATGATCATCGACGATAAGGATCTTCGCAGGTTGGGATTCTGAGGATGCAGCGTTGGTTGTGCTCATCGGTACCCCTTCTCAGGAAACCTCTCACTCGCACGCCTCCCGGAGGAGAACGCCGGATCGTAAATGCGGCATCGATCCCCCCGCGGTCGCGCACGGCGCACACCCCTCCTTCCCCGAACACTCAGGTCGTTGCCCCCGAGCGATGGAAAAGGTGCTGCGCCAGCGGAGTGCGCAACAGCCGCTCCCGATAACTTCCTGGTATTGTAACAAAACATCAGTTCAATGGCGGGGTTCACACTTTCGATCCTGCCTGGGTCAAGGAAGGCTCACAGTGCTGCCCGAAGCAACGAGGAGAGAGACTGATTTCAAGGATATCTGAAATCTTGTTCAGGTAAAAAGATGGGAAAGTCAGGTCCCACATCCTATCGCGTTGAGCGATCCTTTATGAATCGTGACCTCTCGCTGTCAGTCATGCAACCCTGAAAATGCCAGTTTTGGAATCAAGGGATTCTCCTACATTTCAATTCGAGGTTTCCTGACATCCCCTCGTCGACTGGGCCGACATTTTCTCTTGGCCACAACCCGACTTGTGTTCCCCTTCACGCCTGGTAGTCTTGACAGGGCAGCCTGTCCGGTGCCGGCAATGTCCACACTGGTTGCGACGAGTCACTGGTCCTGCTCGTCGGCAGCCCAGAAAATGCCGAGAAAATCTTGATTTGCTGTGCGCGAGGCAGTCCCAACCTCCCTGGGATAGCTCCTCCACCTCTGGCGCAGCAAGCAAGGAAGCCACTCTTGCAGGGACGCACACTTTACTTCTCGCGTCTTCCCGACGCCTCAGTTTTTGGTGTGTGCATGAAAGCGACCGTGGTACTTGCCTTGGCAGACGTGGCCCAGTGTCAACACTATCGGACAATTCTTGGCCAGGAGGGGTTTGAGGTGCATACCGCCTCCGGGGGCATCGAGTGCATGGAGAAATTGCGCTCGGTTCTCCCCGACGTGCTTGTGCTGGCTGCCGAACTTCCCTGGGGTGGAGCGGAAGGGGTGCTCGCCGAATTAGTCGAGGATCCTTCCCTCCCCTGGGTACCCGTTCTCTTGCTGGGGGAAAAAGGGCATTCGCTGGGGCCAGCGGCATGGAGTACGCTTTGCCTGTCCCGGCCCGTTCCGCCAGCCACCCTGATCCGGTCTGTCTGGACCTGCATTCAGCAGAATCAGTCTGCGCCCGTTGATTCCTCGCCAGGGGCGAGCAAATCGCCTCCCTGGCCGATTTCCAGTCTTTGAGGGTTCGCACATGGCGACCTACTTTACCCGGGGCGACTGCATGCGCCCCTCGCCCCTGCTGGGCTCGGCCGAACTAACCGAGGATTCCTCGGCGCTGTTCTCAGACACGATCTTGCTGGTGGACGACGACGACGTGGTCCGGACGGTGCTGGAGGTTGGGTTGCGGGTGATCGGCTTGCACGTCTACGCAGTCGGCGGCGGAGAAGAAGCGATTCGGGTCTTTGCGCATCACCAGGACCAGATCGCCCTGGTGTTGCTCGATGTCTGCATGCCGGGGCTCGATGGGCCGCAAACCCTGCTCGCCCTGCGCCGGATCAAGCCCACCCTCCGGGCCTGTTTTATCACCGGGCACCCTGGGAATTACACCCTGGAGGAGTTGCGCCAGCTCCAGGTGGAGCGGATCTTCCCCAAACCGCTTCCCCTCCTCGAACTGGCCACGAGTCTCCGCGATCTGCTCGCTGAACCAAGCGTGCAGACTCCTGGAACCTCCTGAGAGTGGCCCCACGCGCCATCCCCCACGGGGGGCGGTTAGCCGACCATGATCACCCCACCCGAGAGTTGGAGCATGGCAGACCCATTGATCGTGGTCATCACCCCCTTGACCTGAGTCTGGATCTGCCCTTCCACCGTGACCATCAATCCCTTGATGGTCACACCGGTTTGATCGATGACAATGCTGTTCTGCCCCACCTTGAGGGTAATCGACTGCATCGCTTCGGTGGAACTGGCACCCAGGTTGAGCTTCGTTGTCTGATTCCCCATGCTGATCGTCAGGGTGTCGTTGCCCATGTCGATCTTTACTTCGCGATTGCCCATCTTGATCTGGTGGGTGTCATTGCCCTGATCGATGGTGACGGTGTGATTCCCCTGCTTGACCTCGTGCGTATCGTCTGCCTGCACCGTCACAGTTCGCTTACCGGTCTTGACGTCGTGTGTATCGTCCCCCTTTTCGATGGTGGTGGTGCGGTTGCCCTTCTTGACGGTAAGTGTCTCGTTCCCCGTTTCGATGGTGGTGGTGCGATCTTTCCAGACAGAGATGGTCTGGCTCCCCTCGGGGCAGTGCTTGCTGTCGGAACTCCCCACCTTGAGATCGTCGTTGTTCTCCACCACGCGATGAAAATCCTTCTCCGCGTGGAAATAGATGTCTTCCGACCCTTTTTTGTCCTCGAAACGCAACTCGTTGAACTCGGTGTCCGCTCCCTTGAGGGTACTCCGGGAACGCATCCCGCTCTGCGTTTTGTTGTCGGGGAGTGCAAAAGGCGGCATTTGCTCGGCGTTGTAGACACTCCCGACGATGATGGGCAGATCCGGATCGCCCTCCTGAAAGGCGACGATGACCTCCTGACCGATGCGCGGAATGTGGATCATCCCCCACTGCTTGCCCGCCCACGGCGTCCCCACGCGCACCCAGCAAGACGTGTTCTCGTCCTTCTTGCCCTCGCGATCCCAGAAGAACTGCACCTTGACCCGGCCATACTTGTCGGTGTAGATCTCCTCCCCCTTGGGACCAACCACCACGGCGGTGTGCGGGCCCTGAACGATCGGTTTGGGCGTTTGGCGCGCCGGACGGAACAGAACGGACTGGGGGATGCACGAGAACGAATTGCTGTACTCGGAAGGTCCGCCATCGGTGTAACTGGTATCGGTGGCGGAATGGTGCACCCCGACGAGGAGGTACTCCGCGTTCTCCGCGTCGATGTCGTGTTCCTTGAGGGTGAATTTGTAGCCGGGGCTGAAGGTACAGCACTGACTGGCCCCCGTCACCACGTCATAGCCGACCTCCTCTTCCTCCATGCGGACTTTCACCTCGTTGGTGCCCTGCGACTTGATCTCGTACTCGCCGGGGTAATCGTAGATCTCGAACTTGTCATTGCCTGGGAGCTTGACCAGCGTGCTGGTGTTAACCATTAGACTGGTACTGGGCGTTTCAAAGTTGTAATCGGTCATCGCCCACTTTCCGGAGCGAAATTCGTACTGATGTTCCCACAACGAGATGTGGTTGGCAGCCTGGGAACCGCCGGAGTAGAGCACTTCCTTCTCGGCGCAATCCTGGTAGCATTTCTTGGCGTCGCACAGCATCATCGTGTGCTTGCCATTTTCATGCTTGAAGTAGTAAAAGATCCCTTCGTGCTCCATCAAGCGCGAGACAAAGTTAAAATCGGTCTCGCGATATTGCACACAGTATTCCCACTTCTCATAAGTGGCACTGAGGTCGGGCTTGTAATCCGTGTAACCAAGATCTCCGAAGATCTGCTCGATGATTTCGGGGACGGTTTTCTTTTGAAAGATCCGACAATCCGCGGTCCGGGTGAGGAACCAGAGCCAGGGAACCACCTCGGCACGGTACGCGCGAAAGCCGCGTGAGGAAGCCCCGGCAGCGACGAAGCGATTGACAACGCCATTGAAATAACGGGGCGCTTGATCGGTGTGAGAGACGGTCAAGGTCACGGCTTTGCCCACGATATCCTTGGCGGCGATCGTTTCGTTTTCCGAAAGAAGATCGAGTTGAAAGCGAAAGAGCCGCGATAATTCCTCGCGGCCGGAGAAGCCACGCACGAGGAGCACATCGGGTCCCAGCGGAGTGGTCAGGCTGAGCAGGCGGGTATCCTGTTTATAGCCGATAGCCATGTTTGTACCGATCCTCTCTGGTCGAAGAAGGGACACCCTGGATAAAGCGCGTGTCGCGGAGTATTGTAGAGCCGTGCCGAGCGGAGCCAACCCAGTGCAGCGCGGAGACGAGGACGATGGCGAGTGAACGAATCCCCGGGGCGCAGGGTCGCAGTGGCGTCGCGCTGTCCCTGGACGACGGTACCCTGGCGCGCTGGCAGACTCCCTCTCCAGGAGGGCTTGGGCTACGTTTGGCGGACCAGGCCCCCGCTGACAAGCTGGTGGCAGCAATGCGGCGAACAATTCCTCTTCTGCCCGCGGAGTTGCGCGCCGGCTTTGCCGTTCTGCTCACCTCGCGCAACCTGGCCCTTACCACAGGGGTCCTGGCCGTCTGGGCGGGGTCGCACCTGTTCGGCGTGGGGGAGGTTGCCGATGCCCTCCTGGCGTTGACGGGTGCGGTCTTTCTGGGGATGTCGGTCTTCACTGCTGGGCACGACCTGGTTCAATTTGTGCACCTCGGCTCGGCCGCGCGCACTCCCGAGGATCTCGATCGGGCAGCCGTCCACCTGGCCCGCTTTGTGGCAACCGTCGGGGTGGCCACGATCGTTTCCCTCATTCTCAAGGCCGGGGGTCGTTTGCGTTCCCCACGTCTGTCCGGTGCGGTCGAGGGAACTCCCGGCACCAAGTGGTGGGAAGCGGCGGATTTTGGCCCCGACTGGGCAGGCACTTCTATTCCCCGGAGTTTCACTCTCAAGATCGGCAAACGCGAATTCACGATCAAGGCGAATGCCACCGAGCACATGGCCGAGCGGGCACGCACCCACGGGAGTGTGGGCGCGCGGATGGGCCAGGTCGATTTTCCGCTGAGTTCCCTCGCCGGCGCGCTCGAACAGGCAGAACTGTCCGGAAAATTGGGCCCCTTGCTGCGCGGCCAGGTCCCCCGCCTGGGCACCAAACAGATGCCTTTCCGGGTAGGGGAGTGGGAACTCTCCCTGGAACTGGTTGCGGGTCGGATCGAGGTTCTCCACGCGGTCTATCGCCCCTGAGGTGAATCAGCGCCGTCGCACAGTCGTCCTCCCGCTCCTCCCCAGGTCAGGATCCTGGGAGGGCGAACCTCCTGGTGAGTCCCGCCCTCCCAGGCAAGCGACTCAGGCGCCCTTGCCAGTGGCCAGATCGTAGTAGACGCGATCGGGCTGGCCAGTCTCGTTCTTCGAACCCATGGAGATGTCGTTGAAGGTGATCTTGGTGAAGTTCAGCGACAACGATTCCGTGGGCCGATCTCCCCCGCTGCTGACCGAGTAGCCACTGATCAACGTGGCTTCCAACTCATACTGGTAATACGGCTCGAACTTGTCCTTGTCGGTCTTGCAGAAGTCGATCTTGACCTTCTTCCCTTCGCCCCACAGCGCTTCCCGAATCAGGTTCGCCGAGGCCGAATCGGAGGCCTTGGTGACGGTGATCTCGCTAACCGAGGGCGCGGAGGCTTCACGGTCGGCGGTGCCCCCCACGGGGGAAGTGACGCCACGACCGACCCCCCACTGGAAGGAATTGATCTCGATCCATTTTTCGTGCCCCGCAGCGGTCACGTCGCCTTCGATCCCGTCAACTTGCATGTAGATCGGCATAACTCTACCTCATACTGGGAAAATGACCACGAATCCGAAACGGGCACCCTGGACCAACCAGAGAACCCACCATGTTTCATCGCGATGTAGATGATACGACCCGAGGCTTGAAACTCCCCTCGTTTGCTCTTCTCCCCCGCCCCCTGAACTCTGAACTCTGAACTCTGAAAACTGAAAACTGAAAACTGAAAACTACCCTCTCCCCCCGATCCTCTGATATTCCTGCTCCAGGAGTCGGGTGAACCGAGCGGTATCGCAGACAGGGGCCTGGCGGAGGCGGTCGCGCATGGTCTGGCGCAATGTGGCCAGGCGACTGGGTGTCTCGGGATCGCGGGCCAGGGCCCGCGCCTGCTCGACGTGGGCGGTCTGATGAGGGGCGACAAACTCGGCCAACCCTGCGTGGTGAAGGAGCGAGGCCCCAATGCGACCAGCCCAGCGGGTTCCGCGAAAGGTCAACACCGGGACACCTTGCCACAGGGCTTCCATCGTGGTCGTTCCGCCATTGTAGGGAAAGGTGTCGAGCGCCAGATCGATGATACTGTAGGTTTTCAAAAAGTCAAAATGTTCACACGGTTCGAGCAAATCGACCCGGCGTGGATCGACCCCAAAATTGACGAACATCTCCGCCACCGCGTCGCGATTTTCGGGGTGTGCCAGGGCGCGGTTACGCAGCAGCAGCCGACTGCTGGGGCTCCCCTGCAGCAGTTGTGCCCACGCAACCAGGACTGTCGGCGTGATCTTGTACTGGGGAGCGAGACAGCCAAAGGTCAGCGCTCCGCGTTCCAGGCACGGCGGCGGCTCCACGTCGGGGACCGGATAGGTCACTTCAAACGTCAGATAGCAGGCGGGCAGGCGAATCACCTGCTCGGTGTAGTGCGTTTCCTCTCCCGGCGCCACCACCTGATCATCGGCGAGGAGGTAGTCCAGGCAGGTCATCCCGGAGGTGGCATAGAGGTTGAACCAGGCGACCTGGACCGGCGCTGCGCGTAGCGCAAAGAGTGCCAACCGTTTGAGCGAACTGTAGCCATTCAGATCGACGAGAATATCAATCGCGTTTGTCTCGATTTCACGGGCCACCTCTTCATTGGAGAGTGGCGAAATATCGTGAAACTGATCGCGCGGGTCGTGTTGATAGCCTTGCTGGATTGCACTGCGGGGCGCATCGGAGAATAGATGGATCTGGAAGCGTGTCCGATCGTGGTGGTTAATCACCCCCCAGACGGGCTTCATCCAGTTGCGATCCTGAAAGAACGACGACACATACCCAAGACGCAGGGGCCGGGAGGGATTCGCCGAGGAGGAGGTTTCACTCCGTCGCGCCCGTTGCGGCAGCAGATCCGCCCACGCAGCGCGTGCTTCGCGGATGGTACGATCCTCTGCGTGAGCCGATCCTGGAACGATGGTGGCAATCACTCCAAGGGTGGTCTCATTTGGACCCAGGAGAGCCCCGGCATGCCGCAGAGTTTCCAGAGCCCTGTCGATCTGGCCGAGTTCGTAGAGGGCGTTGCCAAGATTGTGCCAGGCGTGGGCGTGTTTGGGGGCGAGTTGCACCAACTGACGGAAACTGGAGGCGGCGCTGGCATAAATCCCCAGGGCCAGTTGCGCACACCCCAGTCCCCACCAGGCCGGGACGAGATCGCGTTTGACCTGGAGCGCCCGCTCGTAGACCGCGAGCGAATCGCGTCGTCGCTTCAGGGCGTGCAGAGTATCAGCCAACCCACAGAGGAGCGCCGCATCGTTTGGAGCACGGCTTAGAGCGACCTCGTACCAGGGAAGGGCGTCCTGGAACTGGCCAGCGCTGGTCAGCGTTTGCGCGAGTACATTGTGGGCTTCGTGAAAGTTGGGGGCCAGTTCCAGCGCACGCCGCAGGGACGCAATGGCAGCCTGGAGGTTGTCTTGCTCGCGTTGGACCAGGGCGCGGTTGTAATATCCAACCGCAAATCCGGGATCGATGGTGATGGCGTGTGTGTGACAGGCCAGGGCGTCGGCGTAGCGTCCCTGGTGACGGAATATTGTACCAAGAGTATCGTGGGCCGAGGCGGAGTGTGGATTCAGTTCCACGGCACGCTGCAGGTGCTGCGCTGCCTCCTCCAATCGTTCCAGGCGGAGCAGCGCGAGCCCCAGGTGGGTGCGCATCACTGCCTGATTTGGTGCCAGGGCCACCGCGCGAGCGATCAACTGCCAGGCCTGAGCGGCATCTCCCTGTTGCAGGGCGATGGTTCCAAGCAGGTGCAAGGCATCGGGATGATCCGGTTGTGTTTGGAGTAGCGTTTGGTAGACACGGGCTGCCTCGTCCAATCGACCTGCTTGATGAAGTTCGAGACCGCGGTCAAGCAGATTCACCTCTGGCACGAGTACTCCTCGATCGTGAGGAAAAGGAGAGGATCCTCGGGTTTGTCTTTTCGTCCAGACAAACCCGAGGAGGGCAAGCGACTCAGGCGCCCTTGCCAGTGGCCAGATCGTAGTAGACGCGATCGGGCTGGCCGGTCTCGTTCTTCGAACCCATGGAGATGTCGTTGAAGGTGATCTTGGTGAAGTTCAGCGACAACGATTCCATGGGCCGATCTCCCCCGCTGCTGACCGAGTAGCCACTGATCAACGTGGCTTCCAACTCATACTGGTAATACGGCTCGAACTTGTCCTTGTCGGTCTTGCAGAAGTCGATCTTGACCTTCTTCCCTTCGCCCCACAGCGCTTCCCGAATCAGGTTCGCCGAGGCCGAATCGGAGGTCTTGGTGACAACGATCTCGCTGACCGAGGGCGCGGAGGCTTCACGGTCGGCGGTGCCCCCCACAGGGGAAGTGACGCCACGACCGACCCCCCACTGGAAGGAATTGATCTCGATCCATTTTTCGTGCCCCGCAGCGGTCACGTCGCCTTCGATCCCGTCAACTTGCATGTAGATTGGCATGGAACCTCCTCAGCTTGATCATGGTGTCCTGGAAAAACCGCACTCCCGTGTACCGACTGGAGTGCACCGCGCTTGCTTCACCTTGCCACCTCCCCGAGAGGCGGTTTCACAAGGCCATCACGCGAGCTGGTTCGACAACCCCTAATCCGCCGTTGCCCCCCGATCGGGGCACCAGCACGCGTAAAAATCCTGCTCTTTTTACCCCGCTCAGGAAATCTGATAGCGGAAGTTGCCCGTGTCTGCCACGGTCACATGCACCGCCTGGATGGGCTTTTCGCTCGCCAGGTGATCGAGGAACTCGGCCGCCATCTCCGGCAGCAGGGTTCGCGTGAGAATGTTATCCACATTGCGAGCGCCGCTCTCCACCTCCTTGCAGCGGTCGGCAATCGCCGCCACCAGTTCCGGCGAATAGCTGAACTGGGCCTTGTAGTTTTCCTTGACGCGTCGACGGATGCTGCCGAGCTTCAGCTCGATGATCTGCTTCATCACGCTATCGCTGAGCGGGAAGTACGGCACCAGCGAGACGCGGCCGAGGAACGCTGGCTTGAAGACCTTGAGCAATTCGGGCCGCAGCGCCTCCGCCAGCCCTGCCTCATCGGGCATGGTGTCCGGGTCGGCGCAGAGCTTCATGATGGTGTCGGTGCCGGCATTCGAGGTCATCAGAATCAACGTGTTCTTGAAGTCGATGTCGCGGCCTTCCCCATCGCGCATGTTGCCCTTGTCGAAGACCTGGTAAAAGACGTCCTGCACCCCCGAATGCGCCTTCTCCATTTCGTCGAGCAGGAGCACACTGTAGGGGCGCCGGCGAACGGCCTCGGTTAGCACTCCGCCTTCGCCATAGCCGACATAGCCGGGGGGCGAACCCATCAGCAGCGACACCTTGTGTTCTTCCTTGAATTCCGACATGTTGATCACCGTCATGTTCTGCTCGCCGCCGTAGAGCAGATCGGCCAGGGTGATCGCCGTTTCGGTCTTGCCCACCCCGCTCGTTCCCACCAGAAGGAAAACACCAATCGGCTTGCGGGGATCGACCAGCTGCGCCCGCGCGGTGCGAATGCGCTGCGAGATGGCTTCCAGCGCGTGCGATTGTCCGACGATGCGCTCCTCCATCCGAGACCTGAGCGTGCGCACGGTCTCGATCTCGTCGCGCAACATGCGGCCGACGGGGATGCCGGTCCAGTTCGACACCACCTCGGCGACCGCCTGGCCATCAACACAGACCATCATGAGGGGACTTTCGCCCTGCACGGTGTGCAATTGCTGGTTGAGCGTGGTTAACTCGGTCTGAAGTTTGGCGCGTTGCTCCGGGGAAAGCGGGGCGGGCGGCGGAGCGGGCGGCGCGCCTTTCTCGGCCGGGGCATCCTTGGCGGGAGGCGTGCCCGTTTTGCTTCCGGGGACGCCCTCGAGTTGTTCGCGGATCTTGCGAATCTCGCCAACCAGGCGGGCCTCTTCCTTCCAGCGGGCCTCCAGCGCTTCCAGGTCTTTCTCTGCCGCGGCCTTTTCCTCGGCCAGTTCCGCAAGACGTTGACTGTGGTCGGCGCCGGTCACCACTTCGCGTTCCAGCACCTCCATCGCCACCTTGACGCGTTCAATACGCCGCCGCCCATCCTCGATGGCCGGGGGCACGGTGGAGTGGCTCAAGCCCACGCGGGCACAGGCGGTGTCAAGCAGACTGACCGACTTGTCCGGCAACTGACGCCCGCTGATGTAGCGATGCGACAGCTTGACCGCATCCTTGACCGCCTCGTCCAGAATGCGCACCTTGTGATGCTTCTCCAGGGTGGCCACCAACCCCTGCATCATCTCAATGGCAACGGGCTCGCTGGGTTCCTCGACCTTGACCACCTGGAAGCGGCGCGCCAGGGCGGCGTCGCGTTCAAAATATTTCTTGTACTCTGCCCAGGTGGTGGCGGCGATGGTGCGCAACTCGCCCCGGGCCAGGGCCGGCTTGAGCAGGTTGGCGGCGTCGCCCTGCCCTGCCTGCCCGCCCGCCCCGATCAGCGTGTGCGCTTCATCGATGAAGAGAATGATTGGCTGCGGAGAGGCCTTCACTTCCTCGATCACCGATTTCAGGCGATTCTCGAACTCGCCCTTGACCCCGGCCCCAGCCTGGAGCAGTCCCAGGTCGAGGGTGCGCAGCGCCACCTTCTGCAACGAGGGCGGCACATCCCCGGCGGCGATGCGAATCGCAAACCCCTCGACCACTGCCGTTTTGCCGACCCCGGCCTCACCCGTCATGATCGGGTTGTTCTGGCGCCGGCGGGTCAGGATATCGATCACTTGCCGGATCTCGCCATCGCGCCCCAGCACCGGATCGATCTCGCCCTTGCGTGCGCGGGCAGTCAGATCGATCGTGAACTGGTCGAGCGAGGGAGTCTTGCTCGGTCCTCCTGGGCTGACCGCTGGCCCTGCGCTTCCGGCGGCAGCACTCGTCGCTGCTTCGCCTTCCGCCTCCGCCGAATTGGCGATGAGGGTCGGGAGGTCCTTGCGCAGCGTTTCCGGGGAGATCTTCTGGAACTCGGCCGAGGTTTCACGTGCCTGGCGTGACAATGTCTCGTCAGCAAGCAAGGCACAGAGGAGATGCCCGGAGCGTGCACGCGGGGCGCCATACTCAAGCGAGCACAGAACCCACGCCTCGCGGGCCAGGTCGGCCACGTTGGGCGAGAGCGCGGGGGGACGCGAGTTGCCGGTCTTGAACCGGTCAATGGCCTTGGTCACATCACGCTGCAGGCGCGAGGCATCGATGCCATATTGCCGCAGGATGGGAGCCAGGTCCGTGTTTGGCGCTTCCAGCAGCTTGAGCAACCAGTGTTCGATCTCCACGTTGTAGTTGGTTCGAGACAGGCACAACCCCGCGGCGGCTTCCAGGGAGCGCCGGCACGTATCGTTCAGTTTCGCCACCAACGATTTCAGGTTCACCGGGACCATCGGGTTCTCACAGGTTGAATAGGGACCAGAAGAGCCCCGGGCACGGCACCGCCGCCCCGCAGGCCGAGCCTTTCTCGGCTCAGGGTAGTGTCATTTGCCACGAACCGCTGCTTCCTTGCTGAGGGATCGCCTCCGTCATGCACCCTCGGCGGCGAAGACGGCATCCTCGACCTCGCGCGGGAACTGTGCGGAGTGAATCCAGGTGTTCCACCCCAGGCGTGGCCGATCAGGGAGTTCCTCGCTGCCCAGGCGGCACGCGGGGACTTCCGCCGGGCGCAACACCAGCTGCACATCGAAATCCAGTTCCGGGCCGACATACATGCGCACCATCTGCGAGAGGGCACGCAGGCCGTGGGTGCTGGGCATCAAGCTGCGGAACTGCTGGATTCCCAGGGGACCCACGCGAATCCGAAACGTGCTGCGAATGTCCCAGATCCGATCCCCCGCCACGGTCTCAATCCCCAGTTGCAGATTCATCCCCTGCGGGATCTGCGACGAAGGCAGGATGGTGCAATCCTCCGGGCGAAGCGTCAGCCAGCGGCCCTGAAACTGGTGTACCTCGATCGGTAACTGAAAATAGTCCCCGAGCAAACCCTCCAGTGAGCCTGCCGACCGTGGAAAGTGCGCGAAGAGACCAGCATAATAGAGAAACGCCTCGTCGGCGAATTCCTGGCGGTCACGCAAGCCCCCGGTGCCCATCCCCACCAGGCAGTACAACCCGCGCGTGATTCCGTCGTCCTTCCCCTCCCCTGCGGTCAACCGTGAGCGCTCGTAGGCGAACGGCAGGCGGTACTTCTCCCAGGCGCGATAAAAGAGAGACAGCACCCGGTGATTGAACAGATCGAGGAAATCACGCAGCGAGAAGTCCTTCTCCCGCACCCGCCGCAACAGGAGGGCCGTGTAGTGGTGCGGCATGACTCCCACGGGGCCCGTTAACCCCATGAAGGAGACCGTCATCTCGGGAGGCGGCTCGCCGTCAGGCAGCGGATCACGGGGCCGCGGTTGTTTGATCTGGATGATCGGCGCCGGCGGAAAACTCAGCGAATTCTGGGCACGAAAGCGAACCAGTTCCTGTTCGGGTTGATCGTAGCCAACCGGGGCACGACGTTGGCGCGGATCGCCCTGCGCGCGCTCGGCCAGCAACCGTTCCAGCAACCGGACGGCCTGGAAGAAGTCAAAGCGATACGGCTCCTGAAAGAGCCGTTCGCTCAGACGAGCACCTGTTCGCCCGCTCTCGGCGGCCATCGGCGCAGTTCTCCGTCTCGCCCCTTGACAGTGGCGATCATCCTGGTAAACGAGTTCACCGTGCAATACAGGGCGAGGAAACGTTCCAGCACCGAGGCGAAGAGAAAAAGTCCGCTGCCGGTGAAGTGTGACTCGTCGAACTGGACGGTCACTTCCAATCCACGACAGAAGGCATCGCCGCCATGGCCCACACGGCCAGTGACGCGCCGACTGGTCACCTGCGTGATCCCGTTGATCATCTTGCGTGTTTCATCGGAATCGACAAAATCGTACAGCTTGAGAATCTCCCGCAGTGCATCGGCCCGCTCAGAATTCTCCACCAGCGAGAGATGATTCAGCGAGAGATGCGAAATCAATCGCCACAGCGCCCCGCGTTTCATCCCGGGACGCAGAGTTCGCGTTGGCGGAGTCAGACAGCGAATCACCGAAACCAGGGCTCCGCCCTCACTGAATTGCAAGCGCGGTTGATCGCCGCCAAAAGGCAACTGGTGCGGCAGATCGCGATTGAGGCACGTCGTCTCCACCTCGACGGTCCAGTCCGACTCGCCGGAAGGGTGAAACCCGAGATCGACCAGCGACAAAAACACCTCCGTGCCGTGATCGATCTGGCCTTCCTCGTCGGTGGCCTCGGCCAGTCGTCGCGAGCCGTGCCAGAACGTCTGTCCTGCCCGCCCCTCTTCTGTGTGCTTGACCGAGAAAAACGGCTGAAACTCGAATTCCTCTCCCTCCGAGGACGATGCGATCACCCGTTCAATCGCATAGATCTCGTGAGTCAGCGGCCGGCGCGCATCGGGAATCACCCGATACTCGTAATCGTGCTGGCTTAGTTCGATCGGCTCGGCTCGCTTGGGATAGAGATTCACGATCGGCGTACATCCCAGGCGGAAGGTGTCCGCCGAGATATTCTGTTCCACCTCCTCGATCGTTCGGTCGAGGTAGAAATACAGCTCGATCTGGTTTCCCTGCTGTTGCAAACGATCCTGTCCCAACCCGGTGACATCGAGGAAGAGGAACTTGGGGGCAAAGGCGAAAAACTCTGTCAGCAGCCGATACCCCATGAAGGAACGCGCCGTGTAAGGCAACATTCCCTGGTCGCGTTCAAATCCAACCGGACGCACACAGCTGGCGTCGAGCAGCACCGGCGCAGGGTCACTCGGACCTCGGCCCACCGCCAGCCCCAGCGTGTTGTTCAGCAGGAGAGCATACAGCGGATACACATGCTGCGCCTGTCCCTTGAGGAAGAAGCGGAGCGAATCCAGCGCCAGATCGGCAAATCGGACCTTCTCGGAGCGACAGCGCAGAACCAGACGCAGCACCGCGGTGGCCTTTTCGGTCATGGGCACCACCGGAGCCTGGAACGGAGGGCCGCTCAGCGTTGCCAGTTGCAGTTCGATCGGCCACAGCGTGGTCGGGTAACATGTGCGAAAGCGACACGGCTCCCCCTGAATCGGTTCGGTCTCCAGCTGCGTGTGCCGGGCAATCGTGTGCCCGGTCACCAGTTCGTTCTGGCCTTCGTCGAGTTCAAACTGAAGGATGGCCATCGCCGGGATGGGAGCCTGGTAGTGCGGATAGAGCACGCCCAGGATCGCCTCGGTGATCTCGGGGAAATCGTCTTCCAGTTTGTGCCGGGTGCGCGCATTGAGATAGGCAAACGCCTCGATCAGACGTTCCACGTGCGGATCCTGGCTGGATTCCGCTCCCAGGCGCAGGCGGCCCGCGATCTTCGGGTTCGCCTGGGCAAATTGAGCGGCCAGGCGCCGGATGTAGGACAGTTCGCGGTTGTAAAAGGGGAGTAGCTCGTCGCTCATTCGCTCACCCCTTGCACCTCGAAATCCCCGCTTGCGGGCCGCAGGGTCGAGTCGAAGACCACCGGCTCGGGCGCCGGATCGACCCGCAACAACGCATCGATGCGAAAACGCATGGTCCGGTCCATCGATTCGGTGTTGGTCAGCGGACGCACCTTCACGCTTTTAAACCGAGTCTCGTATTGCCTGATCAGTTGCTCCACGGACTTGCAAAACTCCTCGCGATCGCGCATGGCCCCAAGGTTTGCCCCGGTAAAATCAGGGATGCCGTAGTTCACCAGCGACTGCTTCAACTCCTCCAGTTGCGCCGGGTAAGGCAGACAGCGTGCGCGGGTGTTGAGGAGACTCTCCAGGTCCCGGCGCACCGCCTCCTTGACCTCGCGCAAAATCTGGTTGCGCTGTTTGGGCGCCTCTCGCTTGAGATCTGGATCGTCGTCGATCAGCCGATCAAGAATCGACGGCACCAGGGGTTGTTCGGCCTTCACTCGGGCCATGCTGTTCGTTCCTCGTCGCTTCAGCTTTGCGGCGCGTTGAAGGTGATGGTGCCCAGTTCCAGAATGGCCCGGCCTACGTCGCCCACCAGGAACGTCCGCTGACCGATCCCGCGCGTTGGTTCGCCGGTGGCGCCTTTCCAGTCGGTGACGCGCCCCAGCCGCACGCGATCATCCGCCTGCGTGTGGGTCCCCGCATAAAGCGCGGGGAGAAAGACCTCGCCATCGGGACCGTCGCGCACGATCATGTGCGCCCGGACCCAGAGCAGATCACGCGGTCGGGTGGGCTTGCGAAACTCAATCAGCTCCACCTGGTCCATCGGCACCCAGTAGTATTTCCCCGTGCTGGTGAGCACCTCGAAGAAGGGTGCGGTCAAATCATCGCCATCGCGCATGTCGTCGAAGGGCTTGTCGTCGCACACCCCACTCACCCGGGGTCGTTTCTCCTCGGCCTGTTGCAAGAGTTGCCACGCCTCGGCCGCCTTGTTGTCGCGCAGCAGGATCGACGCTTCGAGATGCATCCGGAGCACCTCCGAAGGTTGATTGAGAAACTCCGGCAGACGGCCATCGTTGTAGAATTGTTGCCGCGCTTCCTCGGCGCGAATCAGGTGGCGCACCATTCCCACTGCCACTGCCGCGGTGGGATCCTGGTGCGCCAGGGTGTCCAGTTGGCGATCGGCACGTTCGAGTTCCCCGGCGAAGAGGAGCATTTCGCACAGAAAGTTCCGGGCCGCCTGGTCGGTGGGATGTTTCTTGACTTCCTCGGTGCTGGTCGCGAGAGCATCCTTGAGTTCACCGGCCTGGTAGTGTTCGCGTGCGGTTGGCATGGCTGGGTTATCCTTGGTGTCGGCTTCTCGGAACGCGGGTCCGCTCCACGCGGCACGCGCTAATCAGGCCGGCGGTCCTCCCGCCAGTTCAGTCACAAGTTTCACGGAGGAGACCATCTGGTCCAGCTGATAATGCGGTCGCAATCGCATCACGCAGATGTACGAGCCGGGTTTGTCCGGCCGCTCGCGGACATCGACCCGGCCCTCGCGGAGCGGATAACGAACCTTCATCTCCGGCCCGGCGTTGTCATTCGAGATAATGTAATTCAAAAGCCAGCGCCGCAAATAATCCTCGCACTCGCCGGGGCCTTTGAAGGCTCCCACCTTGTCGCGGCTGATCACCTTGACGTAATGCGCAAAACGCGACACACACAGAATGTATTGCAGCATCGCCGACAGGCGTGCGTTGATCGTCGCCACCTGTTCATCGAAGACCGGCGGCTTCTGAATCGACTGATTCCCATAGAAGGCCGCCAGGTCAGTGTCCTGGCAGTAACACAGCGGAATGAACCCGAGTTCTCCGAGTTCTTTTTCCTGGGCGTCGGTGATGATCACATCCGTGGGCGGATGGGGCGCGACCTCCTTGCGTTCGGTGCGGAAGGTGTGCGACGGCAACCCTGTCACCAGACCGCCGCTGAGGATCCCGCGCTGAACTCCGCGAATCCCTGCCAGCCAGCCACTCGACATGAAGGCGCGAATCAGCACTCCTCCAAAGGCGTAGATGGCCGTTCCCCACAGATATTCACTGCGATCCGGATTACCGACCTCTTCTCGAAACCGGAACCCATCCACGCGCGACGGGGTATCGCGGTAGGGCAGGCGCATCAGCACGCGCGGGATGGTCAGACCGATAAAGCGAGCATCCTCCGTGTTGCGGAGCACGCGCCACTTGAGATATTCGGGCTGTTCAAAGAACCGCGTGATGTTGCGCTGTCGTTCCATCTCCGTGAAGCTGTCCAGCCCCAGCATGGTGGGGTGGGCGGCTGCGATCAGCGGCGTGAAGGCGGCGGCGGCCACCTCCGAGATCGACCGGAGCGCGGCCAGGTCATCGTACGGATGATCGGGCGCCGGCCGATGGCGAATTTCATAGTCGGCGAGCAGCACGCTGTACGGCTCCCCGCCGGGCATTCCAAACTCCTCGCTGTACACGATCCGAAAGAGAAAACTCTGATCAAACTCCAACGCCCGGTCAAAATCACGGGTCAGTTCGCGCCAGCTGATCGACAGCAGTTTGATCTTGACGTTTTCCCCTTCGGTCAACTGAGCCGTCAGGTAGCGTACACCGCGCCAGGAGGCCTCCAGTTTTTGAAAGACCGGGTGGTGCAGGATGGCGTTCACCTGCTGGTTCAACACGGCGTCGAGACGCGCAATATCGCGGTGAAGCAGCCGAATCACCTCACGCCGGGTCAGCGGACGATCGGGCTGACGCGCGTGGTGCAACCATCCCGCCAGCGCCACCCAGGGATCCGGTTCGTTCAGGAATCGGCTCAGAATCCCGTCGCGCTGTTCCATGGAGGTGGTTTGAGCCAGGACGGCATCAAGCAGTCCGGGGGTCGGGGCAAAGCGCCTCGGCGCAGCCCTTTCCTGTTCTGTCTCAAGTGGTTTGCCCTCGACAGCCACCGCGTCACCTGTCTAAAAAGCCGATTGTCTCATTCAACCGAGCAAAGACAGACCCCTGCTGGGCCATGGAGACCCGCGAGTCGGAGCGTTTCCCTCCGACTCGCGCGATCCGAACGGCTTCGCGTGCCCGTCTCCCTCGAGTTATGCCCCCGCCCTCAACTGGAGAGTTGCGGGATGCGTGCGACCATGCGCAACGAGGTGGTCAACTCCTCGAACTGCAGCCAGGGACGCAGATGCGCGATGGCATTGTAGGAGCCGGGCTTGCCGGGGATCTCCTTGACCTGCACGCGCGCCTCGGCCAGCGGGAAGCGGGCCTTCATCTCCTGATCGGCATTCGGATTGGAGTTCACATAGTTCTTGATCCAGCGGTTCAACCAGGCCTCGCAATCGGTGGCCTCGAGGAACGAGCCGATCTTGTCGCGTGCCATCACCTTGAGGTAGTGAGCGATACGCGAGGTGGCCATCAGGTACGGCAGACGCGCCGAGATGGCGGCGTTGGCCGTCGCCTCGGGCCGGTCGTACTTCTTTGGCTTCTGGGTCGTCTGTGCACCGAAGAAGACCGCATAGTCGGTGTTCTTGTAGTGGCACAGCGGCAAGAAGCCCAGCTTGCTCAGCTCCGCCTCGCGCCGATCGGTGATGCCGATTTCGGTCGGGCACTTCAGGTCGGGATCGCCGTCATCACTGGTGAAGATGTGCGCTGGCAGCCCCTCGACCTTGCCCCCGCCCTCGGCGCCACGAATGGCCACGCACCAGCCGTACTTGGCAAAGGCGGCCGTTAACTTGGTGCCATAGACATAGGCGGCGTTCATCCACGTGTAACCATCGTGCTCGACGGGCTTGGCGCGACCATTCGCGTCGAGTTCGACTTCCTCAAAGCCGAATTCCTCGACGGGCTTGGTCATCGAGCCGTAGGGCAAACGCGCCAGCACCCGAGGCATCACCAGTGTCACAAAGCGCGAATCCTCCGATTCGCGATAGGACTTCCACTTGGTGTACTCGACGGTATCGAAGATCTTCTCCAGGTCGCGCGGCTTGGACAGCTCGGTCCATTCCTGGAACCCAAAGAGGTTGGGAGCGGCCGCCGAGATGAACGGGCAAAACGCCGCGGCCGCCACGTTCGACATCTTGCTCAGCAGTTCGACGTCGTCAGGGTGGTTGGTGAATTCGTAATCCCCGATGAGTGCGCCGTAGGGTTCGCCACCTGGCGAGCCGAATTCATTTTCGTACAGCTTCTTGAAGATCTGGCTCTGATCGAACTCGACCGCCTTGTCCACGTCCTTGAAGAGTTCCTTCTTGGGGACGTTGAGCACCTTGATCTTCAGCTGCGCGCTGGTTTCGGAGTTCATCACCAGGTGATGCAGTCCGCGCCAGGTGCCTTCCAGTTTTTGCAGATCCGGGTGGTGCAGGATCGCGGCCAGTTGCTTGGACATCGCCTGATCGATGGCGCGGATGCCCGCGTTGATCGTCTGGGTGATGTTCTTGCTGTACGTCACCGTTCCCTTGAGGGCTTCCTCGGTGAGCGTGCGAATCAGTTCTTCCGCGCGCGAGCGCTCGGTGTGCTTGGTTGCCGACAGCACCTGATCCAGCAGGCTGCCTTCCTGGGTCGTGGTGGTGGTGGTCGCCTGGGGCTGACCTTGGGGACTGGGATTCATTACTTACCCTCCTCCGGTGCGCCGGGAGACGCCAGACCCAGATCGGTCTGGAGTTTCTTCAGTTCTTCGTTGTTCTGCAGCACACGTTCGAGCAGTTCTTCGAGTCCTTCGGACCGATCGACCTTGGTGAGCAGGTCGCGGAGTTTGTCCCGGGTTTCCAGCAGTTTCTTCAGCGGTTCGACCTGGTTGACGATGCGTCCGGGCTCGAAGTCTTCCATCGAGTTGAACTTGAGCTGGAGCGCCATTTCGCTGTCGTCGCCCTTGAGCGTGTTCTTCACCTTGAGATTCAGCCCGGGCGTCATGCGTGCCATGATATCGTTGAAGTTGTCGCGATCGATCTGCACAAATTTCCGATCCCGCAGTGGTTTCAGCGGGGCCGTTGGATTGCCGGAGAAATCGCCCAGCACGCCGACGACAAACGGTAATTCCTTCTCGACCTGCGCCCCTTCGGTTTCGACCTGATAGGTGATGTGGACGCGAGGTGTGCGCACGCGTCCGAGTTTGTCATGTACACTTTCATTCGCCATGGTTCGTTCCCTCCCTTCACTGGACAAGGTGATCGCATCGCTCCCCGCGGTGAACGATCACCAGAAACCCGGTGCGGACCGGGGGACTACTTCTTTTTATCCGCCTCCTTGGGGGGCGGTTCTGGCAGTTTGATCCCGACTTGCTTGAAGAGATTCTTGCGTGGTGCCTCGTCAGGAATTAACTCCGTGAGAAGATCGGGTAACGGGGTTTGTCCCCAGCGAATCACCTGTTCCAGAGCAAAAGAGACAATCGACTGCGGCTCGGTGCGATGGAAGAACTCCACAATTTTGCCGAGCACGCGGAACGCATCCTCGCGCGTGCGCAGCACATCCATCGCCTCCCCGGGACCGGCGGGCCCGCCAGCTTGTGCCTCAGCGCCCGCCGCGGCTGCCCCCGCCTCCCCCTTGGCCGGTTCGGCCTTGGGAGCCGCCGCGGCCAGCTTGGCGCGAGCAACATCCTTCACCACATCCAGACACGAGCCCAGCGCGGTGCGGATCTGCGAGGAGGGCGGGCTGCGGCTGCCACAGCGTTCATCCAGGAGCATGCACAGCTTGGTAAACTCCTCCTGGCACTGGGTCAGATCTTCCACCAGGTTGACAAAGAACTTGGGCGACGATTCAGAGACCGCCTTCTGGATCATATCCATTGATTTGGCGCCCTGGGCGATCTTGCGATCCCGCGCCTTGGCATCGGCGATCTTCCCCGTCGCCACCGCTTCCTGATAGTGCGACAACGACATGCGCCCGATGCTGGAATTGTCGGTCAGCGGAACCCGACTGATTGGCGCGATCAGGGTGCCTTCGGCGTCGTCGCCATTCAACCCCGTTAGCGGCGCCACGCGGGTGTCGATCCCCTCCTCGTCGGGAAGAGGAAAAAGGCCATCCCAGTACTTCTCGATGAGTTCGCGGGTTAGCTGGAAACCGTCGCGCAGTCCAGCAAACCCATTCAGACGCACCAGCGCCTCGATCAGATAGGCGGTGATTTCCAGGTCTTTCGCCTGCTTGGTCAGCAACGCCTTGGCATTCTCAACCACCGGACGCCAGTCGGGCGGATTGCCTGAGTCATCGTCCCCCGTGATTTGCTGGCGTTCGATCGCTCGGGCCGCCGAGCGGGCGTCCTTCACCTTGTAATAGAGCGAGGTGGGTGAAGGATCATTGCGTGGATCTTCCCCGACTGGTTTCTCCGCGGAACACGGGGCGATCAGGCTGGGGATATCGAGGACCGCAGGGGACGGCATTGACACTCCTGGTTTCAGCGCTGGCGAAGAGACGGTCCATCCGTCACCGAGCAGAACCGACCCTCTGCGTCGGCCCAAATCGTGTTCTGATTAGCTGGGTTGGAGTATATCCCAACCCTACCACGAGTAAAGGAGAAAGTTACCGAATGCGAAAACCCTTATGGGGTTTTCATACAAACGGTTTCAGGCTTTGCTCACCTTTGCTCGCGCCCCCCTCTGCGTTTCAGGAACGCCCGCGCTCCCCGAGGAGACACCACGGGCGCCCCCCCGTTCAGTCATACAGAAAAACCCGCACTGTCTCGCCCGGGCCGTGTCCCGCACTCTCCGCAGGAACCAGGACAAACCCATCCGCGCGCGTGGTCGAACTGAGGATCGATCCCCCACTGGGAGCGAGCGGATTGACATCGCTCGCGGTGACGTTCACGCGCACATAGTCGAGTCGCCCCACCACCGAGTTGATCTGGTGACGCAGCGGCAAAAGGATAGAGCGATACGGCTCGTCCCTGGCCCCGGACGGAAGGGCGATCGCCGAACACCGTCCGCCCAGGCGGCGCACCGCGGGGCCGACGAACAGATCATAGGCACACAAACAGGCGACCGGGTTCCCTGGGATCAGAAAGATCGGGCGATCGTGGATAAAACCGATCCCGAATGGCGCTGCCGGTCGCACCGCAACCCCGTGCAGGGCGAGTTCTCCTAATTGGGCCACCACGCGCGGGGCATGATCTTCCTGGCCCACCGACGATCCGCCCGAGAGCAGGATCGCATCGACCGAGTTGCGCAGCGCCGTTTTCAACGCCTCGCTCACCGCCTCTGGCTGGTCGCGCACCATCACAACGGACTGCACAGGTGCGTGATCGCGCTGGAGCAGTGCTTGCAGCATGATCGAGTTGCTATCCACGATCCGGTACCCTTCGGGCCGCGACCCGCAGGGCAAGAGTTCATCGCCGCTGATCAGGATGGCAACCCGAGGTTGTCGCACTACCGGGATCCGGCCCACCCCGAGGGAGGCAAGCACCCCCAGATCCTGCGGGCGCAGATGCCGGCCGGCGCGCAGAACCACCGCTCCCAGCGCAATATCCTCGCCAATCTGCCCCACGTGGCGGCCCGGAGGAACGGCCTCGAAAAGGCGCACCCGGCGCGTTGGCACGTGGGGCGGAGCGACCTCCTCGGCTGCCTCCACCGGGACAATCGCATCGGCTCCGCGCGGCAGCGGTGCCCCCGTCATGATGCGTACTGCCTGGTTTGTTCCTACCTCGCCAGAGAAGGGACGCCCCGGGAGCACCTCGCCGATGACATCGAGTTCGCTCGCCTGCTGCGCAGAAGCAGCAAAGGTGTCGCTGGCACGCAGGGCATAGCCGTCCATCGCCGCCCGGGCGAACGGAGGAATCGCCACTTCCGCGGTGATATCGGTCCCCAGGATCCGGGCGGGCGCCTGCTGCAGCGCAATCGTTTCCAGCGGGAGAGGAGAAATGCGTTGCTCAAGCATGTTCAGGGCAACGGCAACCGCGGCCCGAGACGGGAAACCACGCATGCGTACATCGGGGTTCATCGCTCACCCCTCTTCCCGATCAGAAAGCACACGGCGAAGAGAAGCATCGCTGGCGGACGTAGATTTCACCGGGAAACGACTCTCCTGCGCAGGATCGTCCACGGACACCAGATTGATTGTGGGGTGATTTGCCACGCTGTCAAGAAGGCGGCGCGCTTTCTGGCCAGAAACGCCTGCCGCACAGGGGGGACAACCGGGAAGGGAGTTACTTGATTCGTTTGAGGGTCAACAGTAGCAGGCGCGACCTGGCGGGTGCCTTGAATTCGCTCGGTCTGTTCACGATCGGCTCTACAGAAAGGCAAATCCGCAGCGTGTCGCCCTCCAGCGCATAGATCCCGACGAGGGTGATCCCCTTGAGTCCGTTCTGTTTGTACAGGGTCAGGCGTTTGGGGGAATCGCTCGGCGAGACCGCGAGGGCGAATCCTTCCCAGCGGGTGAGGTAGCGCGTCTCAAGTTTGTCCTTGTTCCAGATCTGCGTGCTGACCACCTTGTCGGGGACGACAAGGCTGGAGGTGGGAGAGAATCCGAAGGGATTGTCCGGTTGCGCAGCGATCGTCAACCGGCAACCGGCGGCCTGCTGACGCGTGAGCGGGGTTCCGTTCCAGACTCCGTCCGTCGCCCGCCATTGGCCAACGAGTTTGGCTCGATCGCTCCCGGGCTCCGCGCAATGACAGGAAAGAGGACCCACGAGGAACACGACGATCCCCACCCCACTTCGCAGCCACGACATGGTGCGTCCTCCGCCCTGGTGGTCGAGCCAGGCAAGTCAGGTGCGCGCGTTGACAGCGATACCACTCCAGTAAAACGCGATGGGAACGATTGCTTGCGCTGAGGAAAGAGGCCCGCGCTACGGCACGGCTCGCCTCGGTTTCGAGTTCGAAGGTCTGCGGTGGCTGTTATACTGGGATCGCGCCAGACAACGCAAGAAAAGCCATCCTGCAGAGGCGTGCTGCGTCACCTGCGCAGGATGGTCTTCCCTCGGGCGTTTCATGACGAGTTCTTTTTGCCCGCTTCAGCGATCTTGCCCAGATACTCCATCACCTGGGGATCATACCCATACTGGGCAGTGAGCTTGTCGCCCTGTTCGGTCCACAGCCGGGTGAGCGATTGTTCGATCCCGGGATCGCCACCAGTGAAAGCATGGATCAACTCGTCTCGCCGCTTTCCCAGCGCCTGGGCCCGTGGATCGGCGGGGTCGGTGCCGTTGTCCATTTCGAGGCGGAGTTGCGCGAACAGATCCGCCCAGGCGGTCTGGGCTTGCTGCATCGCCTCCGGTCCCATTGCCTCGCCCCGCTTGCGCAGAGCCTCCAGTTGTTCAGCGGTGTAGTAATTTTCAATCATGGTCATCGTCTCGATGATCTGGAGAAAAGTATCGGTGGAGACCTCCTCCACCGCCTGGAGATGTGCGGCCAACGCTTCCAGACGTTCGCACAGTTTCCGTTGCCATTCGATCTCACCACGCAACCGTGTCACCTGGAGGGTTATCACCTCCAGCGGAGAGAATCCGGGGTGATCCAGACAGGTGCGGATATCCTCCAGCGAAAAACCAAGCTGTCGCAGCGAGACGATCTGCTGGAGACGCACCACATCGTTCGCCGTGTAAAGGCGGTGGCCGCTCTCGGTGTGCAGGGAAGGCCGGAGCAGCCCGATCTCGTCGTAATGGTGCAGAGTGCGGATGGTTAACCCCGTGCGCTTCGCCAACTCTCCCACCTTCAACGTTTCCATGCGCATGATTCGCCCTGCTCCAACTGCCGCGGCCCACTGGTTCCACACGAGTCATGGTACAACCTCACGTAACGTGAGGATCAAGGGGGAAATCACGAAAAAAATTTCGTGGATTGCGACAGGCTGGAAGCGCGTTCCTCGATTGGCTTCATCCTGGGATTGACCGCGAACGGAGGAAAGACGATGCTACTGAAACATCTTCGAGGACTCCGCTCCTGAGTCAGTCCCATCTTGTGTCGCACGTGCAAGGCTCACCCCGTGCTCCTGCAACGGAGCGGCGGGGCTCCACGCTCCTCTTGCTGCACGCGATTCCCCTGGAAAGTGGAAGCCGTCGACCTCACTCCAACCGGAGGGTTCTTGTGAAGAAGTTGCTCACGCCCACGACCGCGCTGGTCGTTCTGCTCGTTGCCTGTTCCCTCGGGAGAGCGGGAGACCGGAAGAAAACCGCAAGCACCGAGAGCAAGGCACTCCAGGGCAACTGGAATGTGCGCTACCCGGAAATCCCCAGAGGATACGTTAAAATCACGGGGAAAAAGTTCGTTGTGATCGATGGCCCGGATGGCCCCGAGGAGGTGGAGTTCAAACTGGATCCCAGCACCAGACCTCCGCAAATCACCCTGGAGAGCGGTCGTTCCAAGGACAGGGTGCGGCGGGGGATCTATTCCCTCACCGGGAACAAACTGCAGATCTACTGCGCCAATCCGATGCCGACGCGTATCCCTTCACGAGCTACAATCGTGAAAAACGAGAGCGACGCCACCACGCTGTACCTGGAGTTGGAGCGGAGGAGTTCCCCCCCGAAATCCGCTTCTCGTGCCACGCCTCCCCCCACGCCCTCCCACGATCCGTCGACGGTCAGCTGGACGATCCCCTCGATGGAGAGCCCCAAATCGGCGAGTCGGCACACCAGCGACGAGGAGTATGTCCACGAATTGCTTGAGATCCTCAAGGAAACCCGGTCCATCGATACCTTTATCGTAACCCTCACGCTGCTGAAGGAAGCGAAGGCCAATCCGCACCAGACCATTCCGGTCGTGATTCGTCAGGCCGAGCGCCTGGGCATCTTCGCCAACCACGCCATGAAGCCCGAGGGGCTTGCTGGAGAACTCGCCACGAGCGTGATGGAAATGATCGACGAGATCCTCACGAAAACCAGCAAGACCAAAAGCAGCACACCGAAGGCCACCTGTCCCTGTAGCAGTTCCCTCCGTGGCAAGGTGACTCCTCCAAACGTCCCGGCATGCTCAGTGGGAGCGGCCCTGGGGGCACTAATTGGGAGTTCGACCAATACCCCGCCGAAAGTTTGTCCGGCGACGACGGAGTACACTGCGCCCAGCGATCTTCCCGAGCACACCACGCCGATCTACCCGCCCTGTTCAGAGGACGGGAAGCAGCCCGAGTGCGAGGCACCTTCCGACTCTCAGGTGCTGCGTGCCCTACGGCCTCTTACTCCCGCGATTCCAGGGGTGTACGAGGAGTACCGTGATGAGGTCCAGATTGTGAAGGAACCGATCACCAACCAGGTGGATCCCCCACGCTTCTTCCCCCTGGTTGGCCCTGCCCAGTTGCATCATGTGCACTGGAAATGCACGGTCTCCTATGCGCTCAAGATCAAGGCCCCTTCCTTTCCGTTCCCCCTGACGGCCAGGTCACGGTGTGTCGATGTCGTCTACCTCGACACGGATCATCTCCATCAGTGCGCCCCAGGTGCCAAGCTCTCCGGGTCGCGGAATGAACCCTCCAAAGTTGCTCAGTCCTCATGGATCCAGGCCCACTGATACTTGTCGGAAAGTTGGAGTTCCTGGCGCAGTTGTTGCGCCAGGGATTCCATCGCCTTGCGGCTATCCCGGAGTGAAGCACCCGGGGCCGGATTCGCAGTGATCAAAACCACCAACTTCCCATTCCAGCGCACCAGAGCCGCAGGCGCCGTCCCCTGATGAAGTTTCACCAGGGAAGCGACTGGCACCATCTTCCCCGACTTGCTACGGATCTTTAACTCTTTGAGATCGTCCTTGAGCGACCGGGAACTCCCAACGACCTCCAGGGTGGTGTAGATATCCTGCACCGTCACCCCCATGGTGGCGGCACGTTCACGATCCACAACGACCTGCTGAAAGGGCTGAGGAGTGGACGCCTGATCGACCCAAACGTCGACCACCTTGGCATTCTTCTCCAGGGCTTGCGCCAACCGCTCCGCCCAGGAATGCACCTTGGACAACTCGGGTCCATGCAAGGCCAGTTGGAGCGGATAGCGACAGGCGGGGAAGGGATTCCCCCCCGAGAGATCCCGAATGAGGAAGCGGGCCTCGGGGATCGCCTCCTTCAGCTGGGCACGGAGCGCAGCGAGGATGGCTTCGCGTTTGCCCCTGCCCCCCTTCCTCGCCGACAACCGCACCAGAAGACAGGGAAGCGCACGGTTGGCATCGAGCGGATTCTCCGCGAGCGCCAGCACACTTTGAATCTCCTCCCCTTTCTGTACCTGGACAGCCGCTTTTTCTACTATTGTCGCCAGGCGTTTCTTTTCCAGCGTGTTCACCGCCACATCAATAAGAAGATATTCAGGAGCGTTTTTTTCCCGGGATAACTGGGGAGTAAAATCGAACTCCCTGTTGAGCGTTATTCGCGGGGGGAGTTTTTCACGCAGCTTTTCCCATTGTTGTTCCAGGGCGGCACGTACCTTCTTCGGATCCGCCTGTGCAGTGGGAGTGAGGACCACAACCACCACTTGCTTCCCCCCCAGCAGAGCCCACCCCTGCGCTTCGCCCCCTCGTTCGATCTGAGCAAACTCCTGTAATCGGATGATCCTCCCGCCAGCGTCCCTCTTCACGATCAGGTCGCCCAGGTCTTTTGGATCGTCGATCTTGCCACGTACCTGGAGCGGAGCCACCGGGCTCTCCTTGTCCTGGTTATCGGCAACCACCACCTCCAGTTTCTGATCGCGCAGGGCGCGCAGAACATCCGCGACGGTTAAATTCCGGGCCGCGAGTTTCTCCGGGTCGATGTAAACACGCAACTCCTGGATCTGCTGCCCCAGGAAGGTAATGCGCTCCACGCCGGGAACCTTGCTCAGTGTCTCGCGCAGGGCCGTCGCGCACAGGCTCAGGGATCGGAGATCCTGACTGCCATCGGAAGAAGTCACTGCCAACAGCAGCAATGGCGCCGTTTGCGTCGCCACAGTCACCCCGTGTAAGTTCACCAGATCCGGCAAGAGTGGGAGCGCGATATTGACACGGTTCTGGACGAGTATCTGCGCTACTTTGAGATCCGTCTTTGGTTCAAAGGTAATGGTGAGGGTGTAGCTGCCGGTATCCGAGCAGCGCGACACCATCGACCGCATCTTCTCCACCCCGTTGACCTGTTTCTCGATGGGAGCTGCCAGGGTATTTGCCACGGTCGAGGCGTTCGCCCCGGGATACTGAGCCGAGACTACCACCACGGGCGCGGCAGGTGCTGCGAAAGCACCTCCCAGTGCAGGGAGATCGATTTCACTCACGACAAGCCACGCCCCGTAGCCGAGCAGACCGGCGGGCACCAGCAGGAGAAGCAACACCAGAAGGCGGTTGTTCAGAGTCATCGAGCGGACTCCTCGGGATAGTGTGAGCACAACGCGAAGAGGATGTGCGCTGATCTATCTTATCCGAGAACCCCAACGCGGTGGCGCCTTCGTTCCGTTCCCTGGCGGAGATCCCCTGGGATCGCTACCCAAAAACTGATTCGTCGAGTAGAAAAATCATTGCCACGAAGCCGGACTACGGATAGGCTCGCGCAAGAGCCCCCACCATGAACCCGGCTGTTCTCCTCCGTTGGCGGTGCCGCTCAGGCGCCCCTCACGGGCATTTCCTCGGAGGGCTGGCTTGTGGTGATCCTGAGACTCGATTGCCGAGTTACGGCTTCTCGGATCGACAAGGAGTCTGTCCCATGACGAATCATCTGACCCCGCTCCGTATCCGCCTGACGCTGGTTTGCATCCTGGCCTGTGTGCCGGGATTGGCCCTGGTTCACGGCGGAAATCAGCAGTCGTCTGTCGCCAGAGCGCCGAGCAAGGACGAACCGGCGAAATCCGCCTGGACGGCGGAGGAAGCGCTCGCACAACTGGGTGATTATCCGCGCGATCCCTATCTGCAATATGTCGCCCTGCAGTTGGCCCGCCGGAACAAAAACGACCTCCCCACCATGCAGTCGATTGAACAACTTCTGCTCCAGGAAGGTCGGCGGGAACAACGCCCCGATCGCCTGGGCAACGTCGATCTGTTTAGCATCTTCACCGGAGCCCTGGCCGTGCAGGAGAGCTTGCAACTCGACTCCATGCGCGGGGCTCCGTCCGGTGGCCGCCCGCTCGATCCTCTCCTTGAAAAAAAGAAAAAAGAGGTCGTTGATATCGCTAAACTCAAGGGACCAACCATCAAAAGCCATCCCTGGGAAAAGATGCTCGGCACCAAAAAGCCCGCGATCGATCCGCTGGCGAAAATGGTCCCCGACAACTTTTCCTTTGTGCAGTTTCGTTCCCTGACAAAACTCCTCGATCTGAGCGATTCGGGCGATCTGTGGTCGATCCATCTTTCCCATCAACTGAGCAGAGATGCCCGCACGCAACAAGTAGGCGCCCGCATTCGCAAGCAACTGGTGATCGAAACCAACAAGCTGTTGCAACCGCTCTACGATGGGGTCGTCGAGGAAGTCGCTCTCACCGGGAGCGATCTGTTCCTTGCCGAGGGGAGCGATGTCACGCTGGTCTTTCGTCTGCGCCAGCCCAAACTCTTCAAGGAACGGATGGACGGCTTTCTCACTCGGCTGATGCGCGACCGCAAGGACGCCCGGCGAACCGAGGGTGAATACCTCGGTGTTCCGTATGTGCACGTGACCACCCCCGAGCGTGAGCAGCACGTTTTCAGTGCCTATCCCGACGAGAATGTCCACATTCGCAGCAATTCCAAACCGGCGTTTTTCCGGGTGCTGGCCGCCATCAAGGGGAAAACTCCCGAAGGCAAGGTGGTCACGCGCCTGGGCGAGACCGCCGAGTTTGCCTACATCCGCACGCTGATGCCACGCGGTGCCAGGGAGGAAGACGGCTTTGTCTATCTCTCCGATCCGTTTATTCGCCATCTGGTTGGTCCGCAATTGAAACTGGCCGAACGGCGTCGCATGCTCTGTTACAACCATCTGCGCATGATCGGTCATGCCGCGCTCCTTTATCGCACCGAGCAGGGCAAGGTGCCCGCCTCGCTGGAGGCGCTGGCGCGGGCCGAGTGTTGCCCGGAGCCCTTCAACGAGGGCGATTTGCGCTGTTACGATGGCGGAACGTACAGCCTTTCGGCCGATGGCATGCACGGGGTGTGTTCGCATCATGGCCCGGCGCATCATCTCACCCCGTGCTGCGAGAATCCGCTTGCCTGGGTATCCGGGATGGAGGCCGACGACTACCGACGCTTTCTGCAGGAGTATGAACAGTACTGGCGCACCTACTTCGATCCCATCGCCATTCGCATTGCCGTCACCCCGGAACGCTATCGACTGGAAACGATCGTCTTGCCGTTGATCAACAACTCGATCTATCAGGGGCTGGCATTCACTCTGGGGGGTCAGCCCGAAGCGCTCGATGCCTTGCCGGTCCCCAAACGAAATATCTTCAGCCTCCAGGGTCGCCTCAACAAGGACGTGCTTTTAAAGCAGGAGTTTGTTCGGAACGCCATTCAGGCCGAAAACCAGATGCGTCGTGATCTCGCCCGCACCCTGCGCCTCTCCGAGAAGGAGATCGAGGCGGTCGATGTGGAGCAGTTAATCCGCAAAGGGCTGGGCAACCAGATCGGGCTGCATCTCTACGATTCTCCTCCCATGTTCGATCTGAATACTCCTGAATTTCTCAGCATGATGCTCTCCTCGCTCAACGGGACTGGTCGGCTGGGCATGAGCGAACTGTTCCTCAGCTTTTTGATCACTTCCCTCAATGCGCCGGTATATCTCGCCATTCCTGTGCAGGATGCGAAGATCGTCGATACAGTGCTTGAACAACTCGACAAGGTGCTACCCCGGGCCGCCAGACAGCGGGAGCAGTTTGGTTTCATTCGCTTCGAGCAGGAGTTCTACACGGCGAAGCTCAAGAACGACGCCCCCATGCGTTGTTACAGTTTCAGCGTCGGCCCGGTAAAATGGCGGTTGTTCTGGGCACGCATCGGCGGGTCGCTCTACATCGCCAGCAAGGCGCTGGTGCTCGATGACCTGGTCGCCCTGGAAGCGGAGCGGAGCAAAAGCACCGAGAAACCTCGCCCCGAACCCGATACCACTGGCCATGCTCTGGTTCGGTTGCGCGCGAAGAACTGGAACGAGGTGCTGGCGGACTACCAACTCGGCTGGGCGGAGAACAATCGCCAGGCGTGCTTGCACAATCTGGGGCCGCTCGCCAGTATCGGGCGCGCCCTGGCCGCTGACAGGGGACGACAACCCGGCTCTGATCTCAGCAAGGACGCGCATCAACTGGCCGATCGATTGCTGGCGGCCCATCTCTTCTGCCCGGAGAATGGCAAGTACGTTCTCTCGGCGGACGGCAAGAAATGCTCCTGTTCGGTGCACGGGACCGCACGTGCCCCACGGCAGCAACGCGAACCGAACCAAACGGCAGGTCTGGGCCAGATGCTCCAACAGTTCAAGGGGTTGACCGCGTCCTTGACGTTCCTGGAGGACGGTTTGCACGCGGTGATTGTGATCGATCGCAAGTAGAGGACTGAGCCAATTTGCTTTGCTCTCCTGCTCCGCATCGATTAAGAGTACAGGAAGGAGCGAGCGCTGCATAACACACGTGCGCTGGCTCCTTCCTTTCGGAGATGCGTGCCATGCCGCAGACCCCCCGCGCGGTCGCCCCGCGAACCTGGACCAGACGGCAAGCGCTGCAGGTCGGCGCCGTCGCCTTCGGGCTTCAACTCCCGCAGTTACTGCACGCCGAGGCAACGGCGCGGATAGCTCGCCGGGCCAGTCCCAGGGTGCGCTCGGTTGTGGTGCTCTTTCTGAGCGGAGGCCCTTCTCAGCTCGATATGTTCGATCTGAAACCAGACGCCCCCGAGGATATCCGTGGCACCTTCAAGCCGATTCGCACACGGGTTCCTGGAATCCAGCTGTGCGAACACCTCCCCCGGCTGGCAAGCCAGACGCATCGCTGCACCATCGTTCGCTCGATGAGCCACGAGGAAACCGACCACGTGCGCGCCACCTTCTGGGTAATGACCGGAGGACGGATTGCCCGACGTGTCGTGCAGAGTTCCAGCATGGATCGCAACGATCGTCCCCATTTCGGAGCGGTAATCACCCATGCGCAGCACCCCCAGGAGGGGCTGCCTCCCTTTGTCATGGTGCCAGAGTTTGTCTCGCCGGTAGGAGTGCCACGTCCCGGACAACACGCCGGCTTCCTGGGCACGCGCTACGATCCTTACCTGATCAATAGCGATCCCAATGAACCCGGTTATTCGCCCGGCGCCATTGCCCGGTCTGCAGACGGAGAGGATTTGCAGCAGCGCCGCGCCTTGCTTCACTCCCTGGAGGACATCGGGCAACGCGCCAGCGAAGCGCCGCTCCTCCACGATTTTGAGGTGAACCGGGCGCGCGCGTTTGACCTGATCACCTCGCCCCAGGCGCAGAAGGCCTTCGATCTCACTCAGGAATCCCGGCGCACGCGCGAGCGCTACGGACGGCACACCTTTGGGCAGTCCACACTGGTGGCGCGGCGACTGGTGGAAGCCGGCGTTCGGCTGGTGCAGGTGAACTTTGTGCGCCACGACAACGGCAAGGGCGGGCAGGGATTTGATTCCCATGCCTCGCCCCCCAATCCACCACACCTGGAGTGGCTCAAAAAGGAGTTACTCCCGCCGACCGATGCCGCCTTCGCCTCGCTGGTGGAAGACCTGGCGGATCGGGGTTTGCTCGAGGAGACGTTGGTGGTGATGATGGGGGAATTTGGGCGCACGCCACGGTTCAACAAAAACGGGGGCCGCGATCACTGGTCGCGCTGTTACAGCGTGGTGCTGGCGGGCGGCGGGATCAAGGCGGGAACCGTCTACGGGGCCTCCGATCAACAGGCCGCCTATCCGACCACCACACCTGTGGCCCCCGAGGATCTGATCGCCACCATTTATCAGCTTACCGGCGTCGATCCCCACGGCTGGCTCCGCGATCTCCAGAATCGCCCGATGGTGATCAGCGAAGGCAAACCTGTCGTGGGGTTGCTGGCCTGAGCCAGCATTCCCCTCTCGCAACTGTTCGCGACTCGATCCACTGGCTCGCCGTCGGCCCAGAACGAGCAGACCCACGCTCCCCACACCCCACAGAAGCACGGTCGCCGGCTCTGGCGTTTGCACTGGATCGCCACCACCTCCCCCAGGGATCACCTGCACCGAGCCTTCCAGCTGGATATCCTCGTAGACCCTGTTGGAGAAAAAATCACTCACCCGAAAGGTTCCCGAGGTGGAGACAAGAGCCTGGGCAGCCTCCGTGACAAAGGGAGTTCCTGTCGCTTGAACCGTGATTAACGTGCCAGCTCCTCCAAACCAGACAACCTGCCCAGGCAATTTTCTTTAAACATTCACGCCAAACTCAAACTCCCCCACTGGAACAGGAGCGCAGGGGATTCTCACAGTGCTCCACACCTTCCCATCCACGCCAGTCTGCTCCATCAGCCCGGCTCTGCCAAACCCGGGAAAGTGACCGTTTTTGCCAGAGGAGGGGGGGAATGGAAGAGGGGGAGGTTTCGGCGCTCTCCTGCAATGGCATGAGCTGCTCCGGATCCTTCTGCGATCTGGAGATGCTGAAAAGTTCAGGGTTCTCCAAAGTCGCTAATTCCCCGATATCCTGGGCGAGGAACAGTGATTCCGCGTTAATCCCGAGGTGGCCTGGATTGACACCAACGCAGGGGGTTGATAGTTATGGCGACCCTGTGCCAGCTCGGGGTCTGAAGACTCCGCACTGGTGCATTGGAAGGAGAGAGGTGGGCTCGCGCCATGAATGTGAAGGGCAAGATGGTCGTGGGTGCAACAGTCCTGGCCGGGGTGATCGCCTACCTGGCCTACCTCGGGGCATCCAGCAGCTGGCAATATTATCTGCTGGTGGATGAATGTGTCGCGCAGGCAGATCGCTTCGCGGGCAAACGACTCCGGGTCAGCGGACGCGTGATGGCGGGTTCTCTGAATGTGGCGAACAATCGGCGCCAGGCGGCCTTCGTACTCGAAGGAACCGAGCGCAAATTGCCGGTGAGCTGTCGTGGTACCCTCCCGGACAATCTCGCCGAGGGGATGGAGGTTGTTGTGGAGGGGGCGTTGAAGACGGACGGCCACCTCCAGGGAGAGAAGGTGATCACACGTTGCGCCAGTAAATATGCGGCGGAAGGGGTCGCGCGAGGTGGGAAAGAGGGACACGCGACTCCCTCGACCCGATGAGAATGAACAAAGGCTCTGAGTACGTTGGGTGATGAGATCGCGGCATCTTGGCAGAGAGGAGCAAGAATGCAGGGATATGGCCAGACGTTCTTGCTCGTGGTGCTCATTTGCTCCAGCTATGCGGCGTATGTGCACCTGGTCTGTCGACCCGAACGGGGACGCCTTCTGCACCGCGTGGCGACGCTCTGTGGCGTGATCGCCTTCCTCGGTCTCAGCGCCACCGTCGCCATTCTGGCCACCGCCTTGATCACCAGAGACTTCACGTTGGACTACGTGGCGCGTTACTCCAGTCGCCTGTTGCCCTGGCACTATTCGCTCTCGGCACTGTGGGTGGGCCAGGCGGGTTCGTTGCTCCTCTGGGCGTGGATTTCGTCGGCGTTGATTCTCCTTTTCCGCTTCGTGTCGCCGCAAAGGGGGAGGTTGAACGATACCGCGTTCGGCGTCCAATTGGCCTGCCTGTGCTTTCTTACAGCAATCATGATCTTTGCGGCAGATCCGCTGAAACCGAGTCTGGCCGCTCCGCGCGAAGGACTTGGCCTCAGTCCCCTGCTCCAGCACCCGTCCATGCTCATCCACCCGCCGGTGATCTTTTGCGCCTACGCGATGTGGACCATCCCCTTCAGCCTGGCCGTGGCCGCTCTACTTGAAGGGCAGTTTGAAGGTACCTGGACACAGCTGGCGCGCCCGTGGGCTCTCTTCGCCTGGACAATCCTTCTCGCCGGGCTTCTCCTTGGAGCGCACTGGGCGTATCAGGAACTTGGCTGGGGTGGTTACTGGGGATGGGATCCCGTGGAAAACGGTTCGCTCCTTCCCTGGTTGACCGGTACCGCGTTCCTCCACTGTCTCATGGCATGGCGTTATCGAAACTGTTTAAAGAAAACCGCGCTTGGCCTTGCCATCTTGACCTTTGGCCTGTGTAACTTCGCCACCTTTCTCACGCGTAGTGGGATTTTCAGCAGCGTCCACGCCTTCAGTGAATCACCAATTGGGTGGATGTTCCTTGGGCTCATGGTGGTTCTCCTCCTCGGCGGGACGACCCTTCTCTTTCGTCATCGTTTGGCCTTGCAACCAGAAAAGGCGACAACGACGTTGTGGGCCAGGGAAACGATGGTCCTTGGAGCTACGCTGTTGCTCCTGGTGTTGACACTGATTGTGTTGATCGGGACGCTGGTTGGACCGGTTTCCAACTGGCTCACGGGCCATACCGTGCTCATCGCTGCCCCATTCTACAACAATGTCCTCATTCCGACGGGGTTGCTCCTTCTGGGGAGTACCGCGCTGGTGCCCTTGCTGCGCTGGGGACAGCCTCCAACTTCCGTGCAGCGACGTTGCCTGTGGGGATCTGCCGGGGTGGGGGTGATGGGGGTCCTGGGAGCGTGGCTTCTGGGCGCACAGCACTGGATTTCCTTGCTCGTCGCCGGGTGTGCCGGTGTCGCAACCGCAACGCTTCTGGCGTCTCTTGTCCTGGATGGCCGTCGCCAGCATCCAGATCGGCTGTGGCAGGGGATGATCTCCGCCTTGCGGACGGGGCGCCGTCACTATGCGGGGTATCTCGCTCACATGGGATTTGTTGCCCTCGTCATTGGCATTACTGGCTCCGCACTTGGAACCCGGCGTCAAGAAGTAACCATGAAGGAAGGCGAGAGCCTTTCCTGGGCTGGACGCGTGATTCATTATGTGCACCTCGATCAGTTCGAGCAGCCAGACAAGCTCGTCGTCGAGGCGGTACTGGAGATTTCCCATCCCGGGCAGACTTCCGCGGTGCTGCGCCCCGGGCGTCATTTTCATCTGCTCCAGAATGAATGGACGACTGAGGTGGATACCCACTCAACCTGGCTGGGGGATTTCTATACGGTTCTGAATGCGGGTCTGGGAAATGGCGAGATCGCTCTCACCCTCGTGGACAATCCCCTGATGCGCTGGATCTGGTTTGGCGGGTTTTTAATGGGTTTGGGAGCCCTGCTTGCCCTCTGGCCAACGCGAGTCCAGCAAGTTCGAATCCAGTCGTCCGGCACGACAACCTCACGCGAGTCAATCGCCGTCTTATCCAGGCACAAGGAACTCCAGCAACAGGTGGGATCACGCTGATATCCCAGGAAACGGAATGACTCCACCACCCATCATCGCCAACCAAATTGATATCAAGGGGCATGCTCTCGCAAACCCGACGGGAAGGGATCATGCGCCTGGATATGCTCTTGAAGCTCGGGGATTAACGTTTCTCCGCGGTCGACAGGTGATTCTGCGCAATCTTGATCTTGGTGTCTCCCCGGGTGAGTTCGTTGGTCTCCACGGAAACAATGGGGCGGGGAAAACCACACTCTTTCATTGCCTCGCGGGCATCCTGCGTCCAAACGCTGGCACAATTCACTGGTTTGGCACTCCCGTGTCACGTGTTCCCCACGCACGCCGACTGATCGGCTACCTCGGGCATGAAAGCGGGCTTTATCTTGCCCTGACTGCCTGGGAGAATCTCCTGTTCGCTGCCCAGATGTATGGCTTGAAGGATGGCGCTGAGCGAACCAGGGAGATGCTGTCGCTCGTCGGGCTTCCCCTCCAGGCGCACAAAGCGGTAGGGGCTTTCTCCCGCGGAATGCGACAACGGTTGGCGATCGCTCGCGCGGTGATTCATCGGCCCCGGATACTCCTGCTCGACGAGGCGTTCACGAGCCTGGATGCTTCCAGTCAGGCCTGGCTGGAAGGATTTCTCCGCGAACTCTGCCAGCAGGGATGTGCGATTCTCCTTGCCAGTCACGACACCGACCAGAGCCGCAGCCTCGCCGACCGACTTCTCTGTTTACGCTCTGGACAACTTCAGGAAATCCCTCGGCAACCGGGTGTGTCAAACCATTGCCATGATTGGTCATGAATCGGAGTGTGCTGGCAGTGATTCAGGCGCTGCAACAATTCCGCTGTCTCGTTGTCAAGGATTTGCTGGCGGAGCTACGCCTCCGCCGGGTTTGGCCTTGCATGCTCTTGCTTGGGTTGCTATTGGTTCTGCTGATTGAGATGCAAATTGACCTCCCAGATGTTGCAAAATATCAGGTACTCAGCGGCTTCTTCTGGTTGATTGTGTTCTTTGCCGGAACGTTCGCCCTGGAACGGTCCTTTGCCAGTGAACGCGAGGAAGGATGCTGGCGTACTCTTCAACTCTATCCGCTTCCACCGAGTGTGCTCTTTCTGGCAAAGGTGACGGTTAATGTTCTGGCGCTTGCCCTGCTAGAATGTTGTTTGATTCCGGCGTTCGTGGTGTTTTCCAACATCCCTCTTTTGGCTCATCCCTTTTGCCTGGTTGGGATTGCGAGCCTCGCCAACCTGGGGTGTGCAGTTGTCGGTGTGCTTGTCAGTGCCTTGACGGCGAGTGTCCCACACAAGGGAAATCTCCTTGCGCTCCTCCTCTTTCCGTTGATCACCCCGCTTCTGGTTGGCGCAGCAGCATTAACGCAGCAAATGCTCCTCGAAGAATTCACCGAGGAATGGTGGCGCTGGCTTCAGGTTCTCGGATTGTTTGTGGTGTTGTTTTTCACGGTGGGCATTCTGGTGTTTGAATTTATTCTTGAGGATTGAACCGTGCGCCTGGTCCCTCGATCTCTCTCGTTTGTAGTCCATCTTTGCGTCACAGCAATCCTTGTTGCTGCTCTGGCCCTGGCTCTGGGGATGTTGTTCCTGTACGCTCCGACCGAAGCGACCATGGGCGATGTCCAGCGCATCCTGTATCTGCATGTGTCCGTTGCCTGGTGCGGATTGGCGGCCAGTGTTGCAATGGGAGGATACGGCCTCCTGTACCTCGTTCGTCGCCAACTGAGCTACGATCACTGGGCACAGGCCACGGGTGAGGTGAGTTGGCTTTGCGTCACTCTCACCTTGATCACGGGGTCGTTCTGGGCTCATGAAGCCTGGGGGGTGTGGTGGACCTGGGAGCCACGATTGATGTCTTCTTTTGTTCTGTGGCTTCTTTATGCCGGGATCTTCCTCACTCGGGGCGGTATCGATGATGTCCATCAGCGCGCGCGGACCGGTTCCATCCTGGCGATTTTGGCAGTGGTGGATATTCCATTGATCGTGATGGCCACACGATGGTTTCGTGGGGTCCACCCGGTTGCGCCCCGGATGGATGACCGAATGCATCTCACACTCCTGGTCGCAGCTTTGAGCTTCACCGCCTTCTTTGCCTGTTGTATCTATCAACGTCGTCGGCAACTTGAGTTAACCGAACGCCTCGCTGATCTCTCTGCGCGCCTGGATCCCTTTTGAAAGATCCACCCGGACGCAATCCGTTCAACCATTTCTCCGATTGGAAATGAGATCCCGATGGAAACGCTCGCCACGGTCTTTGTAATTGGTTGGGGTGCAGTCGTTCTCTATCTCGGCTGGATGAGAGTTCTCCATCTGCGGCTTTCCCGGCGATTGCAAGAGCTGGAATCTCTCGTGGACAGTCGAGAGCCCACTTCTTCCTGGCAATCCAGAGCTGCCTGAGGCGAGAATGGTAATCGGCCAGGGATCCCCGCAGAGGAGGATGCTATGATCGGTCCATTGTTTATCGGTCTTGCACTGAGCCTTTCTGCAACCCTGGCCATCGACTCCACCCAGCGGATTGAAGGTCTCGTGGTTAATCAGACCCAGGGCGGAATCCCGGTTGCAGGTGCTGAGGTGATTCTCCGCGCCGGGCAAGATGGTGCGCTCGCGCTGGTTGCTCGGACGGTTTCCGATTCTACCGGCCATTTTACTTTCACCGATCTTCCTGTCGAACCCGGTGTGAGTTATCTTCCCGGGGCAAATCATCAAGGCATTCACTACCCCGGTTCGCGAATTCCGGCAACCGCTGGGTTTGCTCGTGCGATTCTTTCGGTTTCCGACACTTCCACCTCTCCTGATCCACTGATTGCTGAACGGCACGAGCTGGATGTGCTGGCCAAGACCGGCGTGATGGAAATTACGGAAACACTCGTTATCAACAACCCGACCACTGCCACCTATGTTGGAACTCCCGGAGCAGACGGTCCGCCAACAACGTTGTCCCTGGCCATCCCTTCAGGATTTGAGCGAATCACCTTCACGAGTGAATTTCATGGCCGGCACTTCAAGGTTGCCGATAACCATCTGGTGACCGATCTGCCCTGGACACCGGGAAAACGTGAATTGAAATTCACCTATGCCTTGCCCGTGGAAAGTTCGCATCAACTCTTCGAGCGAACCCTTGATCTTCCCACCCGCTCCCTCACCCTTCGGGTTCACGGCGCGGTCTCTGGCCAGGTCGTGTCCAATCTCCCCTCGGTTGCTGATGGGAAGGACGGCACCTTCGTGTTTCATGCTGCGAATGAGATGTTGCCCGCAGGACACCGCTTGACGCTGGAACTTGGAAAGATGCCCACTCCGTGGATTGTTCACGCGCGCTGGGCTGCCCTTGGTGTACTTGCCGTCTTGATCGTGGGGACCACCATCCTGGTGAAACGACGGCGCACATCCCCGGCGCTTGGCGCTCCACTCGTTCGCGCCAGGAATCCTTCACCCATCACTCTCCGAAGGAAGAAACACGCGCGCGTTCGTTGAGCGTTCTCATCCCACGCGGAACCACGCGCGTGATTTTTCTCCGGGCAGTTTCCCAGGACCTGAATCCATCACAGCTGTGAGCGCCCGGTTCTTTCCGGGGTGAACACACCCGGTAGCGCCGTTTGTGGATCCGGCTTGCCATTTGCGCAGCCTCCCCGGTATCATTCCTCGTGAAATGGAGAACTCCCATCAGGGATTTCCTCTACAAACCAATCACGCCAGGGGTTTCTGTGAATCCTCGTTCGTGAGCGGCTAATGGCAACATCGAGGGGGCAATTGGCGCGGTTTTCGCCCGACGCCCTGCCTCCCTGGCATCAGTGCAGGTGGAGAACAATATGCGATACGGTTTGTTCCTTGTTGGGATCTCGGCCCTGTGTATGCTCGGGTGCAGTGGGAATGAACCCAAGGTAAGTCGTGGACCAACCAAACCCGTGCGCGATGCCATGCGCGCCCACGGGGACGAGGAAGTTCAGAGTCGCGATCCTGTTGCCCAGAAGGATCCCGACGGCAAGGTGCGCTTCGGAAGCGTCATGTTGACGATTCCACAAGGATGGGAGCGCAAGGTTCCGCAATCGTCCTTTACTCAGGCGGAGTTTGCCTTGCCGCGCAGCAGTGGCGATGATGCGGATGGACGGCTCACGCTGAGTCAGGCCGGCGGATCGATCGAGGCCAATATCGAGCGCTGGAAATCGCAATTCAGTGGCGCACAGGGTCCGCCAAAACAGGAACAGATCGACGCAGGTGGACTCAAAGTGACCATCGTGGACCTCGCAGGTGAATTCAACGATCAGCGCGGACCGTTCGCGCCGGCCGTCAAGCGATCTGGCTATCGCATGATCGCCGCCATCATCCCGGTCGAGGGAGAACTTCATTTCATCAAGGCAGTCGGTCCGCAGAAGACGATCGAAGCGAACAAGGAGAAGATTGTTACCTTCATCAAATCGGCGAAACGGATGGAGTAGCAACCGTCTGCCGAGACGTCCGCACCGGGTTTCACGGATAAGAGCGATCCCCAGGCGAACTGATGTTGCTCTGCGAACACCAGGCTTGCTATACCCGCAGGTCACGCAGATTTGCCCGTGTTGACTCGATCTCTGTGTGGAATCACAAAGATCTGCAAAAGCTGCTTTGCCGAATTACCTCGCTGAAGCAGGTAGTTCAACCCTCACTCTGTGGAGCCAGGTGCGGATGTACTGGACCAAGCAAGAGAAAGCCAACCAGCCGAGATGGAAGCGCGGCCTGCGCGGAGCGCTTCAACTGCTCGGTTCTCTCAAACTTGCGGTTGTGTTGCTCGGCACTCTCGCTGCGGTGATCGCGACAGCGACCATTCTGGAGGCCAATCATGGCCGTCTCTACGCGCAGTGGTACGTCTACCACAGTGGTTGGTTCATTGCCCTCCTGGCCCTCCTTGGGGTGAACATTCTGTGCGCCGCTCTGGCCCGCTTCCCGTGGAAACGCCATCAAACGGGGTTTGTGGTCACCCATGCCGGCCTTCTGATTCTTCTCGGCGGAGCCATCTACAGCTTTGTTGGAGGGATTGAAGGGCAGGTTTCCCTCCGTGAGGGAGAAACCACCACCCGCATGATCATGCCCCAGCAGTGTCAGGTCACTGCCACCTGGGTGAATCGCCCCGAGGAACCTCCGTATGAGTTTGCCTTCGAGCCAGGTCCGAGTGACTGGCGCGAAGGGAAAACCTTGCATATCGGCGAGATCGATGGGATCAGCGCCCGCGTTCTCCGTTACTACAATCATGCCACGGCCGTGGAGGAGTGGGTTCCCGACCGCACCGAACTGGGGGGCCCCGTGGTCAAGCTCAAGGTGGAAGGCCCTCATGGCACCGACAGCATGGAGCAAACTCTTGCTGATCAGGATTACGGTGATGAGGTGTTCATCGGGCCCATCCGAACGCAGTTACAGCGGGCGATCTCTGAGGTGATGATCAAGGATTTTCTCACTCCGCCAACAGACAAACTCGGGGAGAAAGGCCTGCTCCTCGCCTATTACAAGGATCAGGTCGCCCGGATCATCATTCATGAGAGCCTTGGCAAAACGATCCCCATCGGGGATACCGGCGCGGCGGTGCAGATTGTCCGGTTCATGCCCAATGCTCGGCCCGATGCGCACGGACGCTTTGAATCCATGGGCGACCATCCGCGCAATCCGGTCGTGGAGATGCGCCTGACCATCCCGGGACAAAAGGACCCCGTGCGCCAGATGGCATTCGCCAAGAGCCCCTTGCTCAATCTCGATCCGGTTTATGAACGCGTTTGCCCGGTGAAGTGTTGCTATTTGCATCCGGCGATCAAACCGCCCAACGCCGTGGATTTCATGCAAGGGAGCGATGACGCGCTTTACTGGCGGATTTTCGCCGATGGTCGGCTCGTCTCCAGTGAAAAGGCGAAACCGGGGAGTACGATCCAGCTGGCTGGAAAGTTTCAGCTTACTGTTGCCGACCATTTGCCCCACGCCCGCGCGAGAATTGTCTTTCAACCGGTCGAGGTCGACCCCAACCAGAACGAGAAACCAGAGGCCGCCGCTGAGGTTGCTATTACGGTTGGAGGCACGACACAGACCGTGTGGCTGCAACGCAATCATCCCTCGCTGGGCACACGTGCAGTGGTCACCTCCGAGGGTCAACTCCAGGTTCGTCTTGGCTATGGGGAGGCGCCCCTGGGGTACGCACTTCGGTTGGTAGCGTTCAATCGCGAAAAGAATCCTGGCGGAATCGGCAATGCCAGCTATGCAAGCGTGGTCCGTGTTATCGATGAAGGCAGTGGGATCGATGACGAATACGATATTTCCATGAACAAGCCCTTAACTTATAAAAAGCTCACCCTTTATCAATCGGGGTTTAATGAAGGGGGGCCGGGACAGCAGGCGTCCACCTTCAGTGTCGCTCACGACCCAGGACGACCCCTGAAATATGGCGGAAGCCTGATGATTTGCCTGGGGATCGCGATCATGTTTTACATGCGCGCCTACTTCTTCAAGAATGTCGCTCAGCACTCCTCCTGGTTCACCTTTCGTCGGAACAAGGCGCTGGTGCCCGCCACGCCTGCCAGCGTATCGGCTACCCCGGTGGAGGCAACCTCCGCTCCCCAGACTCCCCTGGAGCCTCTCGTCTCCGCGACAAGGAATACCCCTGACAAAGAAGCACCATGCGCCCCGATCTCGTAACGGCTTTGAAACCAATCGTCAGCGCGGCACAAAACAGGGATTCCCAGGAACCAGGTGGGGAACAGAACTCATGAGGTTTGTCGTTGCTGCATTTGTGGGGTTGGTGACCAGCAGTCTCCCCGCCCTCGGCTCGGACCCGCGGGGATTCGATTGGAATCGTTGGCGGGATATCCCCGTGCAAAACGGCGGTCGGCAGAAACCGCTCGATACGCTGGCGTGGGAAATGCTCCGTCTGGTTAGCAATCGTTCCAGTTATGTGGACCCAGAAACCAATCAGAAACTGGACGCCACGGCACTCTATCTGACTCTTTTCTTTGAATGGCAGGGGTGGGATCATCCGGATCGCGATCAATTGTTGCTGCTCCTGGACTGGCGTCCCCAGTATTTCCATCTTCACAAGCCGGATCGGTGGGACGAAGCGCCTCTGCTGCGCATTGATTTCCTCGAACTGCGCACCCTGCTGAATCTCGACAAGGATCAACAATACATTTCGCCAGTTGCTCTAAGCAAGTGCGTGGTGGAAGAACCACAAACTGGTCGCCGAGTCCCGTTCAGTGCCTGGGCAGAGGAAATCAGTCGCCGCGAAGAGAAGGGAAAAAAACAGAGCGAACTGGAGAAGAAAGCACTCGAACTGGCCCATCGGTACTGGTCTTACCAGAATCACCGCATGGGGCATGAATTTGCCATCCTTCCCATCCAGGGTAACGATGCTCAGCAGTGGATGCCGATCACGCACCTGCTTCTCACACGCTTCGATAATGCCAACGACCCAACCGGACAGTATCGAGAGATTCAACAATTGCTGGGTGTCGCCCGCAAGGCATATCACCAGGGCGATGCGGCGACCTTCAACCGCTGTGCCGACGAGTTGAAAACGGTTCTGCGCACACTGGGTTCCGATGTGGGCGATTATCCCACTCCGGGGAAGATGAAACTGGAAGTGATTTACAATCAATGGCCTCCCTTTCGTTTTGCCTGGATTGCCTTGTTGATTGCCTCGGTGGGGATGTTACTCCACCTGGGGACCAACTGGAGACTCTTTTATGTCGGCTCAATCACTGCCCATGTTGTCGCGTTGATCGCCATGATCGTTGGATTCAGCATGCGCGTTGGTATCTCGGGTCGCCCCCCCGTCACCAACATGTATGAATCGGTGATTTACGTCGGCTTCGGCGTTGGGGTGTTTGGCTTGGTCTTCGAAGCAATTTACCGAGCCCGATACATCCTCACGGCCGCTGCCGCTGTCTCCACGATTGCCTTGGTTCTCGCGGATAATAGCCCCACGTTGCTGGATTCTTCCGTTCGCCCTCTCGAACCCGTGTTGCGCAGCAACTTCTGGCTCGTCACGCACGTGATGACCATCACCCTGAGCTATGCTGCCTTTGCCCTGGCCATGGGAATTGCGAACATTACGCTGGGTTACTATCTCTGTGGATCGAACAATCACAGCACCATAAGTGCCCTGAGCCGTTTCACCTACAAGGCGATTCAAGTCGGGGTGTTGCTTCTGGCCGCCGGGATCATTCTTGGTGGTGTTTGGGCGGACTACTCCTGGGGCCGTTTCTGGGGGTGGGATCCCAAGGAAGTGTGGGCGCTCGTCGCTTTGCTGGGATACCTGTGTGTTCTGCACGCGCGCTTCGCCGGGTGGGTCGGGCATCGCGGATTGGCGGCATTTTCTGTGATTTGCTTTTCGCTGGTGGTAATGGCCTGGTATGGCGTGAACTTTGTCCTTGGCGCTGGCCTGCACAGCTATGGGTTCGGTGGGGGCGGTCAAGGGTACGTCTACTCCGCAGTCGCCCTGGAGATGCTTTACGCTTGCCTGGCGCTCTTCCGGAGCCGACCTCGTGACAGGGACGACTCTGTGAACTCCCCTCCGGCTGAAAGCACACACGAAAAGGAACCGCAGTTGGCGTCAGCAACGAGCTACACCTGGCCTCCATCCTCCTGAGCGGTTGTCAAGCACGCCAACGAAGCGAGAGGCCACGCAAGTCCCGGGACATCCACTCGACGGATGTTCCGGGATTTCATTTTGTCTTCCTCCTTCCGCACCCACTTCATTTCTTTTGGACGGCATCCTTCCACCTCTCCCAGAGGGGTTTGTAGCCAGCGATCATCAATCCACCTGACCGCAGAGGGTGTACTGGCGAGTAAACCCATCGATCCAGAACGACCCGGCACGCATTGATAACGAGAAGTGAGGGACATCTTGTAGGGAAAAACCTTATTGTAAGGGTTATTCTTGAGGGAGAGGACTAAGGGGTTACATGTAATTCAATGATTTTTCCTGCCTGCACGATTATTTGCTTAAGAAGTTTTATCAAGGACCCGATTGATCCCATATGACGCTAAATTAGCGCCGCGATTGTGCTGTTTCGATGGGCAGATGAGGGGTGTTCCGTTCGCTGTCCAAGCATGGGGGATTGGATCGTGGGCAACCAGCCAAATGCCGGCAGGACCATTCGTTCGATACTAGGACACGTGCTTGGCTGTTTGTGCCTAGTAAGCACATTCGCCTGTAGTTCTCCCAAGTATCTCACAACTCGTCGTGGTGACGCGTCGAGTAGTGAAGGGAAGACTGAGCGGGCGGGCCATCACATCGGCCCGAATAAACTCAAACGGTCGACGGTGGTCATCACCACCTGGCAAGAAAAACAGTTCCCGCCCGTTGCCACCTCGGTCCCGAAGATCGAGGGCGCAGAGATGGTGAATGATGACAGCCTGTGCATGACCTGCCACGAACAGTATGTCAAGTATCACCATACCAGCGTGCACACCAAGCAATCGTGCGAAACTTGCCATGGCCCAGGCAGCCAGCACATTCGCACGCGTGGCAAGGAGCCAAACACCCTCCTGAGTTTCAAACAGATGAAACCAGGTGAAAAGGCTGGCGTATGTATGACCTGCCATGAAAAGGATGCCTGTGCCCCCGGTCAGAAGTGGCGCACTTCAGCCCATGCCCATGCCGGGATTTCTTGCACCGATTGCCACAGGTCGCATTACAACGTTCCCGCGGGTACGCCGTCGACCACCGTGGCGGAAAATGGCACGCCCCCGTTGCAACTTGCGGCGGCTCTCCAACCGAAAAAGGAAGAACTGGATATGCAGGCAATCCGGGAGGCTTCACGCTCCCTGGGAGCGAAGAACCCGGAGACGTGTTTCCGCTGTCACCAAACTCATGCGGACATGCTTAAACCAGGCCACGCCCATCAGATTGGTGGACCAGGCGGCTTCAGTTGCACCTCATGTCACGATGCCCATAGCAATGTGACCCAGGCCAACCGTAGTCAGCAATGTCTCCAATGTCACAAGAATCATCCTCAGTGGTTAACGTCCAAGCATGCGGAACATGGGGTCGCCTGTGCGGATTGCCATAATCCACACGCGACCAAGATGGATATCAAGAGCGGTGATCCCAAGACGTGCTATCGTTGTCACCAGCAAAAGACCGAACTGGGGGATGTGGCTCACCCCCACCAGATCTGTGGCGCGATGGACATGAAATGTGCCACCTGTCACGATCCCCATGGGAATGTTCGTGAGGAAACCCGCACCGACCTGTGCTTGAAATGCCACAAGGGCCATCCAACCATGGCGTGGAAATCGTCTATCCACTCGCAGTATGGGGTGGCGTGTGTGGATTGCCATAATCCTCATCCCAGCACTGAAGTTTCCGACTTCGTGGATATCCAGCACACCCACGTTCGTCGGCCCAGTCGGATGCCGATGTCCGTCGAGGAACCCTTTGTGTGTTACCAGTGCCATGCCAAGACCGCGGCTCAGTTTGAATTGCCGTCGCATCACCCGGTCCGTGAAGGCAAGATGGTGTGCTCGGCCTGTCATGACTCGCACGGAGCGCAGGAGAAGAACCTGCGCGAACCCACGGTCAACCTGGTGTGCTATCGGTGCCACAACGAGAAGTCGGGACCCTTTGTATGGGAACATCCGCCTGTCAGTGAGAACTGCGATATCTGCCACAATCCGCACGGCTCGGTGGTCAACAACCTGCTCCATCAACCGGCAACGTTCCTGTGCCTGCGGTGTCACGCAGGGCATCGCGGTCAGCGGCGGAATATCGACCGGGTGAACCTGTATCGGCCCGCGTTCTACACCGATTGTTCCCAATGTCACTCCCAGGTCCACGGCAGCGATTTGCCCTCCGCGACGCGCGAAGGTCCTCGGTTGACTCGCTAAGCCAGGGGAGATGTGTCAGGCGCTTCCTTCCAGCCTGAAGAACGCCTGACGCATCCCTGCCGGGTAATCTTCCTCCAACTCTCTTTCAGTCCAGGGAAGAGCCGTTGGAGGAAGACTCCCCTGGTCAAGTTGCCTCCCACCACCGAGCGACTCCCTCCGTTTGCAGCGATTGCCATTGAATCAAGTAACGCCAGGGTTCAGGAACAAATTCAGCCGGGCTGTCCCTGCGCAAGGCCCCCGGTCGATCCTCGAAATCAGGGTCCCGAAGATGATACGTACAACGGCTGTCTGGTTAGTGGCGTTATCCATGCTCTGCACTGCCGTTCAGGCACAGGAGCTCCCCACGCCATTCACGGTCCAAGCGGAGGAAGGCGGAGAATCCCAGGCACCCCCTGGTGCGCAAGGTCAGTCACTTGGGGAGGCCCAGCCAGCGACCGGGTCGGAAGCGCTTCCCCCCGAGTGGGGAGGAGCCCCCGCCAGCGCGACGCCGACCTTTGATCCGTATGAGTTGTTCCCACTCGCAGGATTTGTTCCACTCCCGGGGGAGGGACGCCTTGATCCCTACAACCTGGGCATTACCTGGGGATTCGACACACCTGAGGGACCAAGTTGGGTTGGAACCGGGCGCGAACGCTCTTCGCTGGCCGGGCGTTTTGGATGGTGGGGGACCTCGACGACTGGAAGCGCGACCAAGGTTGGGGAATGGCAAAGCCTCTCCCCCTCTGCCTTCTGGGATATTGATGGTTTGCAGACCACCGGGGACCGCACTTTCAACTTCTTTGCCACGGGACTGGATAATGACACGACACAGGGGATGTTGCAGTATTATGGACCTCTGATGCGTGCTCGTATCGATGCCCAGCAATTTCTGCATCGCCTCGATCACGATCCGATCAACAACATCGCCAATCGTCCTCTCCCAGTCCCCGCGGGATTTTCGGGAATTTACAAGACCGATCTGAACGCGGGAGATAACTATGCCATCCGCGTTGAACAACTGAACGGGGAAATGGTTACCTACCTCGCTGATAACGTCAAGTTCCGTGTTCAGTTCTTCGGCATGAAGAAGTTTGGAGATCGTCAGGCAGAGGCGCTCGCCCACTGTTTCCAGGCCCGAGGGGTTGCGGGACGCAACTGCCACCTGCTGAGCCAGACCCAGCACATCGACTGGACCACTGCGGAGGTGACTCCCCGATTGGAGGCGACCTTTGGGCCAGTGACGTTCGAATACGCGCGATTGATGCGCCAATTTACTCAGAACGACCAGGTTGTTACTCGGGATTACAACGGTACTTCCCCGGCCCTGATTTCCGGGACATATCCGTATGCCGTGGTGCCGGACATCACGACGCAAATGGATCAGTTCCGTGTCAACTGGGCTGTCGCTGATAAAACCCGGTTCTACGGCTTTGGGTATTTTGGTCGGATGGATAACTACAACCGTGACATCGAGCGAAACTTCTCGGGCTACGATGTTCGCCTGACCGACTACACGCTGGATGGGGTGATGGTGACTGCCTACGCCAAAGGATATCACCAAACCGGGAACAGTCCAAGTGTGCTGCTGACTGATGAACTCCAGGGACTGACCCCAACTCAGGCGAGAGAGAACATTCGGGCTCCGATTGAATACCATCGCACGAGTGCCGGCTTGCGTAATCGCTACATGCCGTACCTGTCTGCCCCGCTCTTCAGCCACCTGGCATTCACAGGCGGATACGAGTACGACTACCTGGGGCGGAATAATGCCATCTGGCAGACATCGGGCGAGGAATTCACCTTCAATCAGCCGAGTACGATCACTAACACGCTCTATGTGGGGGTGCAACAACCCTGGACTGCCACGGTCGACAGCTACGCCCGTTATCGTGTGAATTTCATTAGCAATCCGTTGTATGGATTCCGCGAAACGAGCGGGGTGCTCAACAGTGGCTTGCCCCAGCAAAGGCATGTTGTTGAGGTGGGGGGTGGTTGGTATCCGTTGGCGAACCTGGGGCTATCGGCCCGTCAGGAAGTGGATGTCGGCTGGCATGATGCGAACATCTCCGAGGTGCCCGGGAACGTACCGCGTTTCAATCAACAGAGCTATTCCACCAACCTGACGTTGTGGTATGCCCCCACGCCGCGACTCGCCCTGGTTGGGAGTGCTGCCTTCATGTCCAACTGGATCGATCAGAATATCACGCTGGGGGATGATTACGTGGAACCTGGTGCCCCCAACGTTGGGCTGCTCAATCCCGTTACGCTCCCGTGGTTCTATGGGGGGCGAAGTTCGATCTTCACCGCCCGGGCCGACTATCGATGGACTCCGACCGTCCGAGTCTACGCAGGGTATGAATTTGTGCATGGCAATGATGCCATCCAGAATCGGAACTTCACCAGTGCGTGGGGGAATCTGGGAGACTTCTCGCAGGTGATCAACGATACCCATCGCGTTCTGGCGGGGCTCGACTGGAAACCGACGGAACTGATGAGTGTGTATCTCCGCTACACCTTCTTTGAATATGACGAGGCGAATGCGTCTTACAACAACGGCACCGCCCACATGGTGATGGCTGGGTTGACCCTCATCCGGTAAACCATGGGCAGAGTGATAAATCGCGTGTCGGGGATTGAGATTCTCCTCCCTCTCAATTCCCGACACGCGATTTGTCGTTCTGGGGCATCACAAACGCTTCGAACGCGCATCCGTCTCTATGGTTTCCTGGCTCCTCCGGCCCGGATGACGGCCATCGCCTGCTGACAACGTTTGGCAATCGATTCCAGGATCTCCATGGAATACATCACGTTGTGAACGCCGTTTCCGCGTTTGACTAACTGGAGATCGGCCCGGGCACCTGTGAGCAGATCCGACGCTTTCTGCCGCGCATCAGGCGTGAGGTCCTTGGCCTGGTCGAACATTTTGCGAGCCTTGTCATAGGCCTCGTCCGCATCCATGGTGTAGATTTTCAGCCCCTGTTTCCACTGCTCGAAGGTCTTGGTGTAGCGCTCGCCGTGACAGGCGATGCACCCGTTGAGCGTTCCCTGCAGTGTCTCTCCACCATGGGGTGTCAGCGACTTCTCGGTGTGGCAGCCGAAGCAATTGGTGCGCGATCCAAACATCATGTTTGGCTGCCCATGGGGTACTCCCTGCGAGCCCTTTCCGCTGAGCAGTTCGATCTGCTCCAGGTGGTGGTTAGGGTGACAGGATGTGCAATTACTCATCGCGGAGGTAAGGAACTGCGGCTGTCCGGTGGGGGTGTTTCCGCGCGCAAGCTGGTGATGGATCTCGGAATGGCAATCGAGACACTTGGCCCGTTGCTCCGGTACGTGCGCGGCATGGTAATGCTCCACCTGCGCCAGCGAAAACGGTTCCTTCCACTGTTTGAAATACTCCGGTCGATCATGACATCGTTCGCAGTCGCGGCGAGACACCCTGGCAGTATCCACTGCGACATCCGCATGACACGCCACACAATCCACCTTGCGTTCGATGATCTGGCGATGATCCATTTTGATTTGTTGTTTCGTCAACTCCGGCGTTTTTAACTTCTCTCCCAGATCGGGAGGAGTTTTTGGATGGATCATCAGCTCCTTGGTAGGAAGCGTGTGACAAAGGAGGCATTGACTTGTACCAGTGTTGAAGCCCTCGTTGTGAAAATGACAGGTGTAGCAGGAGGTGGTCTTCATGGAGAAGTGCCCGCGCCGACTGGCATCCTTCCCCAGCAGATCGGGCGTGCCATAGGAATGGCAGTTGGTACATTGCATGTCCTTGAGTTGGGCGAGGCGCAGCTGGCGGTGATAGAGGTGTGTCAGCTTCTCCAACTGCTCGGGTTTGACACTGGTTTGCCAGCCCCGGACCATCTCAGTCATCTGGTTCATCCGTTGCTTCTGTGGGGTGGCTTCGCGTGCAACGTCCGCGATCCTGTCCAGCTTGTCCTTGCCGAGGAGCGCCTGGAGCGTCTCGTTGAGTTGCTCCAGTTCTTTTTGGGTGGCTTGTTCCTTCTCGTCTTGCAGTTTCATATGCTTGGCGTGGGTGAACTTCACCGTTCCCAGTGACAGTTCCTTATCCATGAAGCGCATGTCGCCATGGCAGTTGCTGGTCAAGCAACTGCGGTTATCCACATGCGCCCGCGGCCGGGTGGATCCATACCGACCGCTAAAGTAACTGGCAACCTGGCTCAGCCCACGCAGTTTGGCCTTGATCGTGGTCCGTTCGCCGGGTGCGTAATGGCACTCGACACAGGCCACGTTCAGTTTTCCCCCGTGAATGTCGGCCTCCCACGATTCATAGTACGGCTCCATGATGTGGCAGGATCCACAAAACTGAGGCTGACTGGTTTTGTGTTCCGCCACCGCGAGCAATCCTCCGCTCAGAAGAAGGAGGAGGATCAGGGCAAACAGCAAACGCTTACCCCATCGCATCAGCCGACGCCCCCATGTCAGGCGGGGTGCTGGCGCGGGCGTGGCCCCGGCGCTGGGGGAAGCGGGGGGTTCGGAGTGTGGTTGTTCTGGCATACGCGACCCAGTCCATGTCTTGGTGAAAGGAACTCACCCAACGCTGCTCTCCTCGTGGGAGTGCTACGGCGACCGCGCGTGAGTGAAGAGCGGTTCCTGCCGCTCTTCACTCACGCGCGGTGTTGTTACGGTTTGTCGTACGGAGGATGTTTCTTGTGGGCGCGCGTCAGGTGACAATCGACGCACACATTCTTGGGCTGCATCTTGTAGATGCTACTGCGCACATACTTGTCCTCATCCGCGGACAGTTTCTTTCCCGAAAACTGTTTGGCGATTTCGGAATGCTTACTCCCAGGGCCATGACAGCTCTCACACGAGGCACCCACCAGATCCGGTGTGTCGGCGATGCTCTTGAACCCCGTCTCTTCACCGAAGCCCGTGCTGTGGCATTTCAAACACGTCTTGTCTTCCTGATACTTGGCGGGAAGTATCTCAAACCCCTTGGCATGCTTGGTGCTCTTCCACGAGAGGAGTTGATCGAAGTGACACGACCCACACACCTTGGAACCCACGTACTTCTGTCCTTCGGGGACTTTCTCAAAGGGCTTGGGTGTCCCCTGGGCCGCAAGTAAACCACGTCGCGCCGTGATCACCACGATTGTGACCGCCACGACAACGGCACCAAAAAACGCCATCGCTCGCCAGGGGGAGGCATGAAGTGTTCGCATGGTTTCCCTCTTCCATCTTGTCCGGGGATGCACACCCCAGAGTTCGCCAGCACCATGTGCCTGCTCGTCACGCACCTCTTACGTCACTGTTCCAGTTTTTAATCTGCTGCTCCAAACACGAGTTGTCGTCTTCCCGCAACCTCGGTGACTACTGTCCGAGATGAACAACCGTTGAGTCAGGGGTTTCCCTGCCCTCTTTTTTTCATCTAGTTTGTGCATCTGACCTAATCCGTTGCAGGATATTTGTCAAGCCAAAATCCCCCTCCTCAACTCAGCTTCTCTCCTCCCTCATCATTCATTAAGAATATAAACAATGTATGAATATCTTCATTTTCCCGGTCGAACCATGGGACTCCGACTTTTCTCTTTGGCAGATCGTGAATGCGCACGTTCTCTTCCCGCTCGGTCACGAATTCCTTCGATCTGCCTCATGATCCTCCGAAGATGACCGATCTTGACACCGGGGCACGTGCCGCTATTATCCGCCGAACCTGGGACATAATCACTCCACAAAGATCGTGTGCGTGAAGGAACTCCATCTGAAGGAGGCGAAGGGGGTCGGGTTTTCACTGCTTCAAAGTTGTCCACCGCGGAGCCTCCTGTGCATCCTCGCTTTTGTCTTCGCCATGGAGGCCGATTTCCTGTTGCCCGGTCAGTCACCGCCTTGCGAAGGGGCCACGCAATGATGATTGCGGTAGTCGGCTGCAGTTTTCGGGACACGCCCATTCAGCTGCGTGAACGGCTCGCGTTCGATCCGGCCACGCTGGAGCGAACGCTCGATGAGATTGCCCAACGCTTCCAATGCGAAGCCATCATCCTCAATACCTGCAACCGTGTGGAAATTTACCTGGGATGGGAGGGAGACCGGCCGGAGCCGGATTGCAACCAACTTGTTAAGCTTCTTGCAGAGGTTCACAATCTTCAACCAGAAGTGATCGCTCCGCACCTTTACCAATACCTGGGTGAAGCGGCGGTGCGTCATTTGCTGCGGGTCGCCAGTGGCCTGGATAGCCTGATCCTCGGCGAGGGGCAAATCGCCGGGCAAGTTCGGGAAGCGTATGAGAAGGCCCGCCTGAGGCAGTGTCTTGGTCCCGTTCTCAACTCACTCTTCCAACATGCCCTGCGCACCGCCAAGCGAGTGCGCACCGAGACAGCGATCACCCGAGGGAAGGTCTCTGTCTCCAGTGCCGCCGTGGCATTTGTTTGCCAGGTTTTTTCTCGTTTTGATGATAAGATCGTCCTGGTGATTGGAGCGGGCAAGATGGGTGTCCTGACCCTGCGGAGCCTGCGCACCCTTTCGCCAAAACAGATTCTGGTCACCAATCGCAGCTGGGACAAAGCCCTGGCCGTGGCGAACAGCTGTGGGGGCACCGCTGTCCCGTGGGAGCAACTCGACGAGGTGTTGGCGCTGGCCGATATCGTCTTGAGCACGACTGGCGCCCCTGAACCCGTGGTCACCGTCGCACGCTACCAGAAGATCCTTGCACGGCGCACCCGCGGGTCCCTTGTCATACTCGATATCGCGGTGCCCCGAGATTTTGATCCGTCGATCCACGACGGCGATCGTACCTGTCTCTTTAACATTGACGATCTCAATCGCATTCGTGACCAAACTCTCGAAGAGCGTCGCAAACACCTCGTCCCTGCCGAGGCTCTCGTTGAGGAGCAAACCAGGGTCATGTTGCAAGAATGGACCAGGCGCCGTAATGGCCCCGTGATTAAACGATTGACTCAGGACTTTGAATTGAAACGCCAGGCGGTCGAAGGGCAACTGTTAACCCGCTTGAACGGCCGACTGAGTGAAGGAGAGAAGAAATATATTCAAGGCGCATTTCGATTATTACAGAACCAGATCCTGCACGGTCCGATCCGTGCTCTGGCGGAGGAATCGAACCGGGTTCAGACCCTTGGAGCAAGACACACTCTGCACGATGCTGTGTGCAAACTCTTTCAACTCCAGGAGTGAGCGGCGATCCAGCACGGAGCGGTGGGTTCGGTCACCTGGCACTACCGCGCTGCAGATCGACACGGGTCTCTTCTTCCCCGTGGCCAGGGTGAGGAAGCAACTGGGAGAGTACCCCGCTCACAACCGTGTAAATTGGTGTCAACTCTTCATCGGTCGGACCACGTGAGAATCCAGCACAGCAGTCACGGCACGGTAGGCGGTCTCCACATCAATCGCCCGAATATGTTCGCCCTGGAGATCATACCGATAGGCGTGATGATGGCGTGGACGTTTCCGTTGGACCAGTTGATGCTCGTTCCCCCATGGCCCGGTTCGCTCGGGGAGCGTGGGACCAAAGAGCGCCACCAGAGGCGTGTGCAGGGCTGCGGCGATGTGCATGGGCCCTGAATCCCCGGTCACCATCAACCCGGCACGCTGATAGAGACAGATCGCCTCGTCCAGCGTTAACTGCCCCACCAGCGACAGGGCGGGACTCGGTTCTAGCAGGCGTAGCAGATGCCCTGCCTCGCCCTGACGGTCCTGCGTTCCGCTGACCACGATCGCCGTGGGCCAATCGTCACGCAGACGATGAGCCAACTGTGCGTAGCGATCCAGCGGCCATTCCTTGGAGCGCCAACGACTGAATGGATTGAGCAGCACAAAGCCTCGCGTTGGAAAGTCTGCCTCCTGGAGCAACCGTTCCAAACGCTGATCTGCCTGGGGCGAACAGAAGACCTCGGGAGCGAGCGTCGCCACGGGGACTCCAAGCGCTTCGAGGATGTCAGCACACACTTGCACCGCATGCTTGCGGAGATCCGGGCGCACCACGCGATCCCACCCGGGGCGCCAGCCACCGCGTCCCCCCATCCAGCGTGCTCCGCTCAGATAGACCTGCAAGGCGCTGCGCCGTACCCCTTGCAAATCGAGCGCGAGATCGAACCGTGGTTGCCGATGGGGTCGCAAGGATTGGATCGCGGCGCGCGTGCGACGCACCCATCCGTGTGCTGCTGGATCCGTCTCGATCACTGCATCCAGATGAGGATTCCAGCGCACCACGGCGGCATGGCAGCGATCCACCGCCATGGTGATGTGCGCCCTGGGAAAGCGAGTCCTCAGGGCGCGCAGGCATGGCGTTCCATGGACGATATCGCCCAGGGAGCTGAGCTTCACCACCAGAATCCGCCGGATGCGCTCGGGATGGATCGAGATCATCGCCACTCCGGTCGAAAGGAGTCTCCTGGATCGGGGCGGCACCATACCCCCTGCACCGTGGGAATCAAGCCCGCTCGCCGGCCTGGCGGGAAACCCTCTTGACAACCCTTCCCGCCCTCTCTATACCCCACGCGCGCCTGTCACCTATTCAGTTCGATCGGGTCGGGAGGGAGGAGTGATGTTCGCCATCAATTTGAGCCGATTCTGCGGCACACCTCTGCAACGCGACCCCTTCGATTATGTGATCGTCGCCAACGTTCTGAAGCGCGAGATCCTTTCCTCAGTGCAGAACGATTTTCCGCGGATCAACGATCCCGGGTCGTATCCCCTCTCAGAACTCCGTTATGGGGCCACTTTCGGGGCGCTGATCAAGGAACTGCGTGGGCGGCGCATGCGGGAAGCGTTCGAAGACAAGTTTAGTCTGAATCTCGAACCGTATCCCACCGTGGTGACCGTGCGTGGTCATTGTGGTCCCAACGATGGCCGCATTCACACCGATTTGCCGGGCAAGGTGCTCACCGTGTTGCTGTACCTGAATCCCTCCTGGCAAAGCACGGGGGGCCGGCTGCGTCTGCTGCGTTCCGCAACCGATCTGAATGAGGTGGCTGCCGAGGTTCCTCCGCTGGAAGGCACCCTGCTCGCTTTTCGCCGCTGCGATCACTCCTGGCACGGCCACCAGCCCTTCACCGGGCCGCGCCGGGTCATCCAGGTGAACTGGGTCACACGACGACATCTCTGGGCCCTGCGCCGCGAGGAGTTGAGTTCGCGCGTCCTGCGCTGGGCGAAAAAATGGCTCCCGCAATCGGCATGAGACGCCATCCCGCCTAACATTTCGCTCGCCAAGCGGCGAAGGCGTCGTCTATGATGACTCCCACGGTTCCTGTCCCGCCAGGGGGAACGCCCCTTGCCACGGAGAGTCAGTCATGGGATTCATCGACGCGCACGTGCATGTCTGGACGCCAGTCACCGATCACTATCCCCTTGCTTCGGGCTTCAAAAAGGCCGATATGAAGCCCCCGTCGTTCACGCCCGAAGAACTCTTCAAACACTCCAGGCCAGCCGGGGTGGATCGCATCAATCTCATCCAGATGAGCTATTACGGATTCGATAACTCCTACATGCTCGACATGATCAACAGCTACAAGGGAGTTTTCGTCGGGACTGCGATTGTCGATCCCCTTGGAACCAAACCCGACGCCGCGATGGCCGCCTTGCCGAAGGAGAAGATTCGAGCCTTTCGGATTCTCCCGGCTCAAAGCAAACAGCCGGTAGAAAAATGGCTCCAGCCGCCAGGTTTTGCCAGGATGTTCGCAGCAGGGGCCAAGAATAACCAGGCGATGAGTTGCCTGATCAACCCGGATGCCCTCCCGGAACTGGATCGCATGTGCAAGCAGTTCCCCGACACACCGGTGATCATCGATCATCTCTGCCGCATTGGGGCGAACGGCAAGATCGAGGACCGCGATGTCGATGCGCTCTGTGCCATGGCGAAGTACCCGCGCGTGATGGTCAAGGTGGGGGCGTTTTACGCCCTGGGCAAGAAAAAGGCTCCCTACACCGACCTCGCCCCGCTGATCAAGAAGGTGGTGCACGCTTTCACGGTGAAGCGCTGCATGTGGGAGAGCGATTGCCCCTTCCAGGTGGTCGAGGGACACAAGTATCAGGACAGCATCGACCTGGTGCGCAAGCACCTCGACTTCCTGAGCGACGACGACAAGAACTGGCTGTTGCGTCGAACGGCGGAGGATTTCTTTTTCAAGAAGTGAATGCTCCTGGGAACGCGAATACGCTTGTCGGCAACGGTATCTCTTTCTCTCGGACCTGGTAACGGAGAGATGATTCGATGGCAGGCACAACAAATGATATGACGGGCATCCAGAAGCTCGGCATTCTGGTGATTGTGATCTCCTCGGGTTTTACCGCAATGGAGATGGGTGGATTTGGATTTGGCCTGCAACTCGATCTGCCGGTCAGTCTCGCCATCTCCGCTGCCGGCGGCGGATTGGGGGGAGCGATGCTGGCCAGGCGGAGCCGGTTGCTCGGCTTTGTCTGTGGCCTGCTGGCCGGGCCGTGTGGATTGCTGGGGGTCTACTATTACGTGCGGGGTCGGCAGGAAGTGTGGAACGTGGAACTGGTCGCCGTTCAGGGAGCGGCGAGCCTGCCGGCGGTGGGGTTGTATCACCTGGTCTGCCAGCTTCTGCCCAGCCCCGACGAGAATCCTCCCATCCCCGACGAGGGTCAGGGATGAAGCCGGACGGTCAGTTCGCCTCCAGTCGTTCGCGCCGAATGCGCGCCGCCTGTTCTTCGAGCATTTCCCGGCGATCGGACTGGATCTGGCGCAGCTGAGCGAAGCGATAACGGCGGATCGCCCAGAGATCCCATCCCGCCAGGGCGACCACGGCGAGCAAAATGAGGAGAAAAACGATCCAGTAACGCGTGTACAGATCGGCAAAGGCACGTTGTTCCTCGGTCCAGCTGAGTTGCGAGGATTGCTCGGTCTGAGAGGCGAGGCGCTCCGCAGGTTCTTCCAGATAGACCAACGCACCAAGCAACAACCCGGCCAGGACGAGCATCAGGAAACTCGTCACCAGACGCCGCCACGCCTGCCAGCGCAGATAGAGGCGTTCCTCGCTGGATTCCGCCTGGACCTTGCCGCGCAACGTTTTCACCTGCGACCACCCATAGTAGCAGGCGAGCCCGAGCAGCAGAACAATCAGAAATCCGCCAAAAACGATCTGCAAAATGGTCACAGGTGGTAATCTCGCTCAGAGAGTTGGCCATGGCTGGGAAGGTCACTTGCAGCGCTGAATCCAGACTGCCAGCACACGCGCGACCTGCTCCATCGTCTCCCCTGAGCAGTTCTCCGGAGTGTCGGTCAGCCGGTGCCAGTGCTTGTACTCAAAATCAATGATGTCGACGGCGGGAATGCCAACGTTGTTCAACGCCAGGTGATCATCCTGGACAGGGGTTTTGCTTAACTCGTTGCCGATAAACGCTTCGCATTTCTGTTCGGCGGCAATTCCCCACACATCCTGCACCAGGCGTCCGGCCTTGGCCCAGGAATATTGCTCGACCGGAAAGCGCGGCTTTTCAGCGCCCCCCACCATGTCGAGCAAGATGGCAGCCAGGTAGCGCGTGCGATTGCGGCGACCGGCATATTCACGGGCAAAATGCTCCGAGCCGAAGAAATACTTATCGCCGCGATTGTCATCATCGACAAAGACATATTCCTCGCCGTCGAAGAGCACAAAATCCACTCCGACCTTGAGCGTCAGGTCGTTCATGTGATGGGCGAGTTCCATCAGAATGGCCACCCCCGAACCGCCATCGTTGGCGCTAACAAAGGGCTGTTTCCACTTGCGCCGGTCGGGTTCCTGGTCGGCCTGGGGACGGGTGTCGTAGTGTGAGCAGAGAATCACGCGCCGGGGTTCGTCGGGTTTCCACCGAACGATGAGGTTGGCCATCGCACAGGGTTGGCGCTGACTGTTCTGGCGGGCCGTGAACTTTTGCAACTCCACCTTGCCGCCCAGTTTCTCGAAGTGCTTGACGAGCAACTCCTGCTGTTTCTTCATCCCGTCGGTGCCACTGATGCGCGGCCCAATCTGGCACAGATCCTTGAGATACCCCATGCAGCGCTTGGCATCGAAGGGAGGAATCTTGACCGCCGGGGCGCGCTCGGCGGCGAACTCTTCCTCGGGAGGACGGGCCGTGCCATTCCAGGGTCGCAACATGAGCAGGGCTCCTACGAGAGTGAGCAGAATTGCTCCGCAAACCAGACCACTCATCCAGCGCTTCATGCCATGGCCCTCAGGAGCCTTCGGGAAGTGTCTGCCCCTCATCATACAGCAGGGAGCGGTGGCGGGCGAGACGGTTCTGCACCAGGCGGGTTCATCTTGACCGCTGGTTGCGACTGAGGTACAACGCGGCCCTCTACTCCAGGGGATCAACCGGAACAGCTTTGGGTGCATTCCGGCCGGCAGTCGGAATGTTCGGAACCACTCAATGAGGAGAGAGACGTGAAGAGGACCGTTGCTCTGGTGGCGGGACTGGCGGCACTGGGCGTGATGGGTTGGCTTGGCAGCCGTCTGTCAGCGCAACAGGGTGCTGCTCCGGCTCGTCCGGCCGCTCCGCAAACCCGTATTGCCCTGCTCAACCTTAATTACGTTATTAAGGGTTACAAGAAGTATCAGAACTTCCAGAACGAGTTCAAAGCCAAGGTCATGGAACATGAAAACATGATCAAGGCCAAGGCCACGCAGGCGGAAACGCTGGCGAAGGACTTGCAGAACCCCAGTCTCGATGCCACCAAGCGCGAGGCGATGGAAAAGCAGATTCGCGATCTGAAGCGCGATGTGGAAGACATGAATGCCTCCGCCCGGCAGTCGCTGGCCAAGCTCAACGATGAGCAGATGGTCATCCTCTTCAAGGAAGTGCGCGATGCCGCCCAGCGCCACGCGATGGCCAACAATTTCGAACTCGTTCTGCACTACAACGACGCCACCACCCAGGCGGAGTATGACAGTGCGCCGAACATCGCTCGCAAGATGCACTCCACCGGCTGCATGCCGATGTACTGGGCTCAGGGGATGGACATCAGCGCCGATGTCATGCATGCCCTGAACACCCACTACAGCAAAACCGCTCCGGCGACCACCCCCGCGGCGGGCGGCGGACGCTAAGCCGGTCGAGTTCGACTTCCCCAGGCGAGCGTGGAGTCATGCTTTTCGCTCGCCTGGGCAGTTGCTTTAACTGCCTTCTTCTCCCGCGCCTTTTTCTCTGCTGCTTCCTGGGGGAACTGCGCACGGGTGATGGCCCTTCTGGTTTGCCTCGCACCGAGGCCAGAGAGTCCAATATGCGCAGGTACAGTGAACGGAATCAGCAAACCCTCCAGCGTTCAGCCGAGGTCACGGGCATCGGCTATCTCACCGGCGCCCAGGTCCGCCTTCGGTTTCTCCCCGCCCCTCCCAATACGGGCGTTGTCTTTGTGCGCACCGATCTCCGCCCGATCGCCACGGTTCACGCCTCGGTGGAGAATGTGACCGGCACCGCACGACGGACCACCCTGGGCCATCCGCCCGTGCAGATTGGGTTGATCGAACATGTGCTCGCCGCTCTCGCCGGGCTGCACATTGACAACTGTCGCGTGGAACTGAACGCGCCGGAACCGCCGGGGATGGATGGCTCGGCACAGGCGTTTGTCGAGGCGGTGCAGAGTGCGGGGACCGAGGTGCAGTCCGTGCCTCGGGGAATCTGGACCCTCGATGGGCCGGTGAGCGTTTCGCAACCGGGCGCCACTCTCACCCTGCATCCCAGCGAACGTCCGGGGTTGACCATCAGCTATTTCCTCGACTACGGCCCGAACACCTCGCTCGGGCGCCAGTGTCACACGCAGGTCATCACCCCGCAAACGTTCCCGCAAGACATCGCCACCAGCCGGACCTTCATTCTGGAGAGCGAGGTGGCGGAGCTGCGCAAGCAGGGGCTGGGCGCACGGACCACCCCGGCGGATCTGCTCGTTTTCGGTCCGCAGGGGCCGATCAAGAACTATCTCCGCCACGCCAATGAACCGGCGCGCCACAAGATCCTCGATATCGTTGGCGATCTGGCCCTGCTCGGTGTCGACTTGCAGGGACATGTGGTCGCCTATCGCTCGGGCCATCCGCTGAATGTTGAGCTGGTGCGAACGCTGCGCGAGCGGATGGTTGCTCCGCAGTGCTGCGCCCGAGCTGCCTGAATCCCTCTCCGCCCTGGATGTTTCGCCAAGAAGAGAGGCCCATGATGAAGCGTTTGCGGCTCGCGGTCGTTGGGGTAGGACACCTGGGAAAGGAACACGCCCGGATTCTCGCCAGCCTTCCCGAGGTCAATCTCGTCGGCGTGGTTGATGCCCGCCAGGAGCAGGCCCAGGCCGTCGCGGAGCGGTGCCGCACGCGCGCCTTCACCGAGCACACCCCGTTGCTCACCGAGGTCGATGCCGCTGTCCTGGCGGTCCCAACGCAGTATCACCACCCGGTCGCCTGTGATTTCCTGAGCCGCGGTATCCCCGTGCTCGTGGAAAAGCCGATCACCCCGTCGCTGGACCAGGCCGATCACCTGGTCGATCTGGCCCGCCGAAACGGGACGATTGTTCAGGTTGGTCATATTGAACGCTTTAACCCGGCCTTCGAGGCGCTCCGCGGCAAACCCTTGCAGCCCAAGTGGATCCAGGCCCGTCGGCTCTGCCCCTTCAGCGGTCGCTCCACCGATGTCGGCGTGGTTCTCGACCTGATGATCCACGATCTCGACCTGATCCTGTCGCTGGTGAAGGCTCCCGTGCAGACGGTCTCGGCGCTGGGGATGACTCTGCTGGGGGGACACGAGGACCTGGTCACAGCGCACCTGACGTTCAGCAATGGCTGCGTCGCCGAGGTGCAGGCCAGCCGCATTCACACGGGCGCCGTGCGGCAAATGGACGTGTGGGCTCCCGAGGGGATGGTCAGTCTCGACTTCCAGCGCAAACATCTCACGCTGGTTCAGCCAAGCCAGGCGATCCGGCTCCAGCGCGTGAATGCCAAACGCTTTGATTCCGCCACCGTCGCCGCGCTGCGGGCCGATCCCTTCGGGCAATTCTTCTCCAAACAGGAGTGCGATTGTCAGGATGGCGGGCCCGACGCGCTGACGCGCGAACTGCTCGATTTCCTGCAGTGTGTGCGTGAAGGACTGGCCCCGCGTGTCAGCGGAGAACATGGCCGCGAAGCGCTGGCACTGGCGTTGCGCATCGTCGATAGTGTGCAGAAGCACCGCTGGAATGGGCAGGTGGGAGGCCCCACCGGACCCAGCGATCTCCCCTTGCCCCTGGGTTCGCTCTTTACTCCGCCGAGCGCAACTCCGCTGGCGGCCTGAAGGAATTCACCCGGCGTCAATCCGCCTCAGGCTGACGCCGGGACTCCTTGGTGGCGGACCGATGGCGCTTGGCGGCCAGGCGCCGCAACCGCGATCCCCTGGTCGGGCGCGACGGCCGACGCGGTTTGGGTACCGCCAGCGCCTGAAGAATCATGTCGCGGAGTTTGTCCAGGCAATCCTGGCGATTCTTCTCCTGATCGCGAAAGCGCTGCGAGGAGAGCACCAGATCGCCTTCCTGGGTGAGCCGTTTTTTCTGCAAGGCACTGAGCCGTTGTTTGACCGCATCCGGGAGGCTGGGGCTGACACCGAGGTGCCAGCGCAACACCGCCTTGGACGCCACCTTGTTGACGTTTTGCCCTCCTGGACCACTGGCGCGCACAAAACTCCACTCCCATTCACTCTCGGGAATGCGGATCGTCTCATTAATTTCCAGCATCATCTCTCCCTGGCGTTTCCCTGTGCACGGGGTGAAACTTCGCGCTGATCTGTGAAGTATACTCGATCAAGCCGCTCGTCGCGTAGATCGTCTTGAGCCGAGGTTCCACCATGTCCACACCTCCTCTGGATCGCCGTCGGTTTTTAACCCGAAGTGCTGCGGGGCTCGGCGCCCTGTCCACCGTGCTCGCCACCGGGTGTGATCCCCAGCAGCAGGCCGCCAAAGAGCCGGTCCAGGCGATCCCCGCGGAGGACGTCGATCTGGTGGGACCGCGTCCGCCTTACAAGGGGCCCAATGTCGTTCTGATCCGCTTTGGCGGCGGCGTGCGTCGACGCGAAACCGTCGCCTTTCCTGATCAAACGTGGTGCCCCTTTGTGGTGCACGAACTCGCCCAGCAGGGCGTTCTGTTCACGAACGTCGAGATCGCCAACAAACCAGGCGTATCCACCAGCCACGGCCAGGGAACCCTGTTCATCCTCACCGGGCAGTACGCACACTACGAAGATTTTGAGAAACGGCCCCTCGCGGAACGCTTCGTTTCACCGATCCCGACGATCTTTGAATATCTCCGCCGCACCTATGATATCCCCGAATATCAGACACTGATCGTGAACGGCGAGGATCGCGTGAACGAGGATTTTTATACTTTTTCCAATCATCACCAGTACGGCATTCATTACAAGTCCACCGTGCTCAGCCTCTATCGCTTCAAGACCTATCTGCTGCGGGAGGAAGTCAAACACGGCAACTTCAGTGAACCAGTGCGTGCCCAGAAGGAAAAGCAACTGCGCGAGATGGAAGCCAAGGATTATCGCACCGTCGATCACACCGTGCAAAGCCCGGAGCTGGATCGTTTCTGGGAAGGATGGAAGCAATACTACGGCACGACCGGGCTGGTCAATCCGCGTGGGGATCGAGTGCTCACTGCCCTGGCCTTGCGAGCCATCAAGGAATTGCAACCGCGGTTAATGATGGTCAATTATCAGGATGCCGACTACGTCCACTGGGGGAATCCGCATTTTTACACCCGGGCCCTGGCGATCATGGACGACGGCATCCGCCAGATTTACGATGCGGTCCAGGCCAGCGAGTCTTATCGCAACAACACCGTCTTTGTGGTGGTGCCCGATTGTGGCCGCGACGATAATCGCACCATGTCGGTCCCGTTCCAGCATCACTTTAACACCAAAAGCGCCCATGAGATCTTCGCGCTGATCGCCTGGCCCAGGGGACAGGGCCCCGCGAAGAAAACAGTGGTGAATCGCAGCTTGCAACAACAAATCAGCGTGACGCGCACCGTGGGGGAGATCATGAATTTTGCCACGCCCCATGCGGCAGCCGATTCCTTGCTCAAGGTCGTCTAACCACGGGGGCTGCCATGTCGATGACGCAGGAACTCGATCCTCTGCACGACGAACATCCCGCTCCGCCGGAGCCGCCCGAGCCGCGCTCGACCAAACGACGCTGGCCGGTGCTGGGGATTCTGCTGTGGCCGTTTCGCTGGGGCTGGCGCATCCTGGTCGGCACCACCTTCTGTTTTAGCGGCTACATCCTGAGCTATTTCACCGCCATCATGGTCGTGGGGTGGCTGTATCGCTGGGCCCAGGGACGGGTGGTGCATGGGTGGTGGAAACAAAGTCCGCTTCGCCCGCATCAGTCCTGGGAGGATTTTCTGGACAGCCTTGGTCCCGATGCGCCGGTGTCGCGACCACGCTGGTTTGTGATGAGCCATGTGCGCGAAAAGCTCAATCATCCTGGCCCCGATGGGCAGAAACCGAGTCGCCTGCGCCGGGCCGCCCGCATCCTGACCATCCCGTTTCACTCGGCATGGTGCAATCTGACTCTCGGCGTGCAGGGATTGCTGTGCGTCTTTTTACTCACGGGGTGGGGCTGTGCGCTGATGACCTTCTCGTGGGAGTTTGGCTGGCTGAACTCCTTTAACAAGGGGTATGAACAGGCAGCCATTGGACCGCTTACCGGGCTGACCGGCATTGCCCTCTTCATCGCCGCCATGTTCTATGTTCCGATGGCGCAGATGCACATGGCTGTCACCGGCGATTATCGCGCCTTCTTCCATGTGCGTTTTGTCTGGACGCTCGTTCAGTCACGCATCACCCCCTATGTGGGGCTGGCGGCGGTGATCGTCTTCCTGGCCTTGCCGTTGCAGGGCTTAAAAACCTGGGCCGGGTTGCGCTCCGGGTATGATCAAACCTGGATGGACGCCTCGGACGCCGAGTTACTGCAACTTCTCTCGAATTTCCTGCGCGGCGTGGCTCTCTATCTCTTTGTCAGCCTGTTGATCATCTATGCCCTGGCGGCGCGCATCTATCAATCGGCGGTCTTGAAGGCATTGCGGCGCGGCTGGCTGCACCGGGAAGATCTGCACCCTCGGCTCCGCGTGTGGCTGGAGAAGCTCGCTTGTGTGCCCGAGCGGCAACCGGATCCGCATGACCTGGTCAAGGTGGTGCGCTGGAGTGCGCGCTGGAACTATCGCCGGGTGATGTATGCCCTGCTCGCGGTCCTCTGGTTCGGGATGGTGGGGGCACAGGTCTACGTGGGCGAATTTCTCAACTATCACCCGGCCATTGGCTTCCTCAATCATCCGCTGGTGCAGATCCCCTCGGTGGATTACATTCCGGCACACCTGCACGAGTCGGCGACGCGACCCGCACCCGCCGACCCGCATTGACCTGCGCCCGGAAAAGCGCTACGATTCCGACCCTGCCCCTGCGGGCGAAGTCGGCGGGGTGGAGTTTCCTCTCGCATCGCGCGTGCACCGAAACTCCGTACACCGTCGGCGTGACGAAACCGGGGTCGAAGGTACGAGGTGGTTCATGGAAGAGCCCGCAACTCCGCCCACGGGAATCGCAGCCTGGACACGTCGTGATACCATCCTCCTTCTGCTCCTCTTTGCCTGTGCCGCTGGGCTCCGCCTGTGGCATTTGACCCACACCGAGGTGACCGCCCGCGACAGCATTGGCTTCATTCGCATCGCCTGGCAGTTTCTTCAGCACACCCCAAAGGAGTGGCCGGGGGTGATTGATGCCAGCGAGCAGCACCCCGCCTATCCCCTGGCCGTCGCGACCCTGTCTCGTCTGCTGCGGGGGTTTCTCCAGGGGCCGGAAACGTGGCGGATGCAGGTGAGTGCCCAGCTCGTCAGCGCCCTGGCGGCGATTTTGCTGGTCTGGCCGCTCTTTGCCCTGGGGCGCGAGTTTTTCGATCGGCGCGTGGGGGTTGGCGTCGCCCTGCTGGTGCAATTCTTCCCGGTCAGCGGACGCTTGTTGACCGATGGCCTTTCCGAAGCGCTCTTTCTGCTGTTCAGTGCCACCGCTCTCTATGGCGCATTTCGGGGGCTACGCACGCGCCAGCCCGTGGTCTTTGCCCTGACCGGAAGCGCGGGCGGACTCGCTTATCTGACCCGTCCCGAAGGAGCTCTGCTCGTGGCGGCAACAGGCTGTGTGCTTCTCGCAACACCCTTCATTGCCGGGTGGAAGCGCTCCTGGGCCAATGTGGCGGTCTGTGGGGGAGCTCTCGCCGTGCCGGCCTTGCTCCTGGCTGCCCCGTTGGTTCTCAGCACCGGGCGCGTGACCATCAAGCCGACCGGGCAGCGGATTCTGGATCAGGTTCCGCCCTCGATGCAGCCGACGGCGGTCCCTGAAGCGCGGGCGGTGGGCTCGCCGCTGCTGGCGGTCTGGTGGCAGGGAGAAGAGGATCCCTCCCAGCGCAGGCTCTGGGGCGCCCGGGTGCTGCTCACGGAGATCATCCAGGGTTCGCTCTACGTCGGCTGGGTGCCGGCTCTCCTGGGCTTGTGGTGGTTTCGCGCGCGATTTCGCACCACCCCGGGCGTTTGGGTGATGGCGCTGGTCTCGGCCGGCGTGGCGCTGGCGTTGTGGCGGGTTGCGGTGGTCGTTGGCTATATTTCCGATCGCCATACTCTATTGATCTTGCTCTGTGGCGCCTACTGGGCGGTGGCGGCCTTGCTGACGCTTGGGGAACAATTGCTGACGCGGCGCGGCATGGGAGCCGAGAAGGCGCACCGCTGGGCCCTGGTGGTGCCGCTCGCGTTTGCCTGCTGCGGCCTGCCCAAAACCCTTGAACCGTTGCATCAACATCGCGCTGGGTTTCGCCAGGTGGGGCAATGGCTGGCCGAGCACACCGACCCCAGCGACGAGGTGGACGATCCCTACTGCTGGTCGCACTATCACTCGGGACGCGTCTTTCTGGAGGGGCTCGCGCTGCCGGTTCCGCCCGGGCATCGTCATCTGACCTACATTGTGCTGGAGGATGCCGGGAATCCCCATCTGCGCCTGGGACCCCGCCTGGAAGAAGCACGCAAGCGCACCGAGGAGGGAGCGATGGTTCTTGAATGGAAGGGGAAGCGGGGCAAGAAACCGGTCGTCATCCGAGTCTATGCGGTCCCCGAGTGAAGCAACTCGGCGCTTGCCAAGCTGTTCGTGCTCCCGCACAATACTGATTCACACCCAGTTCCAGACACAACCTCAGAGGCGGAGTGCGAACGATGAAGATCGGCATGAATCTGCTCTTGTGGACGGGATTCGTCACCGAGGAGCACTATCCCTTGCTGGCAAAGTTGAAAGCCGCGGGGTACGATGGCGTGGAGATCCCACTATTTAGCGGCGATGCGGCGCACTATCGCCATCTGGGGCGCGAGCTGGCCAACCACGGGCTGGGATGCACGGCGGTCACCGTCGTCAATCCGAACGCCAACCCCATCAGCCCCGATGCCGCGCTGCGCCGCGCCGGGCTTGATCACATCAAGTGGGCGATCGAGATGCTGGCGATCATGGGCGGCGAGGTCCTCTGCGGTCCCTATCACTCGCCGCTGGCAGTCTTCAGCGGACAGGGCCCCACGCTGGAGGAAAAGCAACACGCCGCCGAGGTGCTGCACCAGGCCGCGGACTTTGCCCGCCAGCAGAATATCATGCTCGGCATTGAGTATCTCAATCGCTTTGAGTGCTATTTCCTGACCACGGCGCGCGATACCCGGGCGTTTGTGGAGCAGGTCAATCATCCCAACTTCCGCATGATGTACGATACCTTCCACGCCAACATTGAAGAGAAGGCGCTTGGGTCGACGATTCACAGCGTCGCCGACCGCGTGGTTCATGTGCACATCAGCGAAAATGATCGCGGCACGCCTGGAACGGGCCATGTGCACTGGGACGAAACCTTCAAGGCGTTGAAGGAGATCAAGTACGATCGCTGGCTGGTGATCGAGGCGTTCAGCCGTGCCCTCCCCGACCTGGCCGCCGCCACGCGGGTGTGGCGTGATCTCTTCCCCAGCATGGAAGAGGTGTACACCGAGGGCATCCGCTTCATCAAGGAAAAGTGGTCCACCATCCATTAAGCCAGCGAAAGCATCGAGGGCGGTTTCCCCGCGCCTTGCCCGGCAGACACGGAAGCCGCCCCCTTTCTTTCAGCGCAGGACGAACGCCCGGCGCGTTCTCCATTGCCGCGCAGCACCCGACGGGCTAGTTTGCCCAGTGGCGAGTGCCTCGGGAGCAAACAGCGCATGGCGGAACGTTCGGCAGAGCGGATCACGATTGTCGGTTCGGGATTGGCCGGTGCCCTGATGGCCTGCTATCTCGCTCGTGCAGGGCATGCCGTTGATCTCTACGAAAAACGTCCCGATCCACGCGGTCACGAACAGGTGCGCGGGCGCTCGATCAACCTGGCTTTGTCGGTGCGAGGCATTCACGCCCTGCACGAGGTCGAGGTGGCCGACGAGGTGCTGCGCCACGCCATCCCCATGCCTGGGCGCATGATCCATCCTCTCCACGGGAGACCGTACTTTCAGCCCTATGGCAAGGATCCCAGCCACGCCATTCACTCGGTTTCCCGCAGCGATCTCAATGTGGCGCTCATCGAGGCGGCCGCCCGTTCGCCCCGCGTGCGGCTTTTCTTCGAGCAGCGCTGTGGCGATATCGATCTGCGCACCGCCACCCTGGACCTGCAGGCGGGCAGCAACTCCGACAGGCAGCGCATTCCCTGTGAAGTGGTGATCGGGGCCGATGGGGCGTTCTCGGCGGTGCGTGCCCAGATGCAAAAACACGAACGTTTCAACTACCGCCAGGATTATGAAACGCACGGCTACAAGGAGTTGCACATTCCGCCCGGAGCAGAGGGTGCCTTTCAGATGGAAAAGCACGCCCTGCACATCTGGCCGCGCCGCAGTTTCATGCTGATCGCTCTTCCCAATAACGATGGCTCCTTCACGTGCACCCTTTTTGCTCCTTTTGAGGGCGCCAATAGTTTCACTCAGCTGCAGAATGCGGAGGAGGTTCGTCGGTTTTTCACCACGCAGTTCCCCGACGTGGTCCCCCTGATGCCCACGCTCGTCGAGGATTTTTTCACCAATCCGACGGGGCCGCTTGTCACCATCCGCTGCAATCCCTGGCACGTCGCCGATCGAGTGGTTCTCCTGGGCGATGCCTGTCATGCGGTGGTCCCCTTTCTGGGGCAGGGGATGAACGCCGCCTTTGAGGACTGCTCGATCCTGGCGCGGCTCTTGCAAGAGCACAGCACCGACCGCGAAGCGGCTTTTCGGGCTTACGAGCAGGCACGCAAGGAACATGTGGACACCCTGGCGGACCTGGCGATTCTCAACTTTCTGGAGATGCGCGACCACGTTGGTTCCCGCTGGTTTGTGCTGAAAAAGAAGGCGGAGATTTTGCTCCACAGGGTGCTGGGAAGCTGGTACGTCCCCCTCTACACGTTGATCAGTTTTACGCGCACTCCCTACGCCGATGCTTTGAGGCAGGCGCAGCATCAGCAACGGCGGGTGCGTCTGGTGCTGGGCCTGGGGCTGCTCCTCCTCGTGGTCCTGCTGCGGATGCTTGTGCCATGGACCTGACCTATGCCCGCTATCTGCATCTGACGCAACTCCTCTCCCTCCAGGAACCGCGTTCCGATCCGGTGGAACATGATGAATTGCTTTTTATCGTGATCCACCAGGTTTATGAACTCTGGTTCAAACTGCTCCTGCATGAACTGGAGAAGATTCAACGCGATTTTCTCGGCGGCGATCTGTATGGGGCGCTCCACACCTTCAAGCGCTGTCGCACAATCATGAAAACACTGGTGGAGCAGATTGACATTCTTGAAACGCTCACGCCGCTCTCGTTCAACAGCTTTCGGTCGCGCCTGGAAACCTCGTCCGGGTTTCAATCGGTGCAATTTCGCGAACTGGAGTTCTTTTTAGGATACAAGCGACCTGAGATGTTGCAATATCTGCCAACCGAGGGCCCCGAGAAGGAGCATTTGCTCAAACGGTTGCAGCGGCCCTCACTGGTCGATGCGTTTTATCAGTTCCTGGTGTACCATGGGGTCTCGATTCCCGAAGCGCTGCGCCAGCGCGATCCAGCTCAACCAACGATTCCCGACGAAACGATTCAGGCGGGGTTATTGCAACTGTATCGCGAGCACAAGGATCTGCGAATCCTCTTTGAGTTGATGACCGATTTTGACGAAGGGTTTCAGGAGTGGCGTTATCGCCATATCAAGGTGGTCGAGCGCACCATTGGCAACAAGCAGGGAACGGGCGGATCGCTGGGAGTGGCGTTTCTCAAGCAATCGCTGTTTCTTTCCATCTTCCCCGATCTGTGGGCGATTCGGCATCAATTCTGAGGGGCGTGGCAGGGAGCCCCGGGTTCGTTGATCGGCGCTTCCCGAGTTGGCACCTCGGTCTGTTCTGGCTGCGGTAGACGGTGGGCGCGATAGCCATGCAGCATCAACCAGGCGGTCGGTCCCAGAACCAGAACGGTGCCCAGGAGCGTCTGTGCCCCCGGGATGCGGCCCCAGAGCACGCCTTCGAGTAGCATCGCAAAGACAATCTGGGTGAGCCCGATGACCGACACCTTGGCAGGTGCGCCGGCGGCGAAGGCGCGCGTGAGAAAGAGCTGGCCGATGGTCGCAGTCACTCCCACCCCCAGCAACAGCAGCCAGGCCCAGCCCGTGAGGCTGGTACTCAGGTCGCGCGGCCGGTCCAGACAGGTAAAGCACAGGGCCGCGACCACGGTGGCCACTCCCGAAAAATGGACCACAATGGCGCGGGTGTCGATGGCTTGCAGTCGATGCAGCCCGAGCATGGCGATGGCGGTGAAGAACGACGCTCCCAGGGCCGCCAGGGTGGCGAGATTGCCCTCGGCGAGATGCGGCTGTTGAATGAGTGCCACGCCCACCACCCCGCTCAGGATGGCCGGCCAGATGGCCAACCCGGGCGATTCACCGAGCAAGGGCCAGGACAGAATCGCCACCCAGAGCGGAAAGAGATTGGTAAGGGTGAGCACATCGGCCACCGGCAAATGGGTGAAGGCATAAAAGGTGAGCATCATGCTCATGCTGCCGGCGATGCTGCGTAACCACAAAATGCCGGGTTTCCACAGGACCAGGGGAGCCCCGGCGTGAATGGCGAGCAGGGCGGCGAAGAGCAGAACCAGCCCGGCGCGGGCCATGACCACCACCTGCCAGTCGCAGTGATCGCCCAGTTCCCGTGCCAGCACGCTCATGATGGCGAAGGAAACGCTGCCGCACAGCATCCACAGATAAGGGCGAAGCGATTCGCGCGTCATGCCGAGTCTCCTGGTTGGGCAACGGCGCCCTTGAGATACGCTTGCCGCCGCGGTTCGGGAAAGCGTTCGATGGCGTAGCGTAACATGGTGCGAGGCATCTGTGCGTGGTGTTGCTGCAGAAACGCCTCGGCGGTGGCGAGATCACGTTTGCCCACCTCGCGCAACATCCAGCCGACGGCCTTGTGGATCAGATCCTCGCGATCGGCGAGCAGCCGCGAAGCCAGATGCAGCAGATCCGCAAAATCGCCTTTTTTGATAAAGTGAAAGGTCGCGAGGATGGCGATGCGTCGTTCCCAAAGACTGGCCGACTCCGCCAGCCGAGCCAGGAGGGTGCGCGGCCGATCGGCGAGGTGCGCGCCGACGAGAGATTCGGCGGAAACATCGACCAGATCCCAGTTATTCACGTAGCTGGTGCTGGCGAGGTAGAGTTCGTGGATGGCCTGGCGGGTGGAGGCTTCTCCCCGTTGATAGGCGCGCACCAGGATGAGAAGGGCGAGCAGCCGCTCCTCGTGATAGCTCGACCGTAGCAGGGCAGCGCATTCGGAGAGAGGAAGCTCCTGATACTGACGGGCGAGGCGGCGCAGCGGAGGCACCTTGATCCCGAGGAAGCGATCGCCAGCGGCGTACTGTCCCGGGGCGGTTTTGAAGAAGCGTTGTTGCCCTCGTGCGATGTCGTCGTTGCCGAGCTGGCGCAGGAGGGTCTGGATCTCGACCGCGGTCATGGCGAGGGATTCCGTGCGGGCGCGGGATGGCCTGGTAGTGATCTTAGGGAAAAGCGTCGCCATGAAAGAGCAGACGCGAAAGATTTTTGTGAACCTGTCGCGGGGGTGGGCTGTCCTTTAAGTAACGAAATCAACGGAGCCGATCGCGTTCATGACGTAGCGGAAGCGTACCACCTTCCCACGGTGGAAGCGCGGGTTCGATCCCCGCTGAACGCTCTGTCCCTGTGCCCCACGACAAGAGCTTACAAACGGAAACCTTTCGTCTCATAAGCGAAAGAAGTTGGTTCGACTCCAACCTCCCCGACTGCAGCGATACTTCCACGGGGAGAGCAGAAACAGCTCTCGCAACTTGCACAGGGATTTTTGCCTGGGTAGCTCAGCTGGTAGCAGCGTCTCCCTGAAGAGGAGAAGGTCGTCGGTTCAATTCCGACCTCAGGCACTTCCTCTCGCGCGCATGATTGCATTTCCACGCCTGGCGCCAATTTCTCCTTGTGAATATCCCTTTCAACGGCTGTCTCCGCAGGCACGCACTCGGCCGGCGGGGCGCCACAGCGAAATCGAATACGATGGCACCCGAGGGTGCTGGACAGGGCGCACTTCGGGGCGTAGCCTACGCTTGCGTGGTCGCCGCTGTCGGCCAGGAATGATCCCAACCCTCGGGAGATCGTGTGCATGTCGCGGAAGTTACTGGCCGAATTCCTTGGCACCTATTTTCTGGTGTTCGCGGGGACCGGTGCGATCGTCATCAACGGGGTGAGCGGCGGAAAGGTCGGACATGTCGGCATCGGCCTGACCTTCGGGCTGGTGGTGCTCGCCCTCATTTATACCCTCGGGGATGTGTCCGGCGCACACATCAACCCGGCGGTCACCCTTGGTTTCTGGGCCGCCCGGCTCTTCCCTCGCGCGCACGTGCTGCCGTACATCCTTACGCAGTGCCTGGGAGCGTGCCTGGCCAGTCTCTCGTTGCACCTGCTCTTTCCGCTCGATGAAACCCATCTGGGCGCCACCTTGCCCTTTGGGGCGGAAGCGACCTCGTTTCTGCTCGAAGTCTTCCTGACGTGGTTTCTGATGTTTGTGGTGCTCCAGGTCGCCTGCGGCAAGGAACCGGACAAACGCATCTTTGTCGGAGTGGCAGTCGGCGCAGTCATCGCCCTGGAAGCGATCTTTGCCGGGCCGATCTGTGGCGCCTCGATGAATCCCGCCCGTTCCCTGGGGCCCGCGCTGGTCAGCGGGCATCTCCAATCACTCTGGATCTATCTGCTTGCTCCCCCCCTCGGCGCGCTTCTGGGGGTGGGGTGCTGGCTAGCGCTTCAGGAACCTGCCGCTCGCTCCGAGGAGTGAGCCCTCCCTACTCCGCAACTTGAGTCGATCTTGATTCCGTTTCCATCCACCGATATAGCCCCCTCGACTGATCCAGAAAGGCGCCTGGGGAAGTTGGAATTCGCCGACTGGAATCAGGTCATCGGTGCCCACGGGTCGTGCCGCCCCAGCAGGAGCGCTGCCACGCACGCTGAGCAACCTGTCGCCTGAGCGGACGGACCTGGCGAGAGCGGAGGGGATCTCATGAGACGGAGTTGGTGGTTCAGCGGCGCCCTGGTGATGCTCATGGGGTGTCATGCGCCCTATCGCGAGTTCGAGCCACCCGACCGGACAACCATGATGCCCGATCGCAATGGCAACATCGTCCCGGCTCCAACTCCTCCGGCGTGGTCGCAGCAGCCGGCGGTTTCTCCGCTGGCTTACCGCAGTTCTCCCCCGGCTGAGCAGATGGCCCCCTCCTCCATTCCAACCCGGGCTCAGACCGCCTCTGCGCCGGGGCGTCTGGCGGCCACCTCCGCGCCACTGCCGCCCAGCCCGGTGGCCAGGGCTTCCGAAACGATCGAAAGCGTTGCGACCGGCAGAAACATGGCTGCCGCGCCGAAATCACCGATTCGCCCCGTCAGCTATGAGACGCCTTCCGAGGTTCTGCCCCCGCCCCGTCCACCGCTCCCCGGCCAGCCACGTGTTCCCCTCCTACCGGTCACCGCGGAGCAACTCGCCAAACAGGAGCGCTCCCCCGAGACCCCTTCCCCGGTTCCTGGATCCTTGCCTCCGCTTCCCGACCAACCCGTGCCGGTTCCGTCTCCTGAGCTGGCAGACAAATCGGAGAAGCGGGAGAAAATGGAGAAGAAGGACAGCACCGAGACAGCACAGGCGGAACCGAACGACAAGGTCAGCGAAAGCAACAGTTCGCCGACGGTGCGCATGGTCAACAGCAAGCGAATTCTGCTCAATTACGAGCTGAAAGACGTGGGGCCCTCCGGGGTGGCCGGGGTGGATCTCTATGTCACTCGCGACGGTAAGGATTGGAAGAAGGAAGAGAAATCGACACGGAGCGGTCCGCCCTATGTGGTCGAGGTGGACGAGGAGGGGACCTACGGCTTTACCCTGGTGGCGCGCAGCGGTCTGGGACGAGGGCGAAAACCTCCTCGCCCCGGCGAACAGCCCCAGGTGTGGGTCGAGGTCGATCTGACCAGCCCAGTGGTCAAGATCACCGAGGTCAAGCAAGGGATGGGAAACAAGGTGCTCGAGGTCACCATCCACTGGACCGCCAGCGACCGCAACCTGTCGCGCCGCCCGGTGACGTTGTCCTACGCCGAAAAACCCGAAGGCCCGTGGACGCCCCTCGCCGCCAACATCGAAAACACTGGTTCCTACGTCTGGCAGGTCCCCGCCAAGGGACCGACGCAGTTCCACCTCAAGGCCGAGGTGATCGATCTGGTGGGGAACGTGGGCTCTGCTCAGTCCTCTCGACCGATCCTGATCGACATGTCCGAACCGCGCGTCTCCATCCTCGCCGTCGAGCCAGCTGGCAAGTAAACGCTCGCGGAAACCAGCGCCCAACCCTCGGTACACTTTCTCAACAGCGGAAGTGTGCCGGGGGTTGCTTTGTTGCTGGTGTGCCAGCCTGACCCAGAACTGTGCGGAAGCTGACCAGTCGATCAGGGATTTGCTTACTGAACGAAAGCTCACAGCACGCCCCCTCCTCACCCCGACACTCGGGGGAAACTGGCCTGGAGAGGAGAACGGATTGGCGAAGGCGAGGTGCGTCGTCTGGCACGCTGTGTGCACTGATGATTTGTTGGATCTGGAACAGGAACCTCAAGCGCCATCGTGGCGGGGGTGTACCATGCTGAAGATCCGAACGATTCTGCACGCAACGGATTTCTCGCCCCCCGCGGACAATGCCTTCCAACTGGCCTGCTCCCTGGCGCGCGATCACGGCGCCAAGTTGGTGGTGTTGCATGTCGTGTCCCCCGCGGTGCCTGCTGACTTTCTCCCCCCCCGCCCGCGACCGAAAAGCTATCGCCAGATGCTTCGGCAGCAACTACGCCTGGTGAAACCGAGCGAGGGGGAGATCGAACTCAAACATCAGCTGGTAGAAGGAGATCCGGCGACCGAAATCCTGCGTGTCGCCACCGAACTGGATTGCGACCTGATCGTCCTGGGGACGCATGGTCGGACGGGGCTGGAACGGCTGGTCATGGGGAGCGTGGCCGAAGCAGTCGTGCGCAAGGCGATGTGCCCGGTTCTGACGGTGCGCACACCGTTCTTTGCGCGGGAGTTCTTCGAGGAGGCGGAGAAGGAGACAACGACCCCGATGGAGCCCGCCAAGGTGTGAACCGGGTGGTTTGCCTCGACGGGACGCTGGCGGTTGTCACGAACAGTTTGTCGGCGCCCAACCACACTCGTGCGGACCTTGAAACCAGGATGTGCTCAGAAGCTCCTGAACACGTCCTGGTTTCCTGCTGCGCGTGCAGAGGGCGCCTCTTTCTTCTCACTTTTGTCTTGTCCTCGCTCCCTTCCGCGTGCTATCACTTCTATACCCGCCTGGTTTCTCTCCCTCAGGATCGACTCCCATGGTTCGCTTCTCCTTCTTTCTTCTCGCCGCAATGGGTCTGCTGGTATTGATTGGGTTGAGGCAACACTCCGCCGGGCAATCTCCCACGCCTCCTCGTGGAGAGAATGCGGGCGAAAAAGGCGCAAAACCCCGAGAGGACAGGCACGCCGAGGAGGAGGCCAAACGCATCCGCAAGGCGCTCGAGAAGGCCAGCCGACCGGTCGAAACCGTTCGCGACCACCTGGTGAAGGAGTTGAACCGGTTGCCTGCCCTGGATGCTCCCCCCGCAGCCGAGCCTCGGAGCGAATTCCAGCAATGGTTCACCCGGCTGAGCAACGGGCAGTCCGTCTGGCGTCGGAACGACATTCGAGCCAAGGGCTTGCGCGAAGTGTTCGATCGGATCATTCAGGAGCAGGCGAGCAAAGGGGAGGAGTTAACCCGTGAACAATTCCTCCGCTACGCCTGGGACAACCTGCGCCCGGAAAACGCGACTCCCTGGAAGGTCCGCACCGAGGGCCATGCCGTTACGGGGGAGTCCGATAAGCTCTTCGCCAAGGTCGATCACAATCGCGATGGAGTGGTCGATTACGACGAGATGTCTGATTCGCTCCGCGCGGAGCGGAGTCGCTGGGATAGCAACGGCGATGGGGTGATCGATCGCAATGAATACTTGAAGTATTTCGAGGCGCGGGTAGAACGCTTGCAGGTCGAGGTGGGCACGCCAGCGGTCGCTCCCTCCAGTCCCCCCGCGCCCAGGTCCGCAACTCCTCCTGGCCCACGGTCAACCGCCACGCTCCCACCCCCGGAGCAGCCTGCCCTCGCCCCGAGCGGAAAGCGTTCAGAGAAGCAATCGGCAACCTTGCCCGAGTGGTTTCGCCGTCTGGACACCGACCAGGATGGCCAGGTAGCGCTGTACGAATGGAAAGACGCGGGACTGCCTGTCGAAGTGTTTCAGAACGTCGATGGCACTGGCGATGGACTAATCACTCGCGAGGAAGTGGTGCGTTATCTGAAACACACCACGCAGCAATCGCCGGCGGTCATTACTGCCAAAAGCGCTCCTTTTACTCGGCAATGATCCACACACTGGCTCCCCTTTGCTCTTGACAGGGTTGGTGCAGTCGCTATTGTGCGCGCCTCGCAATCCAATAACTGTCGTATTTGTTCACAGGGGGATGCTATGCGCCACTGGATGTGGGCTACAGCTGTGGCGGCGATGTTGGCCCTGGTCGGGTCGGCGTCGGCGCAGACGACCAACGGTTTCTTTGGCCCGAGTCCAAGCCAGATCACCTACCAGCCGATCAACACCTCCGACTCGGTCGTGCCGATTGCCTCGCCGATTACCCGGAGCCCCTTTGGAAAGCTCCTCGATTTCTTCCCCAGTTTCTCCTTCGGGAACAGTAAACCGATAATCGGGCAGAGCATCTTTCCCACGGGCTACGGGGTTCCCAAGGGCTATCTGCGCCCGTTTGGGTATCAACGAGCACCCATTTACGAGAACTGAGCCACGCCACGAGGAACGGTGCAGCTGGGGCCCGCCTCGGCTGCATCGTGTCGTGGCAAACGCTGTCCCTGCAGGCGTTCAAACGTGCGGCGATCAATACGCTGAAATTGCACCCGATCGCCGGTGCGGAGAGGAAAATACCCAGCACGCACATTAACCATCTCCAGGGGGGTTCGCCCGACAAGGTTCCACCCTCCTGGGCGGCTCTCGGTGTAGATCCCGGTCTGTCGTCCGGTCAATCCCACACTCCCGGCTTCCACGCGAACACGGGGAGTGTCCAATCGTGCTACACCAGCCAGGGGAGCAGGGAGATACCCCAGATACGGAAACCCCGGACAGAAGCCAATCGCATAGACCGTGTAGATTGTCTCGCTGTGCAGCCGAATGATTGCCTCGGCGTTGAGCCCAGTGTGAGCCTCGATGCGGGCCAGGTCCAGCTGAAACTCATAACAGCACGGGATACGGTGAAGAGGCCCTGGTTGGAATGGGATGGCCTGCCCGGTTTGGAGCATCCGTTCCACCCAGGCGAGCACCGGTGCGAGGCCGGTCTGCTCCAGCTGGACGAAGACCGCAACGCTCCGGTATGCCTGGACCACGTCGAGCAGCCACGGGGGGTTAGCGATGCGCACCGCCGTTGCCAGGCGGAACGCTTGGAGTTCGGTCTCCAGGGAGGCGAGGATCGCCTGATCACCCATGGGAGCGAGGGTTGCCATCGGCTATCCTACCTTGAACCGCTGTACCATTTCGGGATTGATCTCCAGACCGAGGCCCGGCGTTGGAGACGGAACCAGGCGCCCCCCAGCAAAGGTTGGAGGCTGCTGCCACAGGGGGTTCAGCCAGGGCATCCACTCCACAGAGGTTACGTGGGGAAGACCACAGGCCAGGTGCACCCCCACTTCCGGGAGGAGATGCGGGGATACGGGGCGATGGTGTTGTTCAGCCAGCGCATACACCTTGAGCCAGCCGGTGAGTCCGCCCAGACGTGTGATGTCGGGTTGGACCACGGCCAGGGCATCGCGTTGGAGGTAGGTGTTGAACTCATCCAGTCCAAAAAGCATTTCACCCGCGGCGATGGGAATTTCCAGCTTGGAGGCCAGGCGTGCATGCCCCTCGACATCCTCGCAGGAGATTGGCTCCTCGAACCAGTCGGCGCCAATTTCCTCCTCGAAAAAGCGGCCCATGGCGAGGGCGGTGGCGTAGTCGTAGCGTTCGTTGGCATCAACCCCAAACCAGATCTCCTCGCCCAGCGCTTCGCGAATCTGCGTGAGCCGTTCGGCGTCCGTTTCCGGATCGCCTCCCACCTTCACCTTGATCCCCATCAGCCCCATCTTGAGGTAGGGCGCTGAGGCATCAATGATCTGCTGAGGAGTCATCCACAGCCAGGCGGAGTCGGAGCCGTAGACCGGCGCGGCCTCGCGGGCTCCGCCAAGCAGCTTGTAGAGTGGTAAACCCGCCGCTTTCCCTTTCAGATCCCACAAAGCCAGATCGAACGCCGAATACGCCTGGGACACCAGACCACGGCGCCCGACTGTCTGCAGGCGCCAGTAAACCTTCGTTGCCAGCCGTTCATGATCCAGCGGATCCTCACCCAGCAGGAGCGGTTTCAGATCGTCCTCGGCAAGCGCAAGGAGCGCGCGCCCACTACTCTGGAGGGCGTAGGCGAATCCCAGCCCACGCAACCCCGTGTCGGTTTCCATCTGGACCAGCAAGGTGACGATGTGATTGAGCCGCCCAGAGGCTGCCTCAACGGGGGATGCACGCGGGCGCGCCAGGGGCACGTGCAGCATATCACAATCGCAACGCGTGATTCGCATCAGCCCATTACTCCTCGTCCCCACTCCCCAACTGCTGCTTGGAGGTGAGGAGTTTGTAGAAGCAGTAGCCCGTCATCCCCATGATGATGGCCCAGGCGATTCCCAAAAAAAGCCAGGCATCCAGTGGCATCGTCACGCCCTCCCCTCGGCCCGTCGGCGGCTCCAGGCCCAGAAGACCAGGACACACAAAAAGGCATACACTCCCACCAAGAGCAGCCGATCGATATTCCGCCAGGTTGGCAGTGCCTCATAAAAATGTTCTGCGTCGGTGCGCGAGGCGAGCAACCTATCGAGTCGCTCCTCTCTCGCTTCCGGAGTCAACGTACGGTTCTTTTCCAGATCCTTGCGTTTGTTGTCAAGTTTGTACAGCTCGGCGCGGCGCTCTTCGAGGGTTAGTCCTTCCTTCTTTTCAATCGCAGCGCTCTCATTGTTCAGGGCGGTGATTTCGGCCTGTCGTTGCTCGTCGGTGCGTTTCAGATCCGCCTCCGCCTTGCGGATCGCCTCATCAATACTCTTGAGTTTGGCCGGCCTGGTTTCGGCAATATCATTGTGCAGGAGTTTCCCAATCACCCCATCACCCGCGAATTCCCAACGCGGGAAAGGGCCCCCCGTGAAAAGCCCGCGCAGATAGGGGGTCCAGCTCTGCGCCTCGGTTTTGGGTTTTCCGGTTGCCTTATCGAGCATTTCAACCTCGCCCACAGGCTTGAAAACCACACTTACCAGGATGATCAACAGAAAGACTGGAGTGACATACTTGATGATGTAATAAAAGAAGCGTGGAATCTGCAATTCTGCCCCGCTGAGCATTTCGGCCCAGCCGCGGTCCATCCCCGAGATCCAGGCGAAGAGAATCGCCTCTCCCATCGCAAAAACTACCAGCATGACCGTTCCGGCCCAGTAATCAAATTCATCCGAAAATGCATTGGAATGAAAGAGGGCAACCGGCAGGGCGAGCGGAAGGAGCATGACACCAAAAGCCAGGGCGCTCTTCTCACGCGAGTAATTGAATTCCTGCTGCAAAAAAGCCATCAAGGGCTGACCCATGGCCAGCGAGCTGGTAATGGCAGCAAAGAAGAGGAGGCCAAACCACATGAAACCCGCCACCGGGGCGAACGCACCCCACTTGTTGAACAGCGAGGGGAACACAAAAAAGCCAAGTGAAAAGCCGGAGCCGCCTGCGGTTCTTTCCTGCACTTCACTCAGCCCCAGATAAGCGACCGCAATGGGGATAAGAATCGATCCCCCCAGGATCACCTCACAGAATTCGTTGGTCCAACCCGCGGTCGCTCCTGTCAGGGCAATATCGTCCTGTTGGCGCAAATACGAGGCGTAGCAGTGAATGGATCCCATACCGATGGAGAGAGTGAAGAAGATCTGTCCCGCCGCCGCCAACCACACGGTGGGATCATCCAGCTGGGTGTAGCGTGGTTCCCAGACAAAACGCAGTCCTTCCAGGGCGGGCGCCTGCGCGTTCACATCGTTCTCCGGAGTGATGAACAGTCCGCGCACTGCCAGGATGGCCGCAAACAGAATCAGGAGCGGCATCCCCACCTTGGAAACCAGTTCGATCCCCTTGGCCAACCCCCGCGAGAGGATAAAAACGTTGAGAGTGATACACAGGGCAAAGAGTCCCATGCCCCAGGGACTGATGGCGATCAGTTGATAATCCTTTTCGCCAGTGAGGGAACCAAAGAAGTTGCCCACTCCCTCGGGATCCATCCCCTTGAATCCGTTCATTAATGAATAGCCGGCGTAAGCCATCGTCCAGGTTTCAATGTAAAGATAATACGAGGCGATCACCAGGCAGGACCACAGCCCCATCACTCCGAAATATTTCCAGAAGCGATTGCGTGAATGCGTCTGAAAGATACCCGGGGCGGAATGGTGCCCATGCTGTCCGCCGTAGCGTCCCATGGCCCACTCCACCCAGATGAGCGGCAAGCCGACGACCACCAGCGCGACGAAGTATGGAATGAGAAAGGCTCCGCCCCCATTCTTGGCCGCCTGGGCCGGGAAGCGAAGGAAGTTCCCCAGCCCGACGGCGTTCCCCGCCATGGCCAGAACCAACCCCACGCGCGAGGCCCAGCGTTCTTTCTTCTTCGCCATCAATTCGATCCTTCGCGTTCTGGAGGACTGTCGAGAATCAACGTCACGGGGCCGTCGTTGATCAGCTCCACCTGCATCATGGCGCCAAACTGTCCGGTGGCAACCGTGATTCCCTGGGCGCGAATCGCATCCACAAACGCCTCGTACAACGGAATCGCCACTTCCGGCGGTGCGGCACCGATGAAACTCGGCCGCCTGCCCTTGCGACAATCGCCAAACAGGGTGAACTGACTGACGACGAGGACCTCCCCCCGGCACTCGGTCACGCTCAGATTCATCTTGCCATCGCTATCGGCGAACACGCGCAGAGAGACGGTTTTGTCCGCCAACCATTGAGCCTGCGCGATCGTATCGGTCGGCGCCACCCCAAGAAGCACGAGCAAACCGGGACCAATGGCGCCAACCACCTCCCCGGCGACGACAACGCGAGCGGACTGGACCCTTTGCAGAACGGCGCGCATAGGCTGGCCTTGCCCCAGGGAGCTTTCAATCCAAACCTTCGTACAGGCTATTGAACAAGGATTATAGCGGCGATCCGACAGGTGGCTTCCTGAAATCCGGCGACTTCTCAGGAAGGATGCTCGATCGGGGCGCACGCCCTCTCAGGCAGGGTGAGAAAGCGGAGGACATCTGTGTGCAGATCGATCCATGCGACGGTGTAAGCATCGGCGTCATGCAGCGCCCCAGGATTGATGCGCCGGGTCGCCCCCTCCTGCCGGTCAGCCGGGATATGCGTATGTCCCGAAAAAAGGTAGTGGGGTTGAGCACGCATTAACCTGCGCACATCGGTATGCAGATGCCCATGCACAATTCCGATGCGTTTGCTGGCGAGCATCACCTCTCCGCCCCAGCCGAGGCACACGCCACCGATCTCTCTTATGGCCCGCTCCAGGGTTGGAACACTATCGGCATCGTGATTCCCAAACGTGAAGTAACAAGGAAGTCCCGCAAATGGTCGGACCAGTTCCGCGCCCGTCACATCCCCACAATGGATGAGGACATCCACTCCTTCCTGGCGCAGCAGTTCAATGGCGCGGATGGTGCGGTCCCTTTGATCATGGGTATCCGAAAGGATGCCAAGACGCATCGCTGTGTTCTCTCGTTGAGCGCCATTGCTGCCTACTTCCCCCACCGGGAGTGCTTACGGGGTCTCCGCTCGCGCTGCTGCTGCGGGATCCCGGCTGTACGGCTTGCGGTTCGAGAAACTCTCGACCAGGATCATCCCGGCGACGATCCAGGGGACGAGACCCATCAACAAGACGATCGGACCCACCCGGACCCAGCGCGCCAGCAGCAGGCGCCCAACAAGCTGGATGGCGAGCACCGGAGTCAAGAACAGTCCCGCCAGCATCAATAACCCCACTCCCGCCTGTCCAGCCGGATGGCTCCCGTCGAGCATCACGACGAGTGTTTGGAAGGGAGCGCCCCCCGCGCGCCAGTAAGTCAGCCCGTGGGACCACTGACTGCCCCATCCGACCAGCGCCGCGCCAACGAGTACGCCAAGGAGGAGCAGACTCACTCCGGCCATCTCCAGGCGACGCTGCCACGGTCCAGCTATTTTCTCTCTCTTTTTTCTCGCTTTTGGGGGCTGCATCAGCGGAGCCGTCCCCTCACGTCCCTGGCGGCGCAGACACTCGTCGTATTCGTTCTGCAACGTCCTGAGCCACGGCGGGACGTGATAGGGTTCGCCCAGTCCGGTCAGCGCTTGCTGGATCTGGTTGGCGGCTTCCAGCGCCTCGCTGTAGGCGCGCTCCGCCGCTGGCCACTCTTCCCGGGCGCTGTGCAACCGCGCCAGCGCCTGGAACACGCTCAGATCTCGTCGCCAGCCGAGGTGGTTTTTCCGCAACCGCTCATACTCGCTGCGGAGCGGCTTCAGCGCCTCGATCTCCTGCAGGTGTGCCAGACTGATCAGTTGCGCGGCCAGGAGATTGACCCGTACCGAGGGGCGATTCTGCACAAGGGGATGGGCCAGCAACCCCTGCACCCGCTGCGCGGCCTCCTGCGCCTGGCTCTGGTCGAGGAGCAGATCGATCCTCTCGATCGCGATCATCAGGGCCCCCGCCTCATGGTGCAATTGAGCAAAGTGAGCGCTGGCCTCGTCCAGATCGCGTCCGGCCTCTTCGCGGTGGCCCGCGAGGCGGGCGACGCTGCTCCGTACCAGCGCGAGCAGGGCGTTGCTAAAGGGGGTGGTTTCCAGCGGGTAGGTTTCAATCTCGGCAAGCAAACGGCGCGCCTGGGGGAGATGCCCCAGTTCACACCAGGCAAGGACCGCTTCCAGCCCAAAGACAAATCGCCCCAGTTGATCGCCCACCTTGCGCCAGAGTTCGTCCATCGCCTGCGCCATGTAGATCCGCCCCGTGGGTGGTCCGCTCACCAGGCCGCGCCACAGCGCACGCAGCACGAGCGCGCCATCGGTCTCGGCATGAAAGACTCCCACGCGCACCCGCATCGGGATGAGATTGCTCAGGTACAGCCCATTAATCACCGCGACCATCAGCCAGAAGGATTTCCCCCAGGACAGCCAGTACCACAAAAGCAACCCGATCCCTGCCAGGAGAAAGTTGGCGAGCACGCCGCCCAGCAAGTAGGGCAGGACCTGCCGTCGGGTGGGATACAGCGCAGGGAAGAACGTGAAGGTGAACCCCTGCATCGAGAGCGTTGGCGCCAGGTAGTAGCGGCCTCCGCTCCAGGTGAAAACAAAAACCGGACGGGCCAGCCCCACCCCACACGAGGTGACCGTGAACCCGTTCCACCGCGCAAGGAGCGCATGCCCCAGTTCATGCACCAGGGTCGCCACGTACAGGACCGGCCACAGCGCGAGGAGCATCAGAAACTGATTCGAGAAGACCAGATCCAGCACCCCGTTCAGCAACTGCCTCCCCAGCGCGGGCGTCTCAGTGCCATGCTCCACCGGCTCGAAAGGGATGGCCTCCCACACCGTCGCTCCAGCCATCAACCGAGACCCATCTCGGCTCCAGTTGAGTTTCACCCCCGGGCCGCCCTGGAGCTGGATCCCTTCCACACTGAATGCCAGCAACTCCCTCCCACTGGCGGCATCCCAGATTTTCAGCTGCTCATCGAGCGTTGCCAGCCGTTGACTGTCGGGACTGAACACCACCCGTCCGCTGGCTCCGTCGAGAGTCACACCCTGTTCGCCCGTCAAGAGATCGTGCAACTCCAATCGTGGCATCCGGTGCGAGCCACCACTGGTTACACTGAAGCAACGCCCATCCGGCCGGAAGACAACCCGGCTCACATGCTCCTGCACCGGAAAGCGAAAGCCGGCCTCGGTGTCCCAGACGTGGGTCCCCAGGGCGGTGACATACAGGAGCAACTTGCCCCCACGCGGGCTGAAGCCAAATTGCGAGGGATACGGCCCGGGGCGGTCCAAGGCGTGGCGGATATTATCACTTTGAAGATCCCAGAGATAGATTTTTTCGGGAGTCGCCTCCGCCAGCATTGTTCCGTCTGGGCTCAGTGCGGCGCCCAGGATCTCGAACGGCCGCGCCTGGAGATGGATCAGGGTGCGGCTCGCCCCATCCCAGACGCGCACCGCCCCCTCATTCGTGCTGGGCTCTCGTGTCACCGCGGTGAACCGTGAACCGTTTAGACTGAAGAGGATTTCTTCCAATTTGCCGGGGAAGGATTCGTGGAATGTCTGCTCTCCGGTGGTGAGGTCCCAGGCCTGAACGGTCGTTGTCCATTCCCCCAATTCCATCCCTTGCACAGCCGGGACGCGGCACTGCCCCGCGACCAAGGTGTTGCCCTCGGGGCTAAAAAGCAGGCGCTGGAGCGTCCCGCCTGCCACTGGCCAGCGAAAAAGTTGGCGCCCGCTCCGGACCTCGCGCACCACGACCGCTCCGTCTGGCTCATCGGTCGCGATCCGGTCGCCATCGGCATTGATCGCCAGACAGAGTCGTCCTGCCTGCACCAGGGTTGCATCCTGGCGCTGAGTTGTCGGCCAGATTTGCACGGTGCCCTGCTGGCTGCCCGCCACCAACTGGCTGCCATCGGCACTGAAGACGACACGGGTGACGGGGCTGGCCAGTCCGCGATAGGCTCGAACCAACGTTCCCGTGGCGGCATCCCACAGTCCCACGCTGGCGTCGTTGCGGCCACAGGCCAGCCAGCGACCGTCCGGACTGAAGGAGAATTGACAATCAGGTGTCAGTTGATTCAAGGTGAAGCGTTCCTTGCCGGTGCGCCCGTCCCACACGCGTAGCTCGCCACTGCCTCCCAGGGCAGCCAGTGCAGCGCCATCCTTGCTCACCGCGGCTCGCCTGATCCGTTCACGGGCGGAGACCGACAGGAGCGGGCGCGCCTGGCCGGGCCGACGCACCACCAGGCGCGTTCCCGTGTTCACCACCACTTGCCGGGATTCGGGAATCACGCTGAGAATGGGCATCTCGTCCGGCATGGTCTGCACCACCGCCTCGGTCTCCACCTCCCAGATGCGAGGTCCCGCGACCAGCCAGCGTCCGTCCTTGACGAAGAAGGCCGGGCCACTCTTGCTCGTCAACGTGGCCCGCACCTGTCCTTCGGGCCAGGACCACAGCCGCACTTCCACCGCGGCATCTTCCCTTGTGGATTCACCCACCGCCGCCAACAGGTTCCCCGTTGGGTTGAAAGCGAGACTGGTGATCCGTTTCCCCTGCCAGGAGAGGGCGCGCACCGGAGCCCCGCTCCCTGCCTCCAGGATGCGGACGACGCCCATGCCCCCCGCCGACGCGATCAGCTGATTGTCGGGAGTGCAGGCCAGCCCGGTAACTGGATCTTGCTGAGGGTAGAACGCGGCATCGGCGATGCACAGATGCCTGAGATAAAACCATTCCCAGTGGCGCAGGCGCACCGGACATTGCTGCAACGTCTGGGTGGCCGCCTGAATGCGATTCGCCTCCCACTCCTGGCGTGCCTGAGCAATATTACGGAGATAAAGGATCTGCTCAGTTTGTTCAAGGGTGCGCTGCATCTCGGCCAGGTGCTGAGCCCCCACGGCAAGGAGCCCCACAACCACAACCAGGAACGCCAACAGGATCGGGTGGGCGCGCACCCATGGCCCCAGCCGCTGGATTGGTGCGGGTGCGCGGGCCTGAATCGGCTTGCCCACCAGGTATGCCTGCAGATCGTCCGCCAGAGCGAGAGCGGTCTCGTAGCGTCGGGCCGGTTGTTTTTCCAGGCAATGCAGACAGATCCGCTCCAGTGCGGGGGAGAGATTCGGCTGTAGTTGTGAAGGGGGGAGGGGAGGACGTGTGCGCACCAGGTCAAGCGTGGTGGAGGTGTGCGGAGTCTGAAACGGTGGCCGGCCGGTCAGGCATTCGTAGAGGATCGCTCCCAGGGCGTAGATATCGCTGCGGACACCGGGCCGCACCTGCCATCGCCCCACCTGCTCGGGGGCCACGTAGGAAGCGGTTCGCTCCAGCGGTCCACTCACCCCCGCCGCTTCCAGTTCGGTCAGCAATCCAAGGTCAATCAAGCGAGGCACCAGGGCGCCTTCCGGTTCACTGCCATCGTTCCCGGTGAGCACCACATGCGCAGGTGCCAGTTCGCCATGGATGATCCCCGCCTGATGCGCAGCGTGCAGGGCGCGCGCCACTACTTCGAGAAGCCGGGCGGCGGCGCGCGGCTCCAGAGGACCACTGCGGTGAAGTTTGTCACGCAGCGATTCCCCGGGGATATAGTCACGGATCAGATAGAGTTTGCCCTCAACGAGCGTGAGATCACGAAGCGGAACCAGGTGCGGGTCGTGCAGGCAGGTCAGTGTCTCGGCATCGAGGCGCAGATTCTCCAGCAGGTCCTCGCACGGCGCGGATCGCTCGGGGACCACCTGAATGACCACGACACGACCGTTCTCCGTCACCCGCCCCAGGTAGAGGAGTCCCTTCGTGCCGGTCCCCAGGTGCCGCAGGATCTCGTAGCCGGGGAGGACGGGCAACGATCCTGGGAGCGAGGCTACCTCGCCGGGTTGTGCGAAGCCATCGGTCATGATCCAACCCTTGCGGTCAGGAGGAACGAAGCGCCTGTCAGTGTATCGGGATCGAGCCAGGGACGCAAACGCGGGGCGATCTACCTTGACAGATGGAGGCACTTCCACCAAGCTACGCGAGGGATATCCATGGGCGCGGACAGGAAAGAGAACTGAGATGGCGGACCTGACTCCCTACCAGCAGAAGATTGTCAAGCGCTACTACGACAACCAGGACACGCTGCAGAGACAGCGCCTGGCCGAACTGGTGAGCGAGCTGTATCTGAGCGAGGGAAAGAAGCGGCAACAGGTGTGGAAACGGGTGATCACGGCGATGCAGAAACTTGAGATTCCGCAGGCGCGCATCGATCATCTGGTGGCAAAGGACAATCCTGCTCTCGTCGCCGAGGTGGTCAAGGAACTGGAAGCGAAGAAGTGAACGTCGCTACTCCCCTGGTGCGCTCCGCGTTGGTGCAGGAGAGGCGATCTTGATGGCTCCTCCCACGTGAAACGCTGCGGGAGGAACGAGCGACGCCATGCTGCACAAGGACGGAGCGACCAGGGTCCGCTGGTGGTTCACGGGGCCTTCGGTGCTGGACCGGAGGTGTTGCGCAGAAGACCGGAGAGCGACTGCAAATAGAGGTCGTCGTCGCTTGGGCCGGTCGCAGGTTTGGTGCCGGTTCCGCCAGGCTTCCCCACCCCGCTGAAGAGGTCATCAAGATCGAGTCCCTTGCCGCCCCCCAGTTTTCCCTTCAGTTGTTCGAGTTTGTCCGCAGCCGCGATCAGGTCCCCCTTCTGATAGGCATCCACCAGGGATTCGTAGAAGTCCACCACCGCATAGGCGGGGTCATCCTTCGCGACCAGTTCGTCGAGCAGCTTGCGTGTCTGGGTAATGCGCGCCCGGGCATCGGGAGCGATCGTGCCGTTGCGGAACCATTCGCGGCGCACCACCAGAAGCCAGTCATCGGCCAGGGCACGTTCCATGGTGAGGCGAAAGCCTGGCGAATACTCGAAGGTGAGATCGGGATCGTATTTGAAGGCGGCGGCATCGTTGTTCACCAACCGGGGCCCGCCCCACAAGGTGAACTTGTTCAACTTGCTCGCCCCATTGAAGGTATCGACGTAACAACCGCCTGCGAGGAAGAGTTTCTCCTTGTCTTTCGCGCTGTCGGCGCCCTTGCTGACCAGGTCGGACCAGACCTGATCGTGCGCCTTGAGGTCCGCAGCCATCACCACCCATTCGGTCACGTTGTCGTGCATGTCATAAATGTTCCAGGCATTGGGCCGGGTGCGTCCCACCTCCAGCAACTTGCCGACCCCGGCATCGAGGCGGGGCGGGGTTTTGAAGAGCTTGCTGTAATACTCGACCAGGATCTCGTTCACCTTGGGGCGTTCGGAGTCCTTCGCCTCCGCCGCCATCGTCAGGATCTGCTGCTGCAACAACTCGGGCGTTGTGCCCACCTCGCCTGGCTTGACCAGCGCCAGCCAGACTTCCTTGCACTTCACCTGCGTGGGCACCGAGAGTTCGGCAAACGCCACGGTGGTGTTGAAGTGGGGCAGCGTTGTCCCGGCCCGGGCGGCGTACTGCCACTGGTAGTGGCTGGGGAGGCGAAACCTCCGGGTTTCCACGCTGGGAGTGGGGGATTTGCGGCGTTCCTCGTCGAAGCGTTCTTGCAACTTCTTGCAGAAGTTGACCGCGTCGCTGAGGTCGGCAAAAAACAGCGGATGCTGACTGTTGGGGTTGTCGAAGGCATCCACCATCCATTTGAGATCGGGATTCTTTTCTGCCTGCTTCTGCGCCAGCAGCTTCATCGGTGCCAGGGCCTTGTCCCCCATAAGCAGACGAAACTGGGCGATGGTAACTTCGGTTTCGCCCATGTAGAAGGGACGGATGGGGACGGGTTTGGCGTTGGCGATTGGATTGCCTGGAGTGAGCATCCCAGCAGGACAAAAGCGAAACCGCAGTTGCATTGGTCCCGCCGCGCCCGGCACCGCGAGGATGAACTCCTCGCCGGGAGCCGCCGCCGAGGCCGCACTCGCCCACCCCAGCAACAAGCCGCCCAGACACACCCAGCGCCAGAGAGCGCTGGGCAGAGAAACGGGTCTGCTCATGATGACCTCGGCGATCTCCAGGAACGGTTCAACATTAACGGAAACGCCCTTCCACGATGGCATCGAACGGATCAAGCCGACTGGCTTTCCAGGCCGGGAGCAACGCGCCCAGGCCACAGCACACCAGCGCCCCGCCCAGAATGATCAGAAAGTCGGCCACGTACAGTTCCACCGCCACGACTGGCTTCCACGAGGCGAAGAAACTCCCGCTCGGCGGCGGCCAGGCCAGAGCCAGCGAGAGCAGATACCCCGCCCCCGCACTCAGCCCGGCAGCCAGAATGCCGATCACTGCAGCACGGATAAAAATGGTCATGAAAATCCCCGCGCGTGACATCCCCATGACACGGAGAATGCCGATGGTTCCTCTTTTGCGATCGGTGGAGTCCAGAAGAACGCTGAAGACCGTCACCACGCCAAAGAGGAACACCCCCGTCCCCACGACCAGCACCAGCAGTTGCAGCGAGCGATCCTGGTCGTGAATCTCGGTGATGCGGGCGGTCTCGGACATCACCGCGAACTTCAGATTGTTGAGCGCCTCGACCACGGCGGGGATATCATCAATCGACTGTGCATAGAGCCGGGCCTTGTCGTACAGGGGAGGATCGGGAATCGCCACAAACAACTGCGTGAGCGGATCGAAATCGACCATCCCCGCCCGATGAGCTGCCAGCCACGCGGTCACGTTGGCCGGGACCACCGCAATCGCTCGCCCCCGGTCCTCGGCGGGAACCGTGCTGCGCGACAGAACCTTCAGCGAGACCTCGCCCTGGCGCAGCGGCCATTTCAGCGTCTCGGCGCCGTTGAATCCACCAGGATGCGCGACGCGGACGCTCATCGGTTCGTCGTCGTAAGTACAGGGGAGAGCGGGATCGCGAAAGTACTCCCGCAGCCAGGTGCGTTTGGGAAGCGACAGGCCCACCATCAGCCAGGGTTTGCCCTCAATCTCGCCACTGGCAACCTCGTTCCATGGCACCACCACATCGTCGGCCGCCGTGGACTGACTCAGTTCCGAGGGCGACAGGATCAGGGCGCGCCTGCGATCGGTTTTCGAGGCCGACGTGGATAGCTCATACACGCGCAGATTCTCGCGTTTGTCGGGTTTGAGCAGCAGAGTGAGCGCCTCGGGTAACTGCGTGGTGCGATCTTCAATGACCAGGCCGCGTTCCTTCAGTTGCTCCCGATCGTCCGCGGTCAGGTCGCTGCTCTTTTCGCAAAAGACGAGATAACTGCTATAGGCATCGCGCGCGGAGGTTTTGGCCGCGGGCCAGCCATAGTCCGCCACGCGATAACCGCGGATGTATTGCTCAAAGCGATCGAGAACGTTGACATCCAGATAACCAATCATCGCCCGGGCATTATCCGTGGGGATCACCGATAGCACCTTGAGATCGAGGGTGACCGACTCGGGTTTCTCGCCCTTTTCGCGAGTCAACACGACCTGCACGGAGTCGCCCGGCTTGACGTCGAGTTGCGTGGCGAGCGGATGGGCGAGCACCACCCCTTTCTCATCGGGTTGCGGTAAGGTGGCTCCGAGTTGTTGCAGAAGCGGATCGCCCTGGCGGGTGGAGTAAAGGGTGGCGGAACTGACGGTGCGCGCCTCGCCCCTGGCGGGCTGACTGCGGAGTGCCACCACCCGCTGCGTTTCCGGGATGATCAACTGAACCGCCGGGAGGTCGGTCTGCAAACTCGCGATGCGCGCGGGTGTCATCAATTCGCCCTTCTGAGCCGACCAGAACATCACCTGGCGCCCAGTGGGTGAGGTCAGCAGTTCCTTGCGCAGGTTGGCGACATGCCCGCGTTTCAGCCCCAGCAGGAGCAGGATCGGCAGACAGATGCCCGCAACGATGATCACATGGTGCTGCGTGGTGGACCACAGCCGGACCAGATCCAGAACGCCCAGACGAACATAATAGAACCAGCGTGTGATCATACGCTCGGCTCCTCTCGCGGTTCGGCGTTTTCCTGCGCGGGAGCCGTGGAGAGGTCGTTTTCACCTGGCTCCGGTTCGCTGGCAACTTTCGGCTCCTCGGTCGGTGGAGTCACTGGGGGCGTGGCAGGATCTGCCGCGGTGAAAACCGGCGCTTCCTCCGGCAGGGTGAGGGAATCTTCGGGCGGATGCGGCTCGGGAGGCGGGGGCAGCGGTGATTCTGCGACTGATACCGTCACGCGCCCGTTGCCACAGGTCGCCTGGTTGGGTTCGAGGGCGACCACCTCCCCCGCAGATTCTCCCTTGACCGGAGCCATGCGCACGATCATATCGGCAAAGGCACAGGCGAGTTCCTCGTCATGAGTGATCATGATGGTGGCGCCATGGGCCTCGGTGGAGGTCTGCAGTGCGCGCAGTTGCTCCAAAGCTCCCCAGGCCAGTTCGCGATTGAGTGCCGCGGTGGGTTCATCGACAAACACCAGCGTGGGATGGTGGGCAATGGCTCGCGCCAGGGCCACACGCTGATACTCGCCGCCCGACAGCTTGTTCACGCGCGAATACTCCAGGCGGGAACCCGAGCGAGCAGTTTCTCCATTCGTTGTGGGACGCCGTAGCTGGAAGGCATCGAGCAATTCCTGGACGCGTTGCCAGCAGGCGGCACCGGTGATCCCATTCAGGCGCAGAGGGACAGCGATATTCTCACGCACCGTGAGCGCGGGCAACAGTTCCCCACTCTGCAGGGCGAAGCCAATTTGTTCCCGGCGCAATTGTTCGATGGTGCGGCGCTGTTTCTGCAGCAGGATCTCCTTGAGATCATATTCGAAAATGTCGCCTCCGGTGCGGCGGGGGCGCATCCGAAAACGCGCCAGTTTCTCGGGATGCGAGGGGTGACGCAGCATGCCCAGAATGGTGAGCAGGGTGGTTTTGCCACACCCGCTCGGGCCAAGTAGCGCCACCACGCTCCCCCGCTGAATGCTCAGCCGTTGCCGCACGTGGACGACGAACCGCTCGCCCCGCGCGGGATCGTAGAGATGCTGTTCGAGACCCTCGATCTCGAGAACCGGATCATCGTGGGAGAGGTGGTTCATAAGATTGGTTATGCGCGGCCCGTGTCGGAGGATGGCGAGGCTCTGAAGGTTGTCTCGCCGTGCCGTCCCGAGCATCCCCTCGCGACAGCACGGCGAGAACCAGGCGAGTCACACTCACGGCAGTTCGTTCAAACGGAGGAAGGTGAACTTCTCGTTCACCGCCTTGTCCGACAACGTCAGCCAGTCCGCACGGCTGTCGAGCAGGTCATCAATGCGCTTGATGGCTGTCTCCAGCCGGGCCAGCCACTGCGTGAAGGCGTCCGAGGTCATCAAAGCCAGGTCGGCGGCACTGGTGTTGAGGGCGGCGGTGCGCAGCGGCAGATCGGAGACGACCTCTTTCAGTTTGACATCGGCTGTGATCGCCTGCCCGGCGCTGGTCTCGGCCAGGATCTGTTTGAGATCGTTCAGAATGGCGCTCACATCCTGGCGATCGGCCTTCGCCACCCGGCCCTTGAACTTGGTGTGGAGGGCATCGAGGGTGCTGCGCAGATGTTTCAGCTCCTTCTGCGAAACGAGCACTTTCTTGTGCGCCACTTCACGCCCGCGCAGGTCGCGCACCTGGGCCGTTCCCACCAGCGTCGGCTGATCCTTGAACTTCTCTGCGGCGGCTCCCACCAGGGTGTAGAGCGGCTGCGAAATGGGGTTCTTCGTGGGCGCGGGGAGTTCGCCCTTTTCGCGCACACTCACCAGTGCCTTGAACGAATCACGCAGTTTGCCGGCGATCTCCACCGAGGCCTTGCGAATGCTCTCGGAGTTTGGCTCGACCTCGATAAACACGCCGTCGGCCTCGCCGCCGTTCCGGGAGATGTCCTTGTACTGCGACAGCGCCAGGTCGGCCTGCTGCTTGATCAGCTGGTACGCGAATGCCTTGGCCAGCAAATCCACCACGGTGTCCTTGTCGTTGTTATACTTGGCCAGCAGCGCCTGCACTTCGGTCTTCAGTTCGGCCTCGTTGTTCATGACCAGCTTTTCCGACACCTTGATGAAGTCGGCAAACTCGGTCGCCTTTCCCGGAGGCGGCGCTGCAGGCTGCTTGGAAAGCCGCATGGCGTGGAACGTCTTGGCCGTGCGCGCGCGTGAATCCGTTCCGCCCTGAGGCCGGGCTCGCCCGATCAACTGCGGAATGCTCAGACCCGAACTGTTGTACCCACGCGGAAAGAGTTCATCGACGATCTTGGTCAGCTGGTTTCCTGGTCCCTTGGTGAACTGGCTGACATTCTTTCCCTTGGGATTGAGCTGGCAACTGGCCTTCCCCACGAGAATGATGTGCTTGACGCTGTTGCTCGTCCAGGTAGGTCGCGTGACGGCGGTATTTAACCCGGCCAGCACGTCGTCGGGGAAGTCATCACCGGTCATCGTCGCGGAGACAGTGTTGAGTTTTCGCAAAAAGAGATCCGGATCCTCCGTGAGATCGCACACCAGGTTGCTGGCGTACTTCGCCTTGGCGGTGTTGTCCTGGTACTCGACAATCCCCAGCCGCACGGCCCCCTTCAACTCCTTGGTGTTCTGAATCTCCTTGACCTGTTCGCGAATCAACTCCTTGAGAGATTCGAGAAGTTCCTTGCCATCGTACTTGTCGAGCATGAAATCGGTCGTTTCAATGACGAACACGATCTCCAGCTTGACATCGCGCAGCTCATTGCGTTCCTTGGCAATCGTCCCCCCCTGACCGAGGGCCTGGACGTTCCCCGCATAGACGATGACCGGATACGCGGTATCGTCCCCCTTATCTTCCCTGGGCGATTTGTGGATCAACGCATAACGCCGTTTGCCCTCGGGGGTGGCATTTTGTTTGGCGGGTTCCAACCCTGGCCCCAGATCAACACTGAATGCTCGATCGGCCTGCGGTTCGATCGGATCAAGGATGAAACGGGTGTTCCACGATTTGACATCCTTCTCCGGAATCCACCCCAGCGGGACGCCCTCGGAGGTGCCCACGCGGACCTTGTTGTTCACCACCTTGTCCCCGTTATCCGCCTTCAGGCGAAAGAAGATGGCAAACGGCTCAATTGGATCCCCCTGCTCCTCAGGCGTTCTGGAGAGCGTGGCCCGCGCGCTGACCACCACCACTTTCTCATAAAGGCTGGTTTCCTTCCCCCGGTCATCCACGGCCCGGATGAGCAATTTCTGGTCGGCACGCAGGAGGGCCGGCCAGAGTAAAGCGCAACCGAACACGAGCACGGCACGGGGCAAGTGGTTTTGGCAGGATTTTGCAAGCGATCGAACGATCCCTGACCGCTGGGGCAAAGACATCGCGGGGTCCTCCAGTGTAGCTACCGTCGCATTCCGAAGCCTGGGATTATCACACCACTATGATCGATGCAGGCCGCCCGTGTCAATCGTCTGGGACAGACAACGTTGGTTCCCCGAGCGGCTCTCTTTTCTCAAGGTTGGCTCAGGGCGGTCAACACAGCGAGACGGGATTCCGCCTTGATGCGATCCGCCTCGTTAGGAGCCGCCTGCAGGGCTTTCTTGTAGGCATCGACGGCCTCGGCCTGGTGGCCAAGGCGCTCATGCAGATCCCCCAGGGTCAGGTAGCTTTTGGCATCCTTGAAACGGCCGGCCTGTTGTTCCTGCTGCGCCTGCTTCAAAGCAGCGGTCAACTGCGTTTGGCCGCCGCCCTCGGCCAGTTCAGCCTCGTCGATCTGGCAGTAAATCAACTCATTGCGCAGCACCTGGGAATCGGGATGACGGCGCATCCCCTCGTTGAGAAGCTGGGTGGCCTCCGCGATGCGGAACTCCCGGCGCAACTTCTGGGCAGCGGTGACATAACTGAGAGGATCGGTAAGCCGTTCCCTCGCCTTGCTATTGAGAGCGACGATTTGCGGATAGCGATCCCGGAGCAGGGCGGATTGTTGCAGCAATTTTTCGGTTTGCTTCTGTGCGGCCAGCGCCTGAGCCAGCATCTCGCGCGCTGCGGCATTGCCCGCCTCGAACTTCGCCACCGCGTATTCTTCCAGGGCCAGCCCCAGACCATAGCAGGCGAGTGGTTCGGTGGCGGACTCGACAGCCTTCTTCATCTGGGCGGCCGTCAAGGTGGACAGCTGGCTGGCATCGATTTCCGGCAGGGCGGGCCGCAAGGCTTCCAGCAGGGCCTGGTCATACTGCTTGCCGGCGATCAGCGTGAGGACGGCCATCGTCCGGGCGCGCACCATCAGAGCCGCCCGGGCATCGGCCTCGCGCTTGTCGAGGAGTTTCGCCGCATCGATCATGGGTGTTTGACCGGGGCCGGTTGACTCGACCTGTTTTAACGCGTTCCCCATCAACTTGGCGGCCGCCTCGGCTTCCCCCAGTCGAATGGCGACCGCTCCCTCCACAAAATGCGCCATCAGGTCGCGAAGCTGGCGTTCCTCGACCGCCAACTTGATCGCCTGATTCTCGGGACGCGACAGCATGGCGGCGAGCAAAGGCGAACCAAACAGTTTGACGGCCGAGCGACTGAAAGGCAACCGAGCCTGGACATCGGCCGCAGCGGCAAAGGCGGTCATCGCCTCATCGCGATAGGCGGGGAGATAACGCACCGCGAGAAACCCCTGAGCCAGACGAGCCGCCACGAGGGCCTCCCGCAGAGGAATCTGGTCGGCGGGTTTGGCGGCATCAATCTGCCGCTGCAACTCCGTGACCACCACCGGCAACCCCTGGAAGAGTTTCTTTCCCTCGTCGTCGGCGAGTTTTGGATCGAGGATGGTGGCGTAGGCAAGACTCAAGGCCTGGTACGCCCTGGCGGTCTGAACCGCGGGTTGGTCGCCAGCCAGCTGCACGGCCCTGGCCAGAAGCTGGCGCGCCTCACGCAGCTGATCACTCAGAGCGGTCCGCTCACGGGGCGTGACCTTCTCCACCCCCTGGCGTGACATTCGCTCCCAGGCATCCAGGAGTTCCACGCGAGCACGAACCTGGACGCTGTTCAGATCCTCCTTGAGAAGCTGGGCAGCCATCCCGCGCCTGAGCAAACCGCGAACGGCAGCGAGATCAAGACCAGCGCGCATCTCATCCTCCGCCCGGGTTAAAAGCAACGCCGGCACCCGGTGCACCTGCATCCCCTCCTTGAGCAAGAGAGCCCCCTGCGCGGGCGAGCCGGCAAAGGTCAGCTGGGCAGCCGCATCGAGATACCCTTGTGGGCTGCTCATCTGAGCCAGACGCATCTTGACCTCGTTCTCCATCAGCTTGCCGGTCGCGGGTTCCTTCGCCAGTTGTTGCTGAGCTTTCTCCAGGTTGGCCTTCGCCTCGGCAAAGAACGGCGCGGCTTTTTGATGGCCGGCGGCATCGACCGAATCCGCCGCCGTCAGCATCAAGCCGAGTTCACGTTGACTCATCCCGCGCACATAGTACGCCAGCAGACTGGCGCCCTGCGGCACCTTGAGCACCTCGGCCGCCAGTTGACTCGCCTCCTCAAGTTGCTTCTGCTCTGGTTTGGCAGGATCGACCATCGCCAGCCGGTAGGCCATCAGCGCCTGCAACGACTGGAAGTGCGTCACCATGTCGTTGACCACCGGGGCCGTCACCTCGGTGATCAGCTTCAACTCGGTTTGATCCGCGGCGTCCAGTCTGGGTTCATCCTTGAAGAGGTAATAGTCACGTCGCTTGGCAACGATCTCGCGCAGCTTTTTCAGATTCTCGGTAACGCCCACGCTGGTCTTGCGGACCGCGGCATAATCACCCAGAAGGAACTGCGTGTTCATCGCCGCGATCTGTCCGGTGAGCTCGCGATAACTGGTGGCCAGTTCCCGCAGTTGTTTGAGGCGTTCGAGTTCCTGTTCCCGCGTCAGTTTTTGCTTCTGCGCGGCCTGAGCCTGGCGTAGTCGAGCCACGTCCAGACGCATGGTTAGGGCGGCATTGCGCGACAGTTCCCGCTCCAGTTCGGGCTTGCCCCCCAGATCCCTGGAGATGGCATCCAGTTCCTTCAATCCTTTTTCGAGGGCGTCACTCGATTCGCTGGTGAGTGACAGCGCTGGATCAGCAGCGAGTTCGCCCAGCAAGAGGAGCCAGCTCATGTGGCGCACCCGTTCCTTGATGTCGTTGGGGTTCGCGGCTGTGCTCTTCTGGGCCGCCTGGAGTTGCTTGTACGCCTGGACGACCTGCTCGCTCGCGGTTGGCGGCGGAGGCGTTTTGGGAGGCGGTTGCTCGGCAAACGTCGGCGCGAGCAGGCAGGCGCACCAAACGACGACGGCCAGGACGGAGTGATGGCGGCACATGCGGCGAGACTCCCAGGAGCAACAGAGTAAGAGGCGAGGGAATGTCAAACCGGATCAGGAGCGGGAGCGCGACGGCAACTCCTGGCTCTTGTCAGTCAACCACTGGCGAATCGGCCCCTGCACCCGTTCCAGCGCTTGCCCCACTTCCTGGTGGATGTAGCGATTGCGTTCCTCCGCCTTGCGCACCAGGTTGGCCCCGATCTTCACATCGCGTTCCGCCTCGCTTTCGCGGCCCAGTTGCTTGTAGGTCAGTCCGCGATAGTACCAGTAGACCGGGTCGGCAGGGTTCAGGCGAATCGCTTCGGTCAAATGGGGCAGCGCCTTGTCAAACATGCAGCGGAAATAGTAGTTGGTGCCCGCGTCGTACTGCTGGGCCGCATCTTCCGGGTAGTACGGCGTGGGCATGTTACGCAGACGCTGCAGGGTCTTGTGAAGACGCTCCAGATAACGCGATTGATCCAGCAGAGTTGGTTTGCCCTTGTACAGGAGATCGGTGGCTTTCAGATAGTCGGCGAGGGCTTCTTCATGGTTGCCGACCGCCGTCCAGATCTCCCCCCGGGCGAGGTAAGGCTCCGGGAGAGGCTTACTCAGTTTCTCGTTCTCCCGAATGGTTTTTTCGATCTGCACATAGGCTTTCTGGATCGACGGCCCGGCCTTGCGAATCAGTTCGGGAACATCCTTCTCGGGATTCTCCGCATGCACCAGCACGACGACGACAAGCGGGACAACCAGGCTCCCCAGGCAACGCAGCAACATCAATGCAACTCCCGTGCATCAGGTGAGTCGAGGGAAGAAAACACCCTGGCGGGCAGGTGTTTCATGAGGGTAACGACGCTTCACCGAGATCAGGGTGCGTACGTCCCTCCCTGGAGCAACGGGCGCGGTCGACCTGACTCCTTTCAGTGGTAAATGCGATTCGCGGGACCAGCCCGGACAGTCAATCTCGATTCAGGGAACGGATTGTTTCGCGACCAGCGGGCGCACCAGGGGCTTACTCAAAAAGACACTTTGAGGAGCGCCAATAACCACCATTTCCCGCCAATCTATTCACGCAAGCGTATCAAGCTATTTTGATGAATGCAAAAGAAAAAAGTGATCGGGTGGGGAGAAGAAGAGGAGTGGGGCGTTCTGAAACGATTGTGCCTGTTGGAGCGTTTCTCAGCCCCCCTCTCCCCGTGCAGGAAGTCCTTTCCATCCACGACATTTCGCGTGGTGTCTCCCCTGCGGACATGCTAGCCTGGCGTGCCTGGACACGAGGTCATCGGGAGTGGCTGCCATGTCTCTGACTCTGCTCGTCGGCTTGCTCATTATCCTGGCCGCGGTTGGCGCCACGGCTCGGCAGATTGATGTGCGTCTGAGCCTGTTTCTGGCGGCACTGGCGCTGGGTTTTCTTGCGGGGCAGCCTCAGTTAATCCTGCAAACTTTCCTCGCCACCCTGAGCCGGGAACAATTCGTCGTGCCCATTTGCTCGGCCATGGGCTTTGCCTATGTGCTGCGCCTGACTGAGTGCGACAGGCATCTGGTGCAACTCCTGGTGAAACCTCTGCGCCGGGTGCGTTTTCTTCTCATCCCCGGTGCGGTTCTGGTGGGATGTGTGGTGAACATTCCCATCATCAGCCAGACCAGCACCGCCGTCACCGTGGGCGCCGTCCTGGTGCCGTTGCTTGTGGCGGCTCGTCTCTCGCCGGTGACAATCGGGGCGGCGATTCTCCTGGGCAGTTCGATCGGTGGGGAATTACTCAATCCGGGCGCCCCGGAGTTGCAGACAGTGAGCACCGCGCTGGGGATCAAGCCGGGCGAGATCGTTGGTGCGATCTTGCCATTGCTGGCGATTCAGTTCACCGTGGCGACCACCCTCTTCTGGTGGCTGAGCGTTCGTGCGGATCGCACCGAGACACCTCGTGAACTCGAACCGGCCCCAGTGTCCCCTGACTTTCGGGTAAACCCCGTCAAGGCGATGGTGCCGCTCGTGCCGCTGGTGCTGCTCTTTCTCACCTCGCCGCCGCTGAACGTCTTGTCAGTCCCGGTCGACTGGCTCGCGAGTGCCAGGGAACTGGCAGGGCAGACGGCGCTGCGCGAGGCTGGGGTGAAAGTGACTCTTGTGCAGCCTGCCACTCGCCTGATCGGCCTGGCGATGCTGATCGGCGCGGGGAGTGCCGCCTTGACGAGCAGAAAGCACGCGCTGGAGAGTGCGCGCGCCTTCTTCGAGGGAGCTGGCTACGCCTTCACCCATATTATTTCGCTCATCGTGACGGCGAATTGCTTCGGCGTTGGCGTGACCCTGATCGGAGTGGCGGCCGCGATTGAACAGCTGACCCTCGCCCTGCCAGGGATTCTGGTGCCGCTGGCTGGATCCTTGCCCCTGGGGTTTGCCGTCCTCTGTGGGTCCGGGATGGCGGCGACCCAGAGTGTGTACAGCTTCTTTGTCACCCCGGCGCGCAGTGTGGGGCTCGATCCTGTGCGGATTGGCGCCCTTGTCTCGCTGGCCGCGGCGGCGGGGCGCACCATGTCCCCTGTGGCGGCTGTCACGCTCATGTCAGCGACGATGACAGGCGCCTCTCCCATTCGCCTGGCCCTGCGCGTGGCGATGCCACTGTTGCTCGGGGTGGTGGTGATGGTCGCAGCCGCCATTGTCTGGCCGAGCTGAAGCGCTCTCAGGCAGCCGAGTGCAGCGCAGGGGGAAGATACTCGGTCTGATGAGGAAAGATCGGCCGCACCACCCCCGGCATGGGACCGATGCGATCCCCTCGCGCCGTGTTCCCCTCCATGCTGTCGATCACCTCGAAGGCAACCGCATCGCGCACGTGGAGATGAACGAGGGTGTGGGGCAAAAACGTCACCAGGGCGACACTGACCAGCATCGTTCCTTCACCCAGAAAGTTGCCCGGAATCTCGACCGAACTTCGATAGTGCCCCGGCGGGCGCGGGTGGCGTCGCCAGTGCGGATCGTTGTCCTGGGCGACGAAGGCAAAGATCCCCTGGCTGGTGAAAAAGTGATAATGCGGAGTGAAAATGTGGCCCGACTGGATCACTTCGTATTCGATCTCGATGCGCAGCGGGCGGCGAATATCGAGCGCGCCCAGGGTGGTCCCCTCGGCGCTGCAGACCCGAACATGGTCCAGACGAACCACCTCGTTGCCGGGGCGATTCTCGGCGGTCCAGCGACGCTCCGCGCTCAACCCCAGGCCCGAGTGCAGATAGGAGTGGATTACCTCCTCGGTCGGGCCATCGTGAATCAACTGGCTCTGCTCCAGCATGATGGTGCGCCGACACAACCGACTGACCGCGCTCAGATCGTGAGCGATCATCAGGACCGTGCGCCCGGAGGTCCCCACCTCCTGCAATTTGCGCAGACATTTGCGCTGAAACGCGAGATCGCCGACGGCGAGCACCTCATCGACCAGGAGGATATCGGGGTCGAGGTTGGCGGCCACGGCGAAGGCCAGGCGCATGTACATTCCGCTGGAGTAGCGCTTCACGGGCGTATCGAGAAAGGGCTCGATCTCGGCAAAGGCAACGATCTCGTCGAAGCGACGGAGCACCTCACGGCGGGTCATTCCCAGGATGGCGCCATTCAGAAAGATATTTTCGCGCCCGGTGAGTTCGAGATGAAACCCTGTCCCCACCTCCAGCAGGCTCCCAACCCGTCCCCGCAACAGGGCACACCCCGAGGTCGGTTCGGTGATGCGTGAAAGAACCTTTAGCAGCGTCGATTTGCCCGCGCCATTACGGCCGATGATGCCGACCACCTCGCCGGGTTGAATGGTGAAGGAGACGTCGCGCAAGGCCCACAGAAGCGAGGAGGGCTGGGCTGGCTGGCGAGACCAGGGCGCGAGGAGAAGTTGCTGCACCGTTTCGCGCAGGGTGCGATAGCGGCCCATGGCGCGCGGGTTGATACGATAACTCTTGGACAATTTCTCGGCCTGAATCGCGGCAGCCATGCCGTGTGCCCCGCTACCACCTTGTGCGCCCCGACGAGGGCTCCCTGGGTGCTCGTCTATAGTGCGGGTCAGTGCCGAAATCAAGGCGAGGGTGCCCCGGTGCGTTTCTCCAGGAGGGTGAGCCATGACTCCAATCCCCGTCTCGGTGGATCAGTTGCGTCGGCGCGTGCGCGTGGCGCTGGGACAGGAACCCGCCGATCTCGTCCTGGAGGGAGGACAGATCGTCAATGTCTTCACCCGGCGCATCGAACCGGGGAATGTCGCCATTGTCGATGGCTGGATCGCCGGAGTGGGAGCTTTTGACTGGCCGGCTCACGAGAAGATCCAGCTGCATAATCGCCCGCTGATACCGGGCTTGATCGATTCGCACATGCACCTGGAAAGCACCCTGCTCACCCCTGCCGAACTCGCGCGGCTGATTGTCCCGCACGGAACGACGGCGACCATTTCCGATTCTCATGAGATCGGCAATGTCCTTGGCGTGCCAGGAATCGAGATGCTCCTGACCGCCAGCGAGGGGTTGCCGTTCGATCTCTTTTTCACCGCCTCGTCGTGTGTGCCAGCGACGGCCCACGAACATGCGGGGGCGGTGCTGGGACCGGCGGAGGTGCGCACCCTGCTGGCTCATCCCCGGGTTCTGGGGCTGGCGGAACTGATGGATGTGCCGGCCCTTCTGGCTGGGGCAACGCCCGTCCTGGAAAAGGTTCGGGCCGCCCTGGAGCGTGGTCGAGTGCTCGATGGCCACGCCCCGGCGATGTCCGGACGTGATCTGATGGCGTACATCGCCGTCGGTATCCGCTCGGATCATGAATCAGGAACCATCGAGGAAGCGCGTGCCAAGGCAGCCTGGGGAATGCTGGTGCAGGTCCGTGAAGGATCGACCGCGCAGAATCTGGCGGCGCTGCTGCCGTTGCTGCTCCAGGGCGAACTCGGCGAAAACTGGACGCTGGTCACCGATGACATCTTTCCCGACGATCTGCGCCAGAATGGCCACATTGACACGTTGCTGCGTCGCCTGGTTTCGGCGGGGATGCCTCCGGTGGAGGCGATTCGGCATGCCTCGTATATCCCGGCGCGTCATTACGGACTGAGCGAGCGCGGCGCGGTGGCACCGGGGTACAGGGCAGACCTCGTGGTTTTGCAGGATCTCTTTGATGTCCGCCCGGATATGGTTTTCAAGAACGGTCGGTTGGCCGCACTGGGTGGCGAGTTCGTCGGAGCCTTGCCTGTCTCCTCCTTGCGTGCCGAGAACACGATTCACCTTCCCCCGCTGGACGAGAGCCGCTTTCGGCTTCCTCTCAGGAGCAGTCAATGCCCTGTCATCGAGATTGTACCAGGACAACTGGTGACGCGTGCCGGATCGCGTCCCGTGCGTGTGGTGGACGGCTTCTGGGCGCACGACCCCGAACGTGATGTGGCCCTGATCGCCAGCATTGAGCGTCATCGGGCCACGGGGCACCTTGGCCTGGGGCTGGTGAGCGGATTCCACTTCAAGAAAGAGGGAGCGCTGGGCTCGTCGGTGGCACACGACTCGCACAATGTGATTGTGGTGGGGACCAACCCACGCGACATGCTGACCTGTGTGCGCGACCTGGCGACGACCGGGGGCGGTTTCGTGGCTGCCTCGGAAGGCATGGTTCGCGCGCGCCTGCCGTTACCGCTCGCCGGGTTGTTATCGCTCGAGCGCGCCGACGTGGTCTGTCGGCAATTGCAGGAGGTGCGCTCAGCAGCGCGTTCATTTGGCTGTCAACTGGCGGCTCCGTTTGGGATGCTGTCGTTTCTCGCGTTACCAGTCATCCCCGAACTGCGCATCACCGATCAGGGGTTGTGGGATGTCGCGCAGCAACAACAGGTGCCCTGGTGAGGGGGAGCGCCTTTTCGCTTGCTGGCGCTCCGTACCCGGGGATACTGTAAAACGCAGGCGCTGTGACAGGCCAGAGACAGAAACAAACGGTGTTCCCGGAACAGCCGCGAGGAGCGGACAGGGGTTTCCGCCATGCGCTATTCGCGAACGAGGCTCGCATTCAAGTATCTGAATCGGAGTAGTTTCATCACCCGGGCCGCAATTTCTTTCCTCGTCGGCACCATGATGACGCCCTGGTTTGTCCCGGTCGTTCTGCGCGATGTGCGCCTGGCCCTGGTGGGGAAAACGATCACGGCGACGGTGACCAGCAAACAGATCGCTGCGCTCTCTGGAAAGGCAGTGAGGCGCGGCAGTTTGCTGGCTCATGGAGGTGGAAAGCGATCGCACAACTATCTGAACTACGAATACAAGGTGAACGGGAGAGTCTATCGCAAAAGCGAAGCGGTCGCGTGGGGGCGCTGGAACGCGGCGTCGGTGGGGCAGAGACTGCCGATTGTCTACCTGCCGGAGGACCCGGAGATCGCTCGTGCGGGAGATCCCATCTGGCAGACCGGCGCGATGATTCCCCTGGGAATCGGCCTGATCGCCTGGATCAGCGGGGTGATCAGTCTGGTCAGCGGGGTGCAGGATATTCGGCAGAAAGTGCAGCTGCTCGCCGAGGGACTCCCCGCGCTGGGGCGCATTGACGACATCAAAACCTCGCGCGTGAAGGGGCGGACCTACCTCGATCAATTGGCGTACACCTACCGCGTCGATCAGGAGGGTGAGCCGACGATTCACGAGGCCATCCTTACCAGCAACATCCCTTACTTACCGGGGGAAATTCACCTGGGAGATGCAGTTCTGGTGCTCTACGATCCCCTCGATCCGACGCGACAGGTGCTCGACTGCTTCGAGGCGCGTCCGGAGGACCGGGCACGCTTGCTGGAAGCCGTGCGAAATCCGAGTTGATCACGTCGTCGGCGTGAAGCACCGGATGGCTTGCTCCCGCGGCCGCGGGAACTCTCCAGAGGCCTGCGCGGTGGGTTTGGAAGGAATGCTCCGTATACGCAAGGTTTTTCTTGAAGTTGCGGGTACTTTTCGGGAGATTTGTTGTGCAGGGTGGCAGGTCATGGTAACTTTTATACATTATTTATTTGACATGATGGATCCGTTCGCGTTCTCTCCCGCGACGAACTGGATGACTCCGTGAGAGCCACGGCGGGCGGGGGAGAGTTGGCCTCAGGCAAGGCACGGCGGGCCAGGAAGGACCCACTCGACAAGCGTGCGCAGGAGACCAGCACCAGCAAGGGAACCGATGGGCGTGGACCGAGACGTATTTCCTGAGCGATTTCTGAGCAGTTCATTGGGGCGCTGTCTGGCAGAGCCTCTCTTCCGCTACTCCCTCCGGCGCAGACTGACTCACCTGGAACAGACCGATCCAGCGACCGCCCAGCATCGAATTCTGCGCGGCCTGGTGCAGCGGGCTCAGCGAACGCGCTTTGGACTCGCTCATGACTTTGCCCGCATTCGCACGCCGGCCGATTTTCAACGCCTGGTTCCGCTGCGCACTCGGTCTCAGCTGTGGCAGGAGTATGGCGGCGCGAGTTTGCCCCAGCTGGAGGGAGTGACCTGGCCCGGGCCAATCTATTATCTCGCCACCTGTGAAGTCGAGTCCGGGCAGCCGATCATTCCCACCGCCATCTCCTCCGACCTCATGGCGAGCCATCGCCGAGCGTTGATGACTGCTCTGGCCCTGGTCGGCGCGGCCCGCCCGCAAGCACGCCTCCTGTCGGGAACCATTCTGCTGGTCGGTGGGGGGACGGCGCTGACCGCGGTGCGCGGTCACAGCTACGATTCGATGGAGCACATGGCTCGGCGGCAACTCCCAGCGCTCCTCCGGGCTGTCACCGTGGTGGCCCCGCAATCGGGAACCACCTCGCTCCAGGCACTGGCTGAACACACAAGCGACCAGCCAGTGACCATCCTCGCCGGCAATGCGCGCCGTCTGGTCGACCTGGCGCGTCTCCTGCGCCAGCGCACCCAGCGCGACACGCTTGGCGAGGTGTGGCCCACCCTGACCGCCGTTCTCTACTCGCGCGGCCCCCATGACCCCGACCGTGCCCAGTTGCAGGCGCTCCTCGGGCTGCCCCAGCGCGAACAGCCTGTCCTTCTGCTGGAAACGGTGGTGCGCCCCGAAGGGGTGCTCGCGATCGAAGATCCTCGGCAACGCTTGTTGCGTTTGCTCCCCGATCTCGGTCACTTCTACGAATTTATCCCCGTTGAGCAGTTGTCTCGGCCAAATCCCGAGCGTTTAACCCTCGCCGAGGTGGTCCCGGGGGTGTCCTATGCGATGGCACTTTCGTCGCCAGCAGGGTTGTGGGCTTCGCTTCTGGGCGTGAGTGTTTGTTTTGAGAGCGTTGCCCCTCCAGTGTTGCGCGCGCTCGAACAGGGGGTGCCGATGGCGCCCTCCCCGATGATTCTTCCGCTGTATGCCCGCAACGAGACGGTGGCGCGACTTACCCCGGCTCGCCATCGACAAAACGCCGGCACTCCGGGAGAGCCTGCAAGAAAACTCGCCCGTAGCCCTTGGTCAGCACACGCGGATCAAAGATAACCACCAACCCCCGATCGCTGGCCGTCCGAATCAGACGGCCGAATCCCTGCTTGAGCTTGATCACCGCCTGCGGCACCTGGTAGTCGAGAAAGGGTTGTCCACCCGCCGCCTGGATCGCCTCCTGTCGAGCTGCCAGCACCGGCCGATCTGGCGCCACAAACGGCAACTTGGTGATGATCACGTTGGTGAGCGCGTCGCCAGGCACATCCACCCCTTGCCAGAAGCTATCCACTCCGAAAAGGACAGCGCCCGGAGTGCTGCGAAAGCGCTCCACCATCTGCGACCGCGGGACGCCATCGGTCTGGCTGATCAGGGTCCACCCCTGCTGGAGCAAGGCGGGACGCAGTCGCGTGGTCGCCTTCTGCAGCGTCTGGTAACTGGTGAACAGAACAAAGGCGTGGCCTCGGGTTCGCTGCAGATACTCCGGAATGCGCGTGAAGACCGCTTCGTCGTAACTCTGCGGATCGGTGGACGGATCGGGCATGCGGCGAAAGAGATGCAGTTCGGCCTGCTCGCGATAGTCGAACGGACTGCCAAGCTGTTCTGTCCGGCAATCCTCCAGCCCCAGACGTTGTTGAAAGTGGGCAAATCCCTGGCTCCCTCCAACGCTGAGCGTGGCGCTGGTCATGATCACACTGGGCACACGGCTGTAAAGGTGTTCCTTCAAGGTCGGGCCCACGTCGATCGGTGCACTGGCCAGGGCGAGCCGTTGCCCGCGTTCTCCGCCGGTCTCAATCCAGTAGACTTGCCCTTCGAGTTCCTGGTTGAGCCACTGACCAATTTCCATCGCCATCACCGCGCAACGGTCAGCGACCGCCATGTATTCGATCTTGACCTCGTCTGGCATGTTGGCGGAGAGGTTTTTCAGACTGGAGGACAATTTGCGGAGTTCCTCGGTGAGGGGATCAGCCACCACGTTCGGGGTGGAGATGCGCACCGTCTCGGAAGAGGGACGCGTTGTTCCTGGCCGCGTCGGGCGCGGCTGACGCGCCAGCCATGCCAGCAGATTCTGAAAGAAAACCTCGCACTGAGTGCGGCAGGCCTCCACCTGTTGCTGGGTCTCCGCTGAGTTGACGTTGGCGAGCAGTCCTCGCCGTTGACGGGGACTGAGGAGCTTGTTCAGCAGGTAGTCGATCCCCCCCTTGCTGATCTGCAATCCCAGGTGTTCGGAGGCGACATCCTCGATCGTGTGTGCCTCGTCGAAGATAACCGCCTTGTAGTCGGGGAGGAGACTGGCGCCCGCACGGCGCAGGGCCAGGTCGCTGAAAAAGAGTGCGTGATTAACCACCAGCAGATTGGCGCCAAACATCTGTTTGCGCGCCTTGAAGTAGAAACAGCGAGCATACTCGGGGCACTGGCGCCCCAGGCAGTTGCTGCTCTCGCTCTCCACCAGATCCCAGACAACGGGTGCAGGCTCGAAGGCGAGATCGCTGCGTGAGCCATCCTGAGTCTGGCGCGACCAGCGCCCAATCTGCTGCAGTTGCTGGGCGTTGTGGAGATCCGCCAGGAGCATCCCCGCCCGTTGCTGGGCACCGCGCAACCGCCGCAGACTCAGGTAGTTAGAGCGTCCCTTGACCAGCACCGCACTGAATGGTTCGGGCATCACTTTCTGCAGAAAGGGGATGTCCTTGTGGATAATCTGTTCCTGCAGGCTGATGGTGTGGGTGGAGACGACGATCTTGAAATCCTTGTTCCCCGCGGCCGCCAGCAGCGCAGGGACCAGGTAAGCGAAACTCTTGCCCACGCCCGTGCCCGCCTCGACCATCAGATGGCGTTCCTGCGCCAGTGCCTGCGCGACCGCCTCGGCCATCTGGAGTTGTTGCGGGCGCGATTCGTAGTTGCCAAGCAACTGCGCCACACGACCGCCAGGACCAAGGAGGGAAGAAATCGACATGCCGTGGCACCTGTCACAACGTCGGCTCGGATGGGGGACACCGTGAGAACTTCTGTTCAGGACCGACCGTTTCTCTCACTGATTGTACCCGGCTGCACGCGGGCCTAACAGCCCAGCCGACCAGCGGAAAAGTCCCGAACCGACCGCCTTTCAAACCCTCCTGATGGGCAAATTGCTCTGGCAGAAGCGAGAGTCACCTAGCACAATAAGAAACGTGCAATGTGTTGCGGGCTTCCCCGTTTCTCTTGTTCGAGAGGATCGTCGCATCATGCTGGCCACTCTTGCCTTGCTGGCTACCCTCCAGTCTGCACCCCAGCAGGACAGCGCTCTCAAGTTGACCAATGCCATCGCCAGTCACTCTCCGCTCCGTCTGGCCCGGAAGGACGCTGCCAATCCCAAGATCCTGCCCGGTGAATTGTTTTTCCTGTGCTTCGATATCGAGGGCCTCAAGGAAGGCCCCGACGGCGAGGTACTCTACAGCATCGGCATGGAACTGAAGAACGGCGAGGGGAAGACTCTCTTCAAGCAGGAGCCGCAAAAGGCGACTGCCTATAATTCTCTAGGCGGCGGCAGAGTAGCAGGCTTTGCTCGCGCCGATATCGGGACCGATACCAAGCCCGGCAAGTACAAGATGATCGTCACCATCATCGATCGAAAGGCGAAGGACGCCGTCAAAACGCTCGAACAGGATTTCGAGGTCCTTCCCAAGGGACTCGGGATGATCTCGCTGGGTCTGAGTTACGATCCCGAAGGCCGCATGCCGGCTCCGGCGCTGGGCACCCCGGGCCAGGCGATGTTCGTCAACTACTTCGCCACCGGCTTCACGCGCGACAAGGACAAGAAGCCGCACTTCGTTGCTGAGATGCAGATTCTCGACGACTCAGGCAAGCCCGTTCTCGGCAAACCGTACACCGGGACGATCAAGGAAGCGCCTGCCGAGCAGTTGATGTACCCCGTGCAGTTTGTCCTCGGGCTCAATCGGAGCGGCAACTTCAAGTTGCAAATCAAACTCACCGACAAGCTCACCGATCAGTCGGTTACCGAAACGATCGATCTGAAGGTGGTCGAGTTGAAGTAAGGGACCCGGTCTGGTGAGCCTCGTCGTACTGGAGAGACAACCATGAGTCAGCTGAACGATCGCATTGCCCAGTTCCGCAAGATGGCCAACGATGATCCGGAGAACGAACTGGGCCATTATCGCCTGGGTCAGCTGCTCATGGAGGCCGGCCAGTTCGACGAGGCAGTCACCTCATTTCAGCGCACCCTGGAACTCAGCCCGCAATTCTCCAAGGTGTATCAGTTGCTCGCCCAGGCGTTGCTTCAGCTCAACCGCCGCGACGAGGCGCTTTCGTTGCTGCGTAAGGGCTATTCCGTGGCCGACGAACGGGGCGACCGCATGCCCCGCGACGAGATGGGGAAGATGCTCACCGATCTGGGGGAATCCCTGCCGATTTCGCTGGGAATCAGCACCCCGGCGCGCTCCGCCGCGCCGATTCCTGGTGCATTCTGTCAGCGCGCGCGGTGCGATATCGAGAAACGGGCGGTTTCGCAGCAACTTTCGGCTCCCCCCTTCCGCGATGAGCTGGGGCAAAAGATTTACGAACAGGTCTGTGCCGGCTGCTGGAACGACTGGGTGCGCAACTACAGCATCAAGGTCATCAACGAACTGCGCCTGGATCTGAGCACCGAACGCGGACAGGAAGAGTACGACCGCTACATGCGCGAGTTCCTTGGGCTGGAATGACGCTCGCGCCCTGTCTCTTCGCTACGTGGCGCCCGGCCGTCCTCGCTCCTTTTCCTTCGGAGCGCTCGCTTCCATGGAGATCCAGGAATATCTGCTGCGGTACGGGGTGCTGGGCGACTTTGGCCGCTTTCGCCCCACGCGCCCCCTTGCGCTCAAGCGCGGCGAACAGGCCGTGATTCAAACTCCCCGTGGCCTGGAAATCGGCGAGGTACTCTGCCCGGCCACCCCGCGCCACGCGCGCTTTCTCCCCAACACCACCGTTGGCGTGCTCGTTCGTCCCCTCACCAGCGCCGACGAACCAACCGTGCAGCAACTCACTTCGCTCAGCCAGAACATCCACGAGGAGAGCCGACGACGCGTGGCCGATCTTGCCCTCCCGCTCGAAATCCTGGATGTCGAGGTGCTCTTCGACCGCGCCCAGGCCGTGCTGCATCATGTGCGCTGGCAGGACTGCGAGGTTCGTCCCCTGGTAAGCGGACTTTCGACAACTTTTGAGATCCAGATTCTTCTCCATGATCTGACCCGCGTCGCGCAGGATCATCCCGAACACGAAGAGCATGGCTGCGGCAGTTGCGGCTCGGAGGGTGGCTGCGGTTCGGGAAGTTGCAGCACGGGCGGTTGTGGCAGTTGCGGCGATGCCAGTGCCGAGGATCTCCGCGCTTACTTTGCCGAACTACGCCTGAAGATGGAGCAGGAGCGTTTTCCTCTGCTCTGAGCCTCTCTGAAGCGAGTGTCCGATGGCCTCTGATCTCGCAGCCCCGCTCGACCACTGGCGCGCCCAACTTCTGGATACCACCAAACGCAACCGCCTGATTCATTGTCGCCTGGGACGTTCCGGCGGCATCCCTCTGGTTTCTCCAGGCCTGGACGATCTCTGGCAGCGGTTGATCGTCGAGGGGAAAACGATGCAGTTTGTGTGGAAGGAGGATCTCCTCGACCGCTCGACGGAACCTCGTACGCCAGCACTCGACGATGTACTCACCTTGCCGCTGGACGAGGATCTGGAAACCGCCGAGCCATCCGCCCCGGCCGAGGAACTGGAGCTATGCCTGCACTCGCGACGCTACGATCCGCGCCAGCATATTCTCACCGCATGGACCGATCGGCAACTGGGAGCCCGATTGACGCGGTTGGCGCTCAAGGCCCGTGAATCGCTGAGCGAACAGGGCGTGGTCACACTCTTTCTCGTCTTTGGCGTGCTGCGCTGGTTTGAATCACCCGAGAGCGAGGGGGAGATCCTCTCGCCGTTGCTCCTGGTGCCCGCCACCTTGCAGCGTGAGGCGGTCGGGGCGCCGTGGCTGATTCGTGCCGACGAGGAGGAGCTGGTTCCCAACTACACGCTGGCACAGCGCCTGCACGATGACTTTCGGTTGTCACTCCCTCTTCCCGACGAACGCGAGGTCGAGGGGGAAAGCTGGCAGCCACACACTTATTTCAGCGCGATCGAGAAGTGCGGGCAGAAAAGCGATCCCCGCTGGAAGGTGGTCGAGCACAGCGCCCTGGGCAGCTTTCCCTTTCAGAAGCTGGCCATGTGGGAGGATCTGGGGCGCAATCGTCCCTTGATCGTTCAGCACGAACTTTGTCGCGCGCTGGCGGGGGACAGCACCGTGAGTCTGGCCACCCCCGCCGAGTTGCCAGATCCCACTCAGCTGGATGCAACGTTGCTCCCCGATCAGACCTATCAGATCCTTGATGCCGATAGCAGTCAGCAGGCGGCGATTCTGGCCGCGACACGCGGGGCCAACCTGATCCTCGATGGCCCGCCGGGAACCGGAAAAAGTCAGACGATCGCCAACATCATCGCCGAGTTACTCGCGAACGGCAAAACGATCCTCTTTGTCAGCGAGAAGACCGCCGCCCTGGAGGTTGTCAAACGTCGGCTCGATGAACGCGGGCTGGGAGATTTTTGCCTGGAACTGCACAGCTCGCGCACCAACAAACGCGCGGTGATCGAGGAACTCGGGCGTGTGCTGCAGTTGACCTCCGAGAACGATGCTCCCATTCGCGATACGCTCAAACGCCTGTACGAGCTGCGCCGGAACCTGAACGACTATGTTCATGAGCTGCATCGGGTTCATGAACCGCTGGGGTGCAGTGTGTTTCAGGCACAGGGAGCACTCGCCCGGTTGCGCGAACTGACCCGTGGAGGACGCTGTACCATCCCCGACGTGCGGCAACGTAACTCTGCTTATCTCCGCGAATGGGGCGCTCGCCTCGATCAATTACCCAGCTGTGGCAACGTGCTGGATCGCCACCATCCCCATCCCTGGCGCGGTTGCCGCGTGCAGAAGTATCAACTGGGTTTGCCCAATGAGATCCACCATCACCTTGAGGCGCTGGCAGGGCTTGTGGGAGAGGTGATTCCGCTCGCGCAGGCGCTGGTGGACCGTGGCTTTCCCGCAGCCCTGGCTTCCTGGCCCGACTGGGAAGTGACGCGCACCACTGTGAACCGTCTGCTCGCCGGGCCGCTCTTTCCACCCTGCTGGTTTGCGCGCGATGCGGCCACGGTGGCGCGAACCTTCCTCGCCATGGAGAAGGTCACCCAGAAGTTACAGAGCCAGCAGACGCTCCGCGCGGGGCTCTCTCCCGCGGCGCTGGAGTATCTCACCACCCTCGACCGGGCGCCGCTGCACCACACCCTGCAGGCCGAACGAAGCGTCCTGGGGCCCCAGGAACGCGAGACGATCGCCGAGCTGCAGCAAAGACAGGAGCGCGCACACCGAGCGTTGACGGCATTGCACGTCCGTTTGCGCGCCGTCGCTGAACGTGAGAAAACGGTACGCGGACTCTTGCCGGGCGACATCCCCATGTCAGCGATTGGTACGCTGAATGACCTTTGTGCCATGACCGCGCAGCTCATTCGCTATCACCCTCTGAAGCCGGGGTGGCTGGAGGAGCAACATCGTCACGAGCTGGAAAGTGCCCTTCAGGGGCATGAAAAATCGCAGAGCACAGCGACCGCGGTGCGCACGGAGTTGATTGCCCGCCTCTCGCCGGCGGCCTTCACCCCCGATGGGGCAGCGCTGGTGGAGGAGGGGAATCGCTATCGTTCCTGGTGGCGCCGGGTGCTGGGTTTTCTCGGTTGGCGGGCGGTGCAAACACGCCTGGCGAAGTGGTATCCTCACGGCACGCCGACAACGAGCGAACTCCTTGGGGATCTTCCCCGGTTGCAGACCTACCATCGGGCCGCAGAACATTGTGCCCAGGTGCGCCAGAGCTATGCCGCCGATCTTTGGAGCGAGGCGGAGAATACTCCCACTGTTCCTGGAACGCTGCAGGCGCTTCGTTTTCTTGCCGATCTCCCGCCCTCAGTGCGTACCGCCCTGGCCAAGAGCGACTGCCTGGATGTCACCCAGCTGTCACAGGCTGTTGGCGCTTTGCAGACCGCGGTGCGCCAGTTGCACGAGGACTGCACCGCCGTTGTCGTGCTATGCTCCCTCCCTCCGGAGACACTGCAAACCCAGACGTGTAACCAGGGCGCCGAATGGGTGGGGCGGCAACTGCACGCCCTGGAGGGAGAACGTCGCCTGGTGCAATGGCTGACCGGGCTTGCACCGACCCAGGCCCAGACTCCCGCGCGAGAATGGTTGACGCGCATAAGCGACTTTCTCGCTCTTGCTAATCTTCTTTCAACACGAGCCACTCTGGAGCGCGACCTGGCACCGCTGCTCGCTGCGACACCCAGCCACTCCTGGCAACACTGGTGCGAACCGGCCAACTGGCTGCTCGCCTTCCTGGCCCAGACAACCGCGCCCCTGTCTCCCGGTCTGGTGCTGGGGTTGAGCGATTCCACTTTTCGCACCGCGCTGCAAAGCATCGCCACCCAGATGGCGGAGCGCCAACCTGAAGCCCTTCGCGCCTCGTGGGGGTTTCTCGACGGCTTGTTTGCCCGCGCCGAGGAAATTTCCACCGGGGTCGTCCTTGATCGGTTAGCGCTCCCCGCGCTGCACCAGTGGCTGAGCGAGCGAAGCCAGGATGCCGAGCGGGTGCATGAGTGGATCCGGTTTCAGGAGATCGCTCAGCAGGTCGAGGAAGCCGGTTTTGCCTCCTTGCTCGAGGAGGTGCGTGCGGGGCAGCTGCCGGTCGAAAAGGTGGGCGACGCGTTTCGCGCCTGCTTTTGGCAGCAATGGCTCGATGCGGTGATCGCTGAGATTCCGGTGTTGCGGACGTTTCGCAGCGAGGCCCATGAGCAATTGATTCGCGAGTTTCGCGCGCTGGATCAAACGGCGATCAAGCTCGCAGGGCAACGGGTGCGGCATCGGCAGTTGAAACGCCAGGATCGCCCACGGATCCACGAGGACGATGCGCCGCCCTCGTCCGAACTCGGCATGTTGCTCCGCGAAGTGGGGAAGAAACGGCGCCATCGCCCCTTGCGTAAACTATTCGCCGATATTCCTGGGGTGCTGCTCCGGCTCAAACCGTGCCTGATGATGAGTCCCCTGGCGGTCAGCACCTACCTCGAATCAGGGGCCTTCTCCTTCGATGTGGTGATCTTCGACGAGGCATCGCAAATTCGTCCGCATGACGCCATCTGTGCCATCTATCGCGGTCGTCAGCTGATCGTGGCGGGCGATCAAAAACAGTTGCCCCCCACGAGTTTTTTCGAGCGCGGTCCCGAGCTGGGGGAAACGGAAGGAGACGCCGGCGCCGACCTGAGCGATTACGAGAGCATCCTCGATGTATGTGCGGGGTTGCGCCTGCCGCGCCGCCGACTACGCTGGCATTATCGCAGTCACCGTGAAGCGTTGATTGCCTTTTCCAATCGTCATTTTTACGACAATCAACTGGTGACCTTTCCCAGCGTGGAGGATCGGCCGGGGAACCCCGCCATCGTCTTTGAACATCTCGCCGAGGGACGTTGGCGCAGTGGCACGCGCGGCGGGTGGAATCCGCTGGAGGCGGCGCGCGTGGCGCAGCGGGTGCTGGAGCACTTTCGCGCTCACCCCGGAGAAACCCTGGGGGTGATCGCCTTCAGCCAGCGACAACAGATTGCCATTCTCGATGAACTGGAGCGCCAGCGCCGCCAACAACCGGAGCTGGAACCCTTCTTTGCCGACGAGCGCGAGTCGCCGTTCTTTGTGAAAAATCTGGAAAATGTGCAAGGCGATGAACGCGATGTGATCTTTTTGAGCGTGGGGTATGGGCCGGATGAGACCACGGGGCGCGTGGCGATGCGTTTTGGCCCGTTGAATCTGGCCGGCGGGGAACGACGCTTGAATGTCGCCATCACACGCGCCCGCTGCCGCCTGCACCTGTTCGCCTCGCTGCGCGCCGGAGAGATCGACCTGACGCGCACCGCCTCGGAAGGCGCCCGCTTGTTGCGCGCCTATCTCGACTTTGCCGAGCAGGGGCCGAATGCCTGGGCCCGCGAAATCACCAGTGTCAACGCTCATGAATGCGATTCGCCGTTTGAACAGGCGGTGGCGGAGGAACTGCAGCGCTGCGGATTGACGATCCATCGCCAGGTGGGCTGCGGCGGCTTTCGCATCGATCTGGCAGTGGTCGATCCGCAGCAACAGGGGCGTTATCTGCTTGGCATCGAATGCGACGGAGCGACCTATCATTCCTCGGCGACGGCGCGCGATCGAGATCGATTGCGGCAGGAAATGCTGGAACGACTGGGATGGAAGATCTGCCGTATCTGGTCGACCGACTGGCTTCGTTCACCCACCACCCAGGTGCGCCGGGTGCTCGCTGCCCTGACTCAACCCGCGACCCCGCCTGCCGACCCCTCGCCGGAACCACCCCACGAAGAGGACGCGCTTGTACTCCCTGTCGATCCGCCCACGGAGTCCGCGACTGATGTCGACGCACCCCAGCGCATGGAGTTCCCCTCGATCGACCAGGTCCCCGAAACGGTGCTGCGCGAGGTGTTACAGGGAACACTCACCAGTTACGGAGCGATGAGTCCTGAGGATCTGACCACCACAGTGGCACGGAAACTGGGCTTTGAGCGAACCGGATCGCGCATCAAGGCACGCGTGGAACAAGCGATTGAGGAGTGCAGGCGCGAGGGCCATCTGAGCGCCCTGCCCGACGGCAGACTGCGCACAGGGTAACTGCGCCCAGCGAGCAGGGCACAGAGTGGGAAAGCCATTGCCCGCGCGGTGGCAGGAAGATAAGCTGAAATCAGGGTGCCGATCTTTTCCCGATGCACGTCATCAGGAGAAGGTCGGCTTATTTGTTGATAGGTGCATCCTTCACCCCCCAGATTTTCCACCCTGCTGAGAGAGCAGAGAGGGAATGGCAGTCATGCCGGATCCTGCGGGCAGACAAAGAGCTAGGCGGGTGGCCCGGGAGCAGGGCGAGGGCGTCTCATGATACTCAACGCCTACGCCATTCTGGATCTGTTCCTGAGTAGCCTCCGGTTGCTGCTGGGCGTGGGGGTGATCGTTCTTGGCGTTTCAACCTGGAGGCAGTGCGATCGCGCTGCCGCGGAAGGCGAGCAGCGTGATTTTCTCGAAGACCGTGGTTATCTCCTCTCCCTGCTGGCCTGTCTGTTGCTCGTGGTCAATCTGATCTCCTGGCCGCTCTTTTACCTGCTCTTGCAGAGTTATGTCGCCGAGTGGCCCGGAGTCATGTGCATCTACGGAGTGACCCAGATTGGCGTGGGATCGCTTGGTCCAAGCCGCTTTCTCCCCTCCCTGCTCCGGGCACTGCAAATGGCAAAACCCGCCCTGGTTTTTGTGAGTGGGGCGTGGTTTGTCCTCTATCTGGCGAATCGGCAAACGCGAACCGCCCCCTTAAGGGCTCGGCTTCTGGGAACGTTGGTGCTGGTGGGAGTGCTGGGGATTGGCGACGCCGGGGCCGAACTCGCTTACCTGATCATTCCCAAGAAAGAGGTGTTCTACACGGGTGGCTGCTGCACTGCGGTTTTCGATGGGGAAGCGCGCGCTTCACGGTTTGTTCCCCAGGCACTATTTGGAGAGGAGGAGATCCCAACGCTCTCCCTCATCTGGATTGGAGTCACTCTTGTGCAAATGTTCGCCGTGGGACTCGTTCGCCGCTTCTCCCTGCGAACCGTTTCGCGCGGAGTTCTCACGGCGCTGACACTGGGGGCGCTGGTATGCCTGACGGTCAACTCCGTGTTTTTGGTGGAAGTGGCGGCGCCGCGCTTGCTTCATCTGCCCTTCCATCATTGCCCCTACGACCTTGTGCCCCTGGTTCCGGAGAGCATGGTGGCGGTCGCGCTCCTGTTTGGAGGCACCTTCTCCGTGGGGTGGGCGACCGTGGTCGCGTGGTTTGGAAACACACCTGAAACGCGGTCCCACTTGCCCAGGTTGATCTCTGCCCTCCTGACCCTGGGGGCAGTTGGGTATTTTGGATCTGTGGTGATGATGAGTTTGGAGTTGCTCCTGGCATGAAAGCACGCAAGGCAACCTGGAGCCTGCTGGTCGCGATGGCGGTGTTCATCGTCCTGCCGTTGGTGGGACACTGGTCTCGTCGTTCCCCCGACCCTGGATGTGCCCTGGACGGGATGCCCATCGCTCCCCTCTACCGGGTGGAAGTGAGCGATGCGTTCCACCGCACCCACGTTTTTTGTTCCCCGCGCTGCGCCATGATCTGGTTGAGTCGCCAACCGCCGGAGCGACAGTACACGGTCCAGGTTACCGACGAGGCGAGTGGCGCGCCCCTTGACGCACGGTCTGCCTGGTATGTGCGCAGCTCGATAGTTACCTCTCCGGGGTCCGGGAATCGAATTCATGTTTTCCGCCACCAGGGGGATGCCGAGAGACATGGGGAGCTGTTTCAGGGATCAATTCTGTCTGAAAACGAGAGGCCCTTCCAGTAAAGAGCGACTCGTCTTGTGATGAGCGGCAAGGAGTATCACGGCAATGGCACACGCACCCTCTGCACGGACGACCCTCCTGGTGGGGCTCGGGTTGTTGGGATTGGCCCTGAGCGGGTTCGTCTTCTGGCAGATGAACCGCAAACTCGCGCCCCCTCCCGATTCCCCGAAAAAAAGTGGGTTTGTCGAATGCGCACGGGAATCAGGTATCGATTTCCAGATGGCATTTCTTCCTGGCGAGCAAGGGGAAAACTTCAAGATCAACCTCTATGACCACGGCTCGGGAGTGGCTGTCGCTGACTACGACGGCGATGGACATGAGGACATTTACCTTGTGAATCAGCTGGGAGCGAATGGGCTGTACCGGAACAAGGGCGATGGAACGTTCGAGAATGTGACCCGCAAGGCAGGGGTCGGGTTGGGGGATCGTGTTTGTGTCGCCGCCGTCTTCGCGGATTACGACAATGATGGCCACCAGGATCTCTTTGTTACCAGCACCCGTGGCGGGAACGTTCTGTTCCACAACAACGGCGAGGGAACCTTCACCGAGGTAACCAAAAAAGCCGGAGTGGAACAGGTGGGGCATGCCCAGACGGCTGTCTTTTTTGACTACGACAACGACGGGTTCCTGGATCTGTTTGTCACCTACACCGCGCAGTGGACGCTCAACCGCAAGGATGATTCCTCTCGTTATTATCCCGGGCCAGTCACTCTCTGGGAACTGGCGAACAGTCCCCGTGAGTACAACATGCTCTACCACAACAATGGCGATGGCACCTTCACCAACGTAACAGAGAAGGCAGGGGTCCAAGGCAAAGGCTGGGGCGGAGACGTGGCCGTCTTTGACTACAACGACGACGGCTATCTGGACCTCTTCGTAACCAACATGTTTGGTGCCAGTCAACTTTTTCGCAATAACAAGGATGGCACGTTCACCAACGTCACCACGAACATCCTGGGACGCACCTCGTTTGGCGCCATCGGCTCCAAGGCATTTGATTTCAACAATGATGGAAAACTCGATCTCATCATTGCGGATATGCATTCAGACATGTGGCTGCCCTTTGAATTCAACCCCGCGGACTTTCCGCGGGATGCTCTCCACATGAAGTATAAAACAACCCAGGGGATGGGATACGACAGGGCGCCCAATGGCAAGGAGTTGGAGCAACGCTTTCTGGATACGCTTCGCTTCAAACACGACGAGGTTCTCTTTGGAAACACTCTCTACAAGAAACTTCCGTCGGGGAAGTTTGAGGAGGTATCAGACAAGGCAAATCTGGAGACGTGGTGGCCGTGGGGGGTGGCGACAGGAGATTTCGACAACGATGGCTATGAAGATGTGTTCATCCCTACTGGCATGGGCTATCCGTATGCCTACTGGCCCAACGTACTGATGATGAATAATGGGAACGAAACCTTCACCGACCGGGCTGCCGAACTGGGGATCGAACCACCCCCCGACGGGCGTTATTTGCCCAACCCAATTGGGGGTAAACAAGCAGCACGAAGCTCGCGTTGTGCTGCTGTCGCGGATTTCGATGGCGATGGTCGCCTGGACCTTATCGTAAACAACTTCAACGATCGCGCATTTTATTTTCACAACCAGTTCCCCGCGCGAAATTACCTCTCCTTCCAGCTCACGGGAACCAAATGTAACCGGGATGCCATTGGCGCCCTCGTCAGGATCTTCATGGGGAAGGAAGTGATGGTACGCCAGGTTCATGCCGCCGGGGGCTACCTGTCTCAATCCTCCAAGATCGTTCATTTTGGGCTGGGCGACCGCTCCCGCGTGGATCGAGTGGAGATCCACTGGCCCGGATGGCCTGCGGATAAGTACGAGACCATCACCAATCCAACCCTGAACACCTTGCATCGCAGAACTGAACCTTCCCGGTAGGTTCTGCCAAAGGAGTGAATCGATTGATGGATGCTCGGGGTGTACGGCTCTTGCTCGTTCTCCTGATGTTGGTTGGTGTGACCGCTGGGGTGTTGTTTTTTGAAGCACGCCAGGAAAGCGTGCGGCAGACCCAGGCAGAGGAATTTCAGCGCCTGGTCGGGGGGATGGGTTTTGGGCCTGCGAGCGATTGGGAGGATTGTCCGTTCTCCTTCGATCCGCGACTGGGCGGGTCCTGCGGTTTGAATAGTGGTCCTCTCCCCGGAGGGAGTTGTTTCTGCCCACGTCACGCAGAATCGATCTTTTCCTATCCAGCGCTTCAACCACAGCATTACCCCGCGCAAGAAGGGAGTAGCCAGTGATGCTATTCCTGGACATCGTTCATACCGGGTTGGCCTCGGTTCTGCTGCACCGGCTGCGGAGCCTGGTCTGTGTTCTCGCGTTGCTGGCGATTCTGCTCCCCTATCTGACCGCACTGGGGCTTTCGCGGGGATTGGAAGCCGAGGCAGAGAGTTCCGCACGCCTGGGAGCCGATCTGTACGTCGCAGGCAACCAATTTGGTCGTATGGTTCCCCTCCCACCCGACGCCGAGGCACGCGTGAAACAATTGGAAGGAGTGACCAGAGTTGTACCACGCGTGGTTGGCGAGGTGTTTCTGGGGAAGGACCATCAACGGGCGGTCTTGCTTGGTCTCCCTCCGTCGCAGTTCCCTGCCTGGTCCAGCACGGTTGAAGGGGAACTCCCACGGTCAGGGAGCGTGAATGAACTGGTCATCGGCACAACGCTGGCCCAGCGCTTGAATCTGAAGATCGGATCGATGATCCCTCCCTTTTACCAGAACGAGCAGGGGGAACGACTCTCCCGGGTTGTGGGACTCTTCAAAGCCAATGCTCCCCTGTGGCAAGCCAACCTCATCCTCACCACACTGGACACGGCGCAGGCGATCTTCGCGCAACCGGCCGGGGTGGCCACGGATTTGCTCGTTTGGTGTCGCCCTGGCTACGAGGAAGCAGTCGCCCGCTCCATCACCTGGCTGCCCTCGCTCGGTGACCAGACGGGGCGCGGCCCGGTCCGGTTCCAGGTGACGACCCGTCAGGATCTGCTGGTGCTTCTCCCCCAGGGACTAATGCATCGCGAAGGACTCTTTAATCTGCATTTCGTGCTGGTCTTCATCATTGGGATCCTTGTATTCCTGGTGGTGTCCGGACTTGGACTTGGCGAGAGACGCCGCGAGATCGCCATCCTGAAGGCCATGGGATGGCAAACGGATCAACTCCTGCTTCGTGGCGTGGTTGAAAGTGTTGCCCTCAGCCTCATGGGGGCGTGTTTGGCGTTCTTGCTCGCCTGGGTGTGGCTGCGCCTGCTGAATGGCTACGGGATCGCTGGCGTGGTCCTGGCGGGCGTGGGTGTCATGCCCGACTTCCAGGTGCCGTTTCGTCTGGCTCCCATTCCTCTTTTGCTCGGTTTTGTACTCGCTTTTGTGATCGTGGGCACTGGTACGGTTTATTCCTCATGGCGTGCCGCGATCGCGCCGCCGCGTGATGCCATGCGTTAGAGATCTTGCGACGCGGAGGTGACGATGGCCCTGCTGGACACGCACGCACTTTGCAAGGAGTATCGACTTTCCTCGGGAATCCTTATTCGCGCGTTGGAGGAGGTGTCGCTCGCTGTCGAGCGTGGTAGCATCACGTTGCTCACCGGGCCGTCGGGATCGGGGAAAACCACCCTGCTCGCCCTCCTGGGAGCACTGGACCGACCAACACGCGGAACGGTTCGCCTGGAGGGCGTCGAGCTGACCCGTTGCTCCGATGTAGAACTGGCTCGCGTGCGACGCCGAATGGGATTTGTGTTTCAAGACTATGCGTTGATTCCCAATCTGACCGCAGAGGAGAACATTACCTATCCGTTAATTCCTCGTCGAGTGCCGCCAGCGGAACGGCGCCAGCGTGCCCTGGAGTTGCTGCAACGATTTGGGATGGAGAACCGGTTGCGGGTGCGGGCGGGGAGTTTAAGTGGGGGCGAGCAGCAGCGGGTCGCGGTTGCTCGCGCATTGGCGGGGGATCCCGATGTTCTCCTCGCCGACGAACCCACGTCCAGTTTGGATGCTGAGACGGCGGACTTTGTGTGCGCTGTTTTTCAGGAGTTTCATCACGCGGGCAAAACGGCGATCCTCGTTTCACATGACCCCCGCGTGGTCGCCCTCGCCACGGCGGTCTACTCGCTCAGGAATGGTCAGTTGGTTCCCCCGCCAACGGCAGCCCCGACGGCCAGTGCTTGACGCCTCCTCCACCAACGAACAAGGAACCTCGCGCAGGCGGGCGCCGGACGCCTCCCCCTATTCAAGCTCCATTTCACGCAGGAAGTCGGTGAATGTCGGCCAGGGGAGTGACGGGAACAAGTCACGCCAACGTGCGCTGTTGAGCGAGGTGTCGCGCGGGCGCGGTTCGGGGGCAGGGGCATCGGCACGCCGCGTGGGAACCAGCAGAGCCGGATTGGCACCCAGGTGCGTCGCCAGCTGCTGTCCCATTTCGTAACGGCTCAAGCGTTCGGGTCCGCCCAGGTGCAGCAGCCCGCTGAAGTCCGACAGACCGATTTCGACCAGTGCTCGGGCCGCCGTGGCGAAACTCAACGGGGTGCGCCACTCGTCGGTGAAGAGCGTGAGGGGGTGGCCGTTTCGCAGACGATCAAGCTGATCGCCAAAAAACGAGGGGCAACCAAGCAGATGCGGACCAACCATCAGACTGACGCGGACCACCACGCCGCGCGTCCAGCGCAGGATGGCCTGCTCTCCCTCTGCCTTCGACTTGCCATAGATCGACAGCGGATTGAGGGCATCCGCTTCGCAATAGTTGCCCTTCTCGCCATCGAAAACCAGATCGGTCGAAAGATGAACCAGTCGCGACTGATAGAACCTGGTCAACGCCGCCAGGGTGGCGACCGCGTTGCTGTTGATGGCGAAGGCACGAGCGGGATCGCGCTGGCAATCGGCAATCCGCGAAAGGGCGCCGGCGTGGAGAACCAGCGTGGGCAGGACCCGCTCAAACGCCTCAAGAATCGCGGTGGGAGAGTCGAGGGGAACGGCTTCGATTGGAGCACCGAACAACTCCCCCTGGAAATGCCCGCTCCAACCAAGCGCAGGAAGGCCACGTTGCTGCAGCTCGCGTAGCAAGTAGGGCCCGAGTTGTCCACTTGCCCCGGTGACCAGCACCCGCGTCATGAGGCGCGCTCCCGTTGCAACTGGCTCCAGGTACAGAACCGCTGGGCGCCCAGCTCTTCCTCGATACGCAGCAGTTGATTGTACTTGGCGAGCCGTTCACTGCGCGCCACGGAGCCAATCTTGATCTGCCCGGCGCCGCTCCCGACGGCCAGGTCGGCGATGGTGGTGTCCTCCGTCTCGCCACTGCGGGCAGAGACGATCGCGCGATAGTTGTGCTGCCGCGCCAGTGCCAGTACCTGGAGCGTTTCGGTCAGGGTTCCAATCTGGTTGACCTTCACCAGAATGGCGTTGGCGAGATGGTGATCGATTCCCAGTCTTAGCCGGGTGGGGTTGGTGACGAAAAGATCATCGCCAATTAACTGAATGCGTTGCCCGAGAGCCAACGTCAACTCGCGCCAGCCTTCCAGGTCGTCCTCCGCCATGCCATCCTCAATGCTCAGCACCGGATACTGCTCCACCCAGCGCGTGAGCAAAGTCACCATCTCCGAGGCCGTCAGCGGCGGTCCGTGATCGTGTAGGTGATAGGCGCCGTCGCGATAGAAATGTGTGCTGGCGACATCAAGAGCCAGCGCCGCATCGTGGCCCGGCTCCAACCCTGCCTGGCGAATCGCCTCGACGGCGAACTGGATCGCCTGTTCATTGCTTTCCAGTTTGGGGCCAAAACCGCCTTCATCGCCGACCAGAACGCTCTCGAACCCTGCCTGACGGAGTACCTGTGCCAGACTGCGATAGACCGCCACCGTCATTTCGAGCGCCTCGGAGTAGGTGCGTGCTCGGATGGGCAGCAGGAGGCAATCCTGAATGTCGAGATTGTGGCCGGCGTGCAGTCCGCCACTGATCAGGTTGACCATGGGGAAGGGAAGACGCGCCCGGCCCTCGGGGTCGAGATAACGCCACAGCGGTTTCTGCCGGGCGGCGGCGGCGGCGTGCGCACAGGCCAGCGAAAGGGCCACCAGAGCGTTGGCGCCCAGGTGCGATTTGTTTGGCGACCCATCGAGTTGACAGAGCGCGCGATCGACCCCTTCCTGATTGGTGACAACCAGTCCGCACAGGGAGGAGGCGAGTTGTTCATTCACGTGGCGCACCGCCCGGCGAACTCCCTTGCCGCCGTGGCGTGAGGAGTCGCCGTCTCGCAGTTCGACCGCCTCGTGGCGGCCGGTGCTGGCGCCGGAAGGAGCAATGGCTCGGCCCCAGGCTCCGCCATGGCAATGCACCTCGACTTCCACCGTTGGAATCCCGCGGCTGTCGAGGACCTCACGCCCCTGCACACGGGTAATCACTGGATTGGGATCGGCCATGATTCCCTGGGGTTGCGGTCACGGGAGTTTTTTCAAACTTGAGTCGAGAAGCCGTTTCTCGGCCTCGGCCTTGCTTTCTTCCTTGAGTTTATCGAGCGCCTCTCCAAATTCATCGCGATACTGCTGCGGGACGGCGACAATCACCCCGCGCATCGCCGAGAGCATGACGGGCGCCACCTGCGATTCGTTCAGGGTTTCGTGAATGGACTCGCTGCCGTAGACTGCCAGCCCGAGCAAGATGGCCCCGGCCACCAGACCAAACTTAAGCGAACCCGCGAGTGCGCCCAGCACGCGATCCCAGACCTTCAAATGAGCCGCTTTCAAGGCGCGTTCCGCCAGCCAGGTTGCTGTGTAGAAGACGATGTAGATACCGACAAAGGTGCCGACGTAGGCGAGCAGTTTCAGGCTCACCTCGTTCAATCCCTGCACCTGTTCGCCCAGCCACCCGGCAATCGGTTCATGAAAATCGATGGTGACATAGATGGCAACCCCGAAAGTGACGATCCGGGCAATTTGCCAGAGCAAGCCGCTCCAGGCTCCGAGCAGGGCGCCAATCCCCAGAATGCTCAGTAACAAGATATCGAGCCAGTGCATGGCAAGGTCTCCCTCAGGATCGTCCTTCCTGTGTGCTCATTATATCCCAACGCCCCCCCACCCTTCCACGCGAACCGCAATCTCAACCAGACAGCCTCTTGGCAAGCGCATTCGATTCGGGGACAATAGGCAAAGGACAACTGGGTTGGAGGGTATGTGATGGTACCTATTCGTTATTCGTTGCTGGCAGGGGTGTTCTTGCTCGCCGTTCTCCAGATTCCCACGGGACGGGCTGCCGAGCCCACCTTCTTCGAGCAGCGCATCGCGCCGATGCTCAAGAATCGCTGCCTGGAGTGCCACAACGGAACGAAAACACGCGGGGGTCTCGATCTCAGCACGCGCAAGACTCTACTACAGGGGGGCGACGAGGGCCCAGCGGTGGTGCCTGGGAAGTCCGGGCAAAGTTTGCTTCTCAGGGCGGTTCAGGGAAATCCCCCAGCCATGCCCAAGAAGAAGCCCCCTCTCACCCCGGTCGAGGTGGCGGATCTGAAAAAATGGATCGACGAGGGCGCCCTCTGGCCCGAAAAACTCACCCTTGCCACCCCCGAGGCAAAACCCCGCGTCGATGGCACCTGGTGGTCGCTCCGTGCCCTGACCCGGCCTCCCGTCCCCACCCCCCAACAGAAAAGCTGGATTCGCACCCCGATCGATGCCTTCATCCTTGCGACTCTGGAGGCGAAGGGGCTGAAACCCTCGCCCGAGGCGGATCGCGCCACTTTGTTGCGCCGGCTTACTTTCGATCTCCACGGGTTGCCCCCCACCCCGGAAGAGATCGCCGCCTTTGTCAACGATCGTTCTCCCGATGCCTACGAGCAGGTGGTGGATCGCTTGCTCGCCTCGCCGCGCTACGGCGAACGCTGGGGACGGCACTGGCTCGACGTCGTCCATTACGGCGACACCCATGGTTACGACAAGGACAAACGTCGCGATCATGCCTGGCCCTATCGCGACTATGTCATCAACGCCTTCAACAGCGACAAACCCTATGCGCGCTTTATCAAGGAACAACTCGCCGGAGATGTGCTCTTTCCGGGCTCTGCCGAAGGGGTGGTGGCGACGGGGTTTGTCACTGCGGGGCCGTGGGATTTCGTTGGGCAAGTGGAGCTGCGCGAGGGGACGGTGGACAAGCTCAAAACGCGCGTTCTTGATCGCGATGACATGGTCTCCAGCACCATGGGCACCTTTAACAGCATGACCGTTCACTGTGCGCGCTGCCATGATCACAAATTCGATCCGATCACGCAGAAGGACTACTATCGTCTGCAAGCGGTGTTCGCCGGCGTGGAACGCGGCAATCGTCCGTATGATCAATCCGAGATTTTGGCGCGGCGGCAGGAACTGGAGAAGAAGCGCCAGGCAGTTGTCACTCGCCTCGCCACCCTGGAGAAGAAGATCGAGGGACTGAACAGCCCCGAACTGAAGCGAGCGCAGGACGAGGTCGCCCATTTGCGCAAGCACCTGGCCAGTTTGCCTCGTCCCCCGCTGAGCAAACCAAGTCCGACAAACGGCTATCACAGCGCGATCAGCCCGGTGCAGTCGGTGCAGAAGTGGGTGCAGGTGGATCTGGGGGCGTCCCACCCCATCGATCAGATCATCCTCCTGCCGGCACGTCCCACCGATTTTCCCGACACTCCCGGCTTCGGCTTCCCCGCACGGTTTCAGATCGCGCTCGCCGACGAGGCGACCTTCCGCAGCAGCACGACGATTGCCGACCACACCACAGCGGACTTTGCCAATCCCGGCGACACTCCTTTTGTGGTCAACGTCAAGGGAAAGAAGGCGCGCTATGTGCGCGTGACCGCGGAGAAACTCTGGCTGCGCACGCGCGACTTTGTCTTTGCCCTGGCCGAACTTCAGGTTCTCTCGGGCGGCAAGAATCTCGCCCTGGGCGCGCGTGTGACTGCGCTCGATTCGATCGAGGCGGGACGCTGGAGCACGCGGAATCTGGTCGATAACAACGATAGTCGGCGCGAACTGCCCGATTCCACCGATCCGCGCCTGGCCCGGGTCCGCGCGGTGCAAGCGCAACTGAGTGCCGCCTCGGACCAGGTGAAGGCGCTGCAGGAGAAATTAATTGATCCCACGATGCGCAGGGAACGAAACGCCGCCCGCGCTGAACTGGCCACGCTCACCCAGCAGATCAAGGACTTGCCCGCTTCGGGGCAGGTCTATGCGGTGGTTTCGCATGCTCCGCGTCCCATTCACATTCTCCCCCGGGGCGATGTGGAAAAACCGGCTGCCGAGGTCTTCGCCGGTGCTCTGAGCTGTCTGGAGGGGCTGCCGGCGGAACTCAAGGTGAGCGATCCGCGCAACGAAGGATTGCGCCGCGCTGCACTCGCCGAATGGATCGCCAATCCGAAGAACGTCCTCACCTGGCGCTCGATGGTCAATCGGGTGTGGCACTATCACTTTGGCAAGGGGATTGTTGATACTCCCAATGATTTTGGCGGCAATGGCGGACGACCCACGCACCCGGAGTTGCTCGACTGGCTGGCGGTCGAGTTTCGGGACAACGGCGGTTCGCTCAAGAAGTTGCATCGGTTGATCGTTACCAGCAACACCTATCGCCAGGTGTCGCGCCATGATGCTGCGCTGGCGAAGATCGACAACGACAATCGCTATCTGTGGCGAATGAATCGGTTGCGCCTCGATGCTGAATCGGTGCGTGACACCGTGCTGGCAGTCAGCGGCAAGCTCGATCTGCAGATGGGTGGACCGGGCTTTGAACTCTTCCGCTTCAAGGACGATCATTCGCCGATTTACGATCATGGGGATCTGGCGAAGATCCACGATCCGAAGACCTATCGGCGTACCGTCTATCGCTTCACGGTGCGCAGCGTGCCGAATCCGTTCATGGAATCGCTCGACTGCGCGGATCCGAACCTGAACACGCCGGTGCGCAATACCACGTTGACCGCCCTGCAAGCGCTCACCTTGCTCAACGATCCTTTCATGTTGCGTCAGGCGGAGTACTTTGCCGAACGCTTGCAGAAGCAGAGCAGTGCGGTGGACACCCAGGTGACACAGGCCTGTCAGCTGGCATTTGGGCGTACGCCGACGCTGGAGGAGCGGGCCGCGCTGGTTGCGCACGCTCGCAAATATGGGCTGGCCAGCGTCTGCCGCTTGCTGTTCAACACCAACGAGTTTGTCTTTATCGATTGAAAAGAACTGGGTAGGAGCGCGTTGAGTGGCACCTTTCGCAGAACGAAAGGTGCCACTCAACCTCCTCGCTTAATGACGGAAGTGACGGATTCCTGTCAGCAGCATCGCCAGGCCGTGTTCGTCGCACGCCTGGATGGATTCCTGATCGCGCACAGAACCCCCCGGCTGAATAATCGCGGTGATCCCCGCAGCGGCCGCCGCATCGACATTGTCGCGAAAGGGGAAGAAGGCATCGGAGGCGAGCACGGCGCCTCGGCTGCGTTCTCCGGCTTTTCGCACGGACAGATGGACCGAATCCACCCGGCTCATCTGCCCGGCGCCCACTCCCACCACCATTCCCTGCTTGACCAGCACGATGGCGTTGCTTTTGACGTGTTTGCACACCACCCAGGCAAAGCGCAGATCGGTCAGTTCCTCGTTCGTTGGACTGCGTTTGGTCGCGGTTTTGAGATGGTCAAAATCGGCGCTGGCGGCATCACGTTCCTGCACCAGAAGTCCGCCATCCACACGGCGATAATCCAGGCTCGAGGCGGGGCTGTCCACCGGGCCGGTGCGCAGCAGACGCACGCTCTTCTTCCAGGTGGGTCGCGTGGTCAAGACCTGGAACGCCGCCGGGGAGTAGCCGGGGGCGAGGATGCATTCAACAAAGCGATTTGGCTCGGTAATCTGCAAGGCGGTCGCCTCGTCCAGCTCCCGATTAAAGCCGAGGATTCCGCCAAACGCGCTCAGGGGATCGCCCTCGTACGCCTTGCGGAACGCTTCTGCGAGAGTCGTTCCAAGGGCAGCTCCGCAGGGGTTGTTGTGCTTGATGACCACGGCGGCGGGGCTGGCAAACTCGCGCACCAGGTTCAAGGCACTATCAAGATCGAGTAAGTTGTTGTATGACAGCTCCTTGCCATGCAGGATCTCGGCATTCGCCACGCTGGCGCCGTGAAAACCGGGCTCGACATAGAACGCGGCCTTCTGGTGCGGATTCTCGCCGTAACGCAGTTTCAGGCGTTGCTGGAACTGAAGCGGGAGTACCGGCGGGAATTCTTCCACGCTCAGCCGCCCGGCAAAGTAATGGCTGATGGCGCTGTCGTAGGTGGCCGTGCGGGCAAAGGCGACGGCAGCCAACCGTTCCCGCGTGGCCAGTGTCACTCCTCCGGCCTTCTGAATCTCCTCAAGCACCGTGGCATACTGACTGGGGTCTGTGAGGATGGCGACGTGATAATAATTCTTGGCCGCGGCCCGCACCATCGATGGTCCGCCCACATCGATGTTCTCGATGATGTCCTCGTGAGTGCTGCCGGCGCGCGCCACCGTCTGCTCAAACGGATAAAGGTTGCACACGACCAGGTCGATCGGCGCAATTTCCTGGGCCTGCAAGGTGGCAACGTGCTCCGGATTGTCGCGGACGGCCAGGATCCCAGCATGCACGCGCGGATGAAGCGTTTTCACACGGCCATCGAGGATCTCCGGAAAACCCGTAACCTCGCTAATGTCGCGCACCGGTAGCCCTGCCTCGGCCAGCGTTTTGCGCGTGCCGCCGGTGGAGATCAATTCCACCCCCAGCTCGCTCAGCGCCCGTGCCAGCTGCACCAATCCTGTCTTGTCACTAACGCTGAGCAACGCTCGCCGGATTGCCACAATGGACATCGTCAAACTCTCCCTCACTCCTGCTTCATCACGGGGGCAGATCGGGGATCCACCCGCCCCAGCTGAAGGACTTCGCGCTGGCGACGCACCCGGATGCGCCCCGGAAAATCGCTGGCGGACCCCTCGCCAAATACCAGGGTTTCCAGGCGCTTCCAGTGGGCAAAGGTCATCGCGTCGCGTGGCCAGCCCTGGCGACTCCACAGCAGTCGAAACATCGCTCGCACCAGGCCAGGCGAGGCCGCTTGCAGGCGGGGGCGATGCAGAATAATGCGCGTCCCCGCCGCTGGTTTCTCGGCCGCACGCAGAAGTTCCTCGGCGGCTCGCTTCTCTTCACCGTACGCCTCCTCGGCCTGTTCGGCCAGACGACTCAACACGGCGCGAATGGCGGGATTGTATTCGCGTGCCAGCAAGGGCAGGAGTTCATGGCGGATGCGATTGCGCGTGTAGCGACGTTCGTCGTTGGAGGGATCGAGGCGATACGATTGACCGATCGCCTCCAGATAGGCGAGGATCTCTGCCCGCGACACCTGGAGCAAGGGACGGATGAGCGTTACCCCAGGAGTGAGGGGACGTTGTCGCGCGATGCCGCGCAATCCCTGCAAGCCTGTCCCGCGCAGCAGATGGTGCAGCACCGTTTCTGCCTGATCGTCGGCGGAGTGTCCGGTGGCAACCCATTTCACACCATGAGTCCGGGCCACCGTGGCCAACCAGTCATAGCGCAGCCGGCGCGCGGTCGCTTCCAGATTCGCTCCCGTGCGCTCGGCCTCGGTGCGCACTGCGCGGGTCCCCGAGGTAAACAGCAAAGCTGCTTCGCTCGCCGCAAGATGACGCTGGTGCAGGTCACGAACGAAGGCCTCGTCGGCATCGCTCTCCGCGCCGCGCAGCTGATGATTCAGGTGAGCCAGAACGAGGAGCGGAGGAGGAGAACCCTCACGCCGCAGGGTGAGGAGGGCGTGCAGCAGAGCGACGCTGTCTGGCCCTCCCGAGACCGCCACCACCAGCCCCTGCCTCGCCGCGCCGAGTTGTTGCAGGGCCTGCTGAACGCGCGCTGGCAAGGAGGATGCGCTTTCCACGGACGGCACACTCATCGACGAGACATGCCTGGCGCCTGCACTTCCTCCAGCGGGCCCAGAGCCAGGGTGGTCAACTGCAGCAGCGGATATTGCTCCATCACCTGGCGCAGATGGTCAAGGGTAACCGCCTCAAACGCGTTCAGATCATCATCGACCGAGCGATACTGATGCTGGTAGATCCATGCCATGCCGATGTCATTCATCCGGCCCGCGGGGCGTTCACTACGGCGCACCAGGGCAGAGAGGATCTTGCTCTTGGCCTGGTTCAGTTCCTGCTCGGTGATGTTCTCTTCCTGCACCTTTTGCAGTTCCTCGTGGATCACCACCAGGTTTTCCTCGACCTGTTCGGGATCACAACTGAAGGAGGTGTAAAAAGCGCCGGTACCCTCGTATTCGTGGAAGCCGCATCCGGCCGATTCCACCAGCCCGGGATCAACGAGCGACCAGTAAAGCCGGCTCCCGGAATCATCGCCAATGGCGAGAGAAAGGGTGTCGGCGGCATGACGGAGGGGCGAAGCAGCCGTCGGTCCCGGTCCGATGAGGATGACATGCTCCTGCGCAACGTTGGCGCGGTGCAGAACCTGGAACTTGCCGGTGCCCCGGGTTTCCTCGACTCCCCCGCGCCCAATCGGACCGGCGCGCCAGTTACCGCAATGTTTGCGCACCAGCTGAACCAGATCCTCCCAGACAAAGGCCCCCGCCGCGACCACGGTGATGTTGGGCGCCACATAACGCCGTTCGAAGTATTCGTACATCTGATCGCGCTTCAGGGCCCGGATACTCTCGGGAGTACCAAGGATGCTGTTCCCCAGCAGATGCGAACCGAAATACAGTTGCTTGGCATGATCGTAGGCCGCCCAGCCCGGCTGATCCTCGTACATGCCGATTTCCTCAATGATGACTTTCTTCTCCATCTCGAAATCCTCCTCGCGCAGACTGGGACGGAGGATATCAGCGAGAATGTCGATCGCCTGAGGCAGATATTCGGGGAGTAAGACCGCGTGGAAAACGGTATTTTCCTCGCTGGTGAAGGCGTTGTAGTCGGCGCCGATACGATCAAAATCCCGATTGACCTCCAGGGCAGTCCGCCGTTCGGTTCCCTTGAAGATCATGTGTTCGAGAAAGTGGGTGACGCCGGAAACCTCGGGGGTTTCGTCCCGGGAGCCGGTGCGCACAAAAAAGGCCAGGGCCAGCGAACGCGCCGAGGGATTGGTCTCCCCGATGATCTGAAGGCCATTGTCAAGAAGCAGGCTGTGGAACTGCATCATGGGTTCTCTCGGATCTTCGAGGGGATCACGCCGGGATTGTGAGCGGTTTGGGACCAAGGGTGACCAGGGTAAAGTCCTGCAGGGGATGGTGCGCCAGATACTGCTGGATGCGGGCGGGCGAAAGGCTTTCAATGGCGGCCTGGATCTCGTCGAAACTGCGCACCCGGTTCAGATAATACCAGTCGCCCGCCAGGGTGCCGGCCCGGGCCGAGGTGGACTCCTGCTGCATGATCAGCGAGGATTTCAACCCCACCTTGACGCGCTCCACTTCTTCCTCCTCAATGCCCTGGCTGAGACGGCGCATCTCGGCCATCATCACGTCGAGCGTTTCCTGAGCGCGCTCGTTGGTGGTGCCGGCGTAGGCGAGGATACTGGCGCGATCCTTGAAGGTCTGATAGGTGGCCCACACGGAGTAGCACAGGCCGCGTTTTTCGCGCACCTCGGTAAAGAGGCGTGAACTGGAGGTCCCGCTCAACACATTGACCGCTCCCAGGGCGGCGTAGTATTCGGGCGCGCCAATGGGAACGCTGGCGCAGGCCATGGCGATCTGTGTTTGCTCCACCTCCTTGACCAGGTGGCTGACCTTCTGGCCAGTTTGTCCCAGCTGCAGCGGCGGGAGTGGTTCGCCCTTCCAGTCGCCGAAGAGGCGTTCGACCTGGGCTCGCAGAGGATCCCATTTGATGTTGCCCGCCACGGAGAGAATCGCTCCCTGCGGCTGGAAATGGCGGTGATAATGGCGGTGAATGATGTCGCGGGTGAGGCTGCGCACGCCCTCCTCGGTGCCCCGGCGATCAAAGCCAAGCGGCGGAGGATAGTGCTGATTGCGCAGCTCGATGAGCACCTTCTGGCGGGGCTCATCCTCCAGCCCCTGCAAATCCTGCAAGGCCAGGGCCTGCACCGGTTCGACCTCGTCCTCGGGAAGATGCGGGTGGCGGAGAATGTCGGCGTAGAGTTCGAGGCTGGCGGGGATGTTGCGCGCCAGCGTGGCCCCCCAGAAACGCATGTGCAGGCTGGCGACACTCTCGCTGCGATCCAGGCCGAGATTATCCAGAGCCAGGCTCAGTTCGCGGCTGTCGCGCGAGCCGGCGCCACGCGTGATCAACTCGGAGAGTACCGAGCCAATCCCACGGTGCGCGGGAGGGTCGTAGACACAGCCAGCGGGGATAAGGAAATTAAAGGCCGCCGAACGCACATCGTCCATTTCCTCAGCCAGTAAGGTCAGGCCGTTGGCGAACGTGTGCTGATAGATCAATTGCTGGGGCACGAACTCCTCCTCGGTCGCCGTGCTAGCGCCGGTCGTTCAGGGATACGGCCTTGTAGGTGGTCTTGGTGCGTCGGAAACCGAGCCGGCTGTACAGCCGCAGGGCGCGCTCATTCTGAGCCGTGACTTCGAGGACCGTGCGGCTTACCCCGCTCTGGCGAAAGCCGTGCAGGGCCTGGAGCAGCAGGGCGATTCCCAGTCCCCGGCCACGATACTGCGGAAGGATGCCAAGATTCTGAATCGCCCCCACCCCCGAGCGCTCGCGCAGCCCCTGGATGGTGCCACACGGCTGATCGTCCTGGGCCAGCAACCAGGTGGCCGCCGGAATGAAGGTGCTGCGCCGGGCCAGTTCATTCATCAAGGCGCGACACCCCGCCCGTTCGCCCAGGCTGGTGAAGACGAGGGCATCGACCTCGTTCTCGAAACTGCTGTAGAGCACGTCGGCGTGAAGCTCGCTCAGGGTGGGCTGCCAGGCGACCCAGTGAAATCCTTCCGGCAACTGCGGCGCAGGCAGATCGTGCAGATCAATCTCCATCTTGTAACGCTTGAAATAGGTGATCAGGGTGCCGTGGCTGGCCGGGCGAGCCGGGGGGAGCAACGACAGCAGCGTCTGATCGGCGCCAGCTGGATCGGACAGGAGATCCGAAAACAAGGAAGGTGTCGTCACCGCTTTTCCTCGTGACCAAGATTCCTCTGATTGTAGTCACCCTGGCCCTGCTGGTCAAAGGCTTTGCTCCTTGGCTGGTCGCGTCCCGAAGGGTTCACGGCTCGAGGCTGACTGCGCTGGAACGAGGACGTGCGCGCTGGCGGACAAAGGTTCGGCGGGTTGTCCGCTGCCTCACACGCTAGTAAGGCGAGGACGTACAACACTCCAGACCTGCACTCTCTCGATCGAAGCTCGCTGTTCTGCGCAGGGAGTGCAGGCCCCTTGACGATCAATAATAAATCTGCGTTCGGAACCAGTACAGGTTCTGGGAGCTGGTACGCGACCCTGGAATCGCCCCGACCGGAGAGGCGAACTCGGCGTGCTGCCAGTCCAGGAAGATGCGCACATAGCGATTGAGATACCAGTTCACCCCGTTGTCCAGCACCAGCGCCTGGTTGCTCCAGAGGTTGGGATCGGAAAAGCCCTTGTCGAAAACCTCCCCCCCAATGTCGATGTAGGCAGTTCGTGTGTACAGTTCGATCGCCCCCGGGTTACTCTTCGGATCGGTCCACTTGAAAGGGCGCAGGGGTTCCACTTCCTTGCGCGTGACGGGTTCTTCCCCCGTGATAAAATAGGTGAGGGCCACCGCGCCCCCCTGGAGCGGAACCTCGCCAATCGGACCCTGGTTTCTTCGATAGCCGATGAACCCGCCGTTGTACTGGGCAAGCAAGAAGAGACTCTTGCGGAACCAGGCAACCTCCCCGGCCCACCGGGAACTTTGCCCTCCTTCCGAGACACCGGGAAGCAATTTCAAGAACGCGGGGGAAATGCTTTCGATGGCCGCGGTGGTCGTTTCGTCGTTGGCGGTGCGATACGCATTGGGTTCGGGTTCGGGCTTGTTCCGCAATCCCCAGGTGCCCGACGCCACAAAATGGAGGTTCTCAAAGTTGGGATTTCCTTCGCCGCGAAACGGTCGAAAATCGAGGAAGAGGAACGGATCCTTTGCCAGGTTGAAATCCTGGAACGAGCGCTGCGGGCCATTGAACACCCCCGCCGCGTACTCCAGCTTGTCCTGAAACAACGTCCCGTAAGCCATCACGCCGATCTGACGATTGGGAGAGAGGTTGCCCACGAACACCGAGCGTTCCGGGGCAATCAGGTCGCCTTCCGCGATCTTGTAATACTCGTAACTGTACGGCGTTTTGGTGCGACCAACACGGATGTTGAATGCCTTGTCGAACTTGAAATTCATGTACGCATCGAGGACATCCAGGGTACCATAACCCCGATTGATCACGCTGTAAAATTCGTAGTTCTTGGCCACCTGCCCCGCAAAATAAAGACGTTGGCGAGGAATATCAAACGTATCCACCAGGGGATGCGGGGTACTGAAAGCACGATATTCCACCTGAGTTAGATCATGAAACTCGATGCGAAAATCTCCATCCGGATCAAGGAAGCGTACCCCCTGTTCCAGATCGACACGCGCGCGCTTCGCTTCCTTCCCGCCTTCCCCCTGCACCAAGTCCCTCCCCGGAGGGAGCGGCCGCCCCAGTTGTTCAGGCGTGTAGGGCAAGGTCGCCTCGCCAGCACCTGTTCGACTCCCTCCGGAGGTTCTGGGTGGAAACATTTGATCGGCGGTATAACCAGGGGTTGCCGGCTGAGTGGCGGCTCCCGAGGAACCAGAAAGACCATCAAGACGCCGCGAGAGGTCGCGCAGTTGTCGATTCAGCTCCTGATTCTGGGCCTCCAGATTCTGAATCCGCTGCTGCGTCTCGTCTCCGGGAGCAATGGACGTCTCGGTGATCGTGGGGACCGACACTTGAGGATACTGGGCGAGGAGGACGGTGGGAGCGAGAGTTACAACACTGAGAGCGATGACTCCAGAGAGCCAGCGACGGATGCGCGCGGGGAGCATGATCGTTCCCTACCACAACGAGGGCCTAACAATCCGGCCACGAAGGGTCGGACAGGGCAGCCGAATGGAATTACAACGAC